>JAAETH010000104.1 GCA_024228575.1 Actinomycetes bacterium
GCAGCACCGCAAACGCCTGCTCGGCGGTGCGAGCTGCCAGCTCGGTGTCGAAGGTTGAACGACCAACCGCCACAACACCAACCACAAGAGATTCAGCCATCGATCTCGACCGTCCTTACCTTCACCTGTCCGACCAGCCCGCGAACCTCGTCGTGCGATCCTAGCTGGGTACCGGGCGCGGCCACCGTGGCAGCGCCCGCGGCGACTCCGAGGAGCACCGCATCACTCATCGACCCACCATCGGAGATGACGTGGGCAATACCGGCCACCAGCGAGTCGCCGGCTCCCGTGGTGCTCACCACCTCCGCGACCCTCGGAGCGACGAAACGAATCGGCGGGCCTTCGCGCCTCACGAGCAACGCACCTCTCGACCCGAGCGACAAAACGATCGCCTCGACCGACCCTCGCTCCAGGACCGACCTGGCCGCGACAGCGAGTTGTGGATCCGAACCATCACCAATGTCGACGATCGACCCGAGCTCGTGCACGTTGGGTTTCACGATCGCGACCGAGCCGGTGACGACATCGGCGAGAACCTGGGGTTCGAGTGCATCGACGATGACCGTCGCTTCGTCGAGGCGTTCGGCGATCCGTCGGTAGAAGGACACATCGAGGCCAGGCGCGAGGCCGCCGGACAAGATGACGACCGACGAGTCGCCGACAGCGCTGACGACAACATCGATCAGATGATCCGGATGATCGACAGCGGCACCCGGCACAACAATCCGGTACTGCTCGCCCGTCGTCCGGTCGGTGACCGAGAGGTTCTCGCGTGTCTGCCCATCGATCGGCACCACATCGACTCGCAGACCCTCCGCCTCGACCTTCGACACCAACTCGTCGCCCGTGGACCCGCCCACCACCACGACCGTGCGAGCCCTCGACCCCAGCCGAGCAAGCATGCGCGAGACGTTGACGCCTCCCCCGCCGGGATCCCTGCGGTACTGCACGGCAGGCACCTTGATGTCGGCGACCAGGGACTCGACCTCGACCGACACGTCGAGAGCCGGGTTCACGGTCACGGTTGCGATGAGTGGGCCCCTTGTCACCTCGCCAGGGTGCTCGCCCCGGCGGCATCGCGACAGGGCCGATGGTCACCCCGCTGTTCAGACGTGGATCAAGACCTCGCCGTGAGGAACGATGAACCATGCATCACGGTTCGCAGCCCAGTCGTCGAACCCCGAAGCCACCTCGATCAATTCGGCCGCATCGGAGAAGCCGTACCCGATCGCCTGATCGGCGAACGCGGATGAAGTCACACGATCCGCCCACAGGCCACCCCACCAAGATCTCGACTCGGCGTCCGCGAAACACCAGACAGATGCAGTCGCCTCGACGTTTGCGAAACCGGCCTCGTGGGCCCACGCGAGCACGGCCCTACCGGCGTCGGGTTCGGCGTCGTTGGCCCTGGCAACCCGCTGGTAGATATCCATCCAGCGGTCGAGCCTCGGGTCACCCGGGTACCAGGTCAGGGCGTGATAGTCGGCGTCGCGCGCCGCGACCAGTCCGCCTGGCCTCGTGACCCTGGCCATCTCGCGAAGTGCGGCCACGGGATCGGAAAGATGCTGCAGAACCTGGTGAGCATGCACAACATCGAATGAATCGTCTTCGAAGTCGAGCGAGTAGACGTCGCCGACCTCAAACCGAACGTCACTGCTCTCATCGAGCGAAGCCGTTGCCTGGGCGACGATGTCTTGCGAACGATCGATTCCCACCGTTCGCCCCGGTGCGACGAAGCCCGCCAGATCGATGGTCAGGTTCCCTGGCCCACATCCAACGTCGAGCAACGCCATTTCCGGTCTGAGGCTAGGGGTCAGATAGGCGGCGGAGTTCTCTGCGGTACGCCAACGATGCGATCGCAACACCGCATCGTGATGTCCGTGTGTGTACGTGTCATCGGGCATCTTCACTCGCTGCTCCCATCAACTTCGCGGAGCAGACCCTCCTGCGCCACGGAGGCCACCAGCCGGCCATCGGCGGTGAACACATTGCCGTAGCAGACGCCGCGATGACCCCTCAGCCCGGGGCTGCGCGACTCGTACAACAACCACTGGTCGGCCACGATCTCGCCGTGGAACCAGATGGCGTGGTCGAGGCTGGCCGACATGAAGTATTTGTCCCACTCGCCTTGGGCCGGCTTGATGGGGTGGGTGTCGGCTATCGAATCCATCGGCATCGCGTCGGAGAGGTAGGCGACCGCGGCCGCGTGTTCGAGGCGCGACAACAACGGGGCGCCATCCCAGCGGCCCCACATCGAGCAATGGCCCGATCCGTCGCCCGCCATCTCGCGACAGTCACTGTCCGACATCCATCCGGCCCGCTCGATTGTGTCGGGCGCCGGAACGATCGGCATCTCGACGTTCTGGGCATCGTGGCCAACCTCGTCGCGATGAAACGATGCGATCATCATCAAGATGTTGCCGTTCGACTGTCTGGCATGAACGGCTCTGGTCACAAACGAACGCCCATCACGAACCCGCTCGACGTCGTAGTCGATCTTCTCGGCCGAGTTGCCGGCACGAACGAAATAGGCGTGCAACGAATGAGGATGTACACCCTCTGGCACCGTCTGGCCCGCAGCCAGCAAGGCCTGCGCCACCACGAGCCCCCCATAGATACGTCCCCACTCCGAGGCGGGGCTCGTGCCGACGAACAGGTCGCCGTCACCATGTTCCAGAGCGAGTGTTCCTAGTTTGGTCACGGTCGGCGACACTACCGCCGCGAGAGTTCGATGGGCACTTGGTTTGCCCGATGAGCGCGGCTATATGGTTCATGGCCATGCAGTTCGAACCGCACGTGAACCCGCCGGACGACACAGATCACGACCATGCCCACTGGATCATCGTCAGATCTGGCCACGTGGTCATCGAGGCCGGCGCCGGATCGCTCCCGTTCGGTTCGGAGCCACCGGCTTCGGCAACCGGCCCCCACCACTTCCTCGGGCTTCTCGACGGCCGACCGGTCTGGGCCGTCGATCTGCCAGACGAGGACGAACCACACGACTGGCACGAACTCGTCCACCTGAGGTCGCTCTACACGCGGGTTCCCGAACCGGAGTGGATGCTGGCCGGACGGGCAGAACAGATCATTCAGTGGGACCGCACACACCGCTATTGCGGCCGTTGCGGTTCCGAGACCGAACTCCACCAGAACGACAGGGCCAGGCAGTGCCCGGCCTGCGGGTTCCTCGCCTACCCGCGGCTTGCCCCCGCCGTCATCGTCCTCGTCGAACGCGACGACGGCAAGATCCTGCTCGCACACGGACGGCAGTTTCCCGGGCGGTTCTTCTCGACCCTGGCCGGGTTCGTCGAGCCGGGTGAGGGCCTCGAGACGTGTGTCGAGAGGGAGATCAAGGAGGAGGTCGGGATCGACGTGACCGACATCACCTACTTCGGCAGCCAGCCATGGCCGTTCCCGCACTCGCTGATGATCGGCTTCAACGCCCGCTACGCCGGCGGCGAGCTGGAGATTCAGGAGGAGGAGATCGTGGAGGCAGGCTGGTTCGGACCAGACGAGCTGCCGCCATGTCCTCGGGGTGCGATGTCGATAGCCGGGCGCCTCATCGACCACTGGCTCGCCAACTAGACGCCGATGATCCGTGCCCTACCTGCCGAACTCCAGCGACTTGCCTATGCCCTCGGTGTGGTCGAAAGGCTGCGGGAGGGGGCACCAGGCCGAACGGCTGTGTCGACCCAATGGTGGCGAGGTGCCTCGCTCCACAGTCGTTCCAGATCGTAGAAGGTGCGAGATTCGGTGTGGAATACGTGGCCGATGAATGCTCCGAAGTCGAGCAGGACCCACATTCCTTCGCGAGTACCCTCCGCCCTGCTCGTCCCGTCGCCCCCGGCACGCTTCACGTGTTCTTCCATCTCCTCGGCGATTCGCCGCACCTGACGCACGTTCGGAGCGCTGGCGATGATGAAGTAGTCGGTCACGCCGAGAATGTCGCCCACGTCGAGCACGACGATGTCGTCGGCCTTCAGCTCAGAAGCACCTTGGGCGGCAGCCTGCACCAACAACGGGAGTTCGTCGCGCTCGATCTCGGGGGAACTGCCTTGGGACATCGACTGAACGCTACCTCCGCCTAGCCGGCTTCGATCACTTCGGCGGCAGTTGTCTCGATGGCAACTACCGATGCCAGGTCCGAGCCGACGACGACGGTGATGTCGACGACGTCGATCGGTTCGATCTGTTTCACGACATCGCCCACACCGAGGGCATCACGGATGGCGACGGCCGCGCCGCGTTGTTCATCGCGGTAGTAGACCACCTGGGTCACGTCATGATCGAACCGAGCCGCATTGTCGACCAGCTCGACCGAGGCGTACGCCGGGTTGATCAACCTGGCGATAGGAGCGGCAAGGCCTGGGATACCGACACCGTTCAGGAGTTGTACGCGGGTACGGATGACGTCGCCCTCCGACCTGCCCGGGTCGAGTCGGACGATGACATCGTCGAGGTAGTCCCTGTCGATTCCGTAGAGGTCGCCATCGCCACCGATGAGGTCGACCTCGAGGATCCGATACTCGACCGAGTCGGCTCGTGTTGCCAACCCGTCGAGGAAATCGTCGACGTTGTCTGCGACATCGAGTTCGTCCGCGACAACCGCTGAGCGAGCATCGAGCAGCGAAACCCAGAACTCCTGGTGTCGAACGAGACGCTGCAGTTCGGTCTCGCCGATGCTGCGCCTCGCGAGATAGTCGGCGGCCTGTGAGGCTTCGAGCAAGAGGGCCCCCGCTGGATAGAGCACCTCGACGCGATCTCGATCGGTCGCCCGGTCGAGCCGGCGCGGATTCTCGACGAGCAGAGGATCGAACGTGCGGGTCAGCTCGGTGAGATCTGCGGGAGTCAGCTCGACGACGTGATCGAACCCGACGGTCAGCAGGTTCTCCAATGCCAGGGATGAAAGATCGATTCCTCCCAAGCGGGTGGCCGAGACGAGAGTGTCGAGCCCGATGCCGGGTACCTCGATCATCAATGACGCCGGTACGAACACCATCGCGGCCTCACCCGAGTCGTGGAGCGAGATCATTGTGAATCCGACGCTGGCTCCCGAACCATCTGTTTGCACAAACAATGCCGTGGTGGCCTCGGGAGTCGCAACGCCAGCGGCGAGAGCGGGTTCGGCCGTGGGTTCGACGGCCGAATCGGCGAGATAGCGGTCGTATCCGACGTAGGCGAGTCCGGCGAGTGAGACGAGCAGGATGAGCAGCGGGACGACGATGCCGCCCCGGTTCGGGGCCTCGATCGGACGAGGCCCTGGCTGGGGTTTGCTCGACGGGTGTCTTGCGACCGAGTCCGAACGAGTGGCGATCGAGCCTCGAGCCTTTCCCAGCGGTAAGGATGTTTTGGGCGGAGGCCGCCTGCCGCCGGTCCCAAAACGCGGCAATCTCACCCTGGCGTCGGTCAGGTATCCGCCCTCGTCGCGGGCTTCCTGGTCGAAGAGACCGGCAGGTTCAAGGTGCTGCCCATCGTCGCTCACCGCATCGACTCCCTCGTGTCGTCGGTGATGTTCAAGTCGGCATCCGACGATGCCGAATAACCCCTGTATTTCTGAGGGAGAGTGTGCAACAATGAGGAATCCGGCACGCCACGGCAGTGTACGGGTTCGCGAGGCCTCATATGGTGACGCACTCAGCTCTGAGAGCGTTGTCATCGGGCCCATATTTACTCCCCCGACTATACCTGTGACACTTTTCACAGTGTTGTCGGGAAGGTTTTTCGGTAGCGCATCGTTGAACCAGTCACGGAGACAGGGAACAACCACCAGCCAAAGACCCGATCGGCTTAACGCCCAGATCTCCAAATCCCCCCTTTCAGTGAGCAAGAAGTCAAGGATCCGATGAGCGATTCAGTTGGACAATACCTAAACGAGATCGGCGCGGTTGCCCTCCTCACCGCCGACGACGAGCGCATGCTCGCCCAGCAGATCGAAGCCGGTCGCGAAGCGAGAGAGCGCATCGAGAGCGGTGAAGAACTCACCGCGGCCGAAAAGCGACGCCTCCGCAAGGACGTCAACACCGCAGCCGCAGCGCGCGACCGCTTCATCCGGGCGAACCTTCGCCTGGTTGTTTCGATCGCCCGCCGCTACCCCCTGCCACCGGCGATGGAGCTGCTCGACCTCATCCAGGAGGGAAACCTGGGACTCGAGCACGCCGTCGAGAAGTTCGACTGGCGAAAGGGCTTCAAGTTCTCGACCTACGCGACCTTCTGGATTCGCCAGTCGATCGGCCGAGCCCTTGATCAGAAGGCCAGCCTCGTACGCCTCCCGTCCGACCGCTCGGCCAGCCTGCGCGCTGCCCTGCGAGCCAACTCAGGCGACACCGAGGCTCTCGACGACGAACACGCCTGGCTTCAGCGCATCTCGACGCCCACCTCGCTCGACCGTACGGTCGGCGACGACGGCGACTCGACGCTGATGGACCTTGTGCCAGACGCCAAGGACGGCCCAGAGGCCGAGATCCTCGACCGCACCGAAAAGGACCTCGTCGTCGGGCTGCTCAGCAATCTCGACGCCAGGGCTCGCCGTGCCGTCGAGCAACGGTTTGGCCTCAACGACGGCGAGAAGCGCAGCTACCGCGAGGTCGGCGAAGAGCTTGGCGTCACGGCCGAAGCAGCACGTCGCCTCGTCAAGCGTGCGGTCAACGACCTGCGCCAAGACGCAGAGCGCATCGTCGCTGCCTGACCCTTCACGTTTCGATCGCCGCCGTCACTCCGCAAATCGAGTGGCGGCGGCGCTTTCGCGTCGGACACGATGAGGAGCTGATGACCACTACATGGACCCCGGCGAGCTGGACGGACAGGCCGGCGAAACAGCAGCCCTCGTGGCCCGACACCCAGTCGGTAGCCGCGGTCACCACACAGCTCGATGCCAGGCCGCCACTCATCTTCGCCGGCGAAGCGCGGTATCTGACCGAAGAACTGGGCCGAGTCGCCAGGGGCGAGGCATTCCTCCTCCAGGCCGGCGACTGTGCAGAGTCATTCGATATCGGCACGGCCGACGCGATTCGCGACAAGCTCAAGGTCATCCTCCAGATGGCGGCCGTGTTGCAGTACTCGGGTGGCGTTCCGGTCATCAAGGTCGGGCGCATCGCGGGCCAGTTTGCCAAGCCGCGCTCCGCCGACACCGAGGTGCGAGACGGTGTTGAACTCCCGTCGTTTCGAGGTCACATCGTCAACGACATCGACTTCAGCACAGAAGCGCGGGTTCCGGATCCCGCTCGCCTCTTGCGCGCATACGACCAGTCGGCATCGACTCTGAACCTGTTGCGCGCATTCACCAAGGGTGGGTATGCCGATATTCGTCAGGTCCATCGGTGGAACCAAGAGTTCGTCGCCGACAGCCCGGCCGGGCGTCGCTACGCACAGGTCGCCGACGGCATCGATCGGGCGTTGCGTTTCATGCAGTCGGCCGGCATCAACCTCGACGACGCAGCCATGCGCCAGGTCGACCTCTACACGAGCCACGAGGCATTGCTGCTCGAATACGAACAAGCCCTGACGCGCCGAGATTCCATCACCGGCGATTGGTACGACTGCTCGGCTCACATGTTGTGGATCGGCGAACGAACCCGTGAACTCGATGGTGCCCACGTCGAGTTCCTGTCGGGGGTACACAACCCGATCGGCTGCAAGATCGGCCCCACGGTCGAGCCAGACGAGCTCTTGGCCCTGTGCGAGGCACTGAACCCCAGGCGCGCCGAGGGTCGGCTCACCCTCATCACACGTATGGGTGCCGGTGTACTCGGCGACCGTCTGCCTGCACTTCTCGAGGTGGTCAAGGAATCCGGCCACCCGGTGGTTTGGGCCTGCGACCCGATGCACGGCAACACATTCTCGACCGAGGACGGCACGAAGACCCGCCACCTCGACGCGATTCTGAGCGAGGTTCAGGCCTTCTTCGACGCCCATCGCGCAGCCGGTACCTGGGCCGGCGGGCTCCATGTCGAGCTGACCGGCGACGACGTGACCGAGTGCCTTGGCGGTAGCCACTCTCTCGAGGCAGACGACCTCGGCGCACGGTACGAAACGATGTGTGATCCCAGGCTCAACGGACGGCAGTCGCTCGATCTGGCGTTTCGTGCGTCGGAGGAACTCGCCCTCGCCAACCGGTGAAAGCCCAGGTCGAACACACGAGGACGCCCATCTGAACGATGCCGAGCGGTTCGCTCAGAGACCCGACAGCTCCAGCGTTCCGCCGCCCGAGCCCACCCCGAGCGAGGCCTGCAACTTCACAGAGGCACCATTGTGCGCCTCGATGAAGACCGCGCCGCCGATGAGGCCCGCAAACTCGAGCCCGATCGCAATCGAATCCGACGTCGACGTTGCGAACGCCGGGTCGCCGCGTTCGTCTCCGGTCCGCCATCGACCCACGACCAGCTCGGGTACCCCGGGTGAGGACTGCATCCCGAACCGGCCCCAATCGACCTCGATTCGCAGCACGTCGCCCTCGAGGTTCGCTAGTCCGACCACCGAGGCGTCGACGACGCCCAACAGGTCACATGTCTGCCTGGCGCCGAGGGCCTCACATTCGATGTTGTCGACATCGAGGCGGACGACACCGTCGATCAGATAGCTGGTTGCCGTTGCGACAGCTCCATCGTCCCCAACCGCTCCGTCGCCTGAGTTGAACGCCACCGGTTCGAGGTTCAGGAGCACGTCGGCGACGGTGTCGATCGAGAACCACTCGGTCTCGATCTTCTGAGTCCATCTCATGACCAAACGCGGGTCCGCCGAGTCGATTGGTTCGTCGGGTGCGGGCAACAACAGGACGGAAATGGGCTCAGATCGGGGCGCCCCGCTGGGTGCTGTCGTCGCTGTGGACCTGAACCGGCTTCGTTCGCGTTGGGTGATCCGCGAAAGCCCATCGCCTTCTTGCTCGAATCGCTCGGCCGCGGATGCAGGCGGTGCACACGAAGCGAGCACCAACAAGAGGACAACGATGAGGTCGCGACGCACCCAAAACAGGTCGACTGAGCATCGCCGTGCTCAAGGTCCGCCGGGACAATCAACGGGCCAGGAGTTCGCCCTCGCCCACCGGGTTCGACGAACGGAACAACTTGTCCGGATCTCCGATGGTCAGAGGGACTCTCGAATCGATCAGACGGGTACCGATCGAATCGCCGAGCACGGTCGACGACCGCATCGTTGTGAACCCTCTGGCATCGATGACCTCCACCTCGAGCAGGGGGAGCGCCAGCTGGGCTCCCCCCCTGCCGAGACCGAGCCAATCGAGCACGAGCACGAGCCCATCCCCATCGCGGGTCGCGAACCCGGTGACAGACCCGTGGGTCGCGTTCACCAACCGGCAATCATCGACTTGGCCGGTCGGTTCACAACTCGAGGCGATCAGGTCGAAATCGATCGAGCCGTCGACTCGATACCACTTCGTGAGTTGAGACGTGTCCTCCTGCGTCTCGTCGACGAGATCGAGGTCGGCGATCTGGGTGTCGGTGAGTTCGACAAGGTCGAGGCTGATGTCGGCCCGAATAGCGACCTCTCCCCCGGGAATCTGTTCGCCTGTGCTCCACCAGCCCTCGACGATCAACGCCGGATCGTCGGCTGCACGCTCGAGGTCGGCCATCTGATCGGCCCGGTCGTCGCTTTCGTCGATGACGCCGTCGACATCGGACCCATCGACAACCTCGTCATCGACGACGGTCGACGTCTCGTCGACCTCGACGGAAAGGAAACGGTCGGTTATGTCGGGTTCGCGCATCCGCTCGTCGACCCGATCGTTCAATTCACATCCCGACGCCACAAACAGGATCACCACACAAGCGGTGATCACGCGCGCTGTTGTTGTCCTCACAGATGCACCCACCACGACAGAAGTCTGTCCCATCATCAAGCGCAGTGACACGTCACCAGGCGTCTTCGTTGCACAATCGTAACGAGGCACCTGGTGTGTACTCGATCACATCAAGCTCGATCTCAGGCCAGATGATCAACAAAGGTCTCGAGCTGGCGGAGATTGCGGCACTCGAACACTCCGTCGCAGTGAGCGCCATAGTCGCCGATGACAGAATCGCCGGTATCCCAGTACGACCTGGGTTCGGGGTTGAGCCAGAAGACGTTGCGTGCCTTCTTGCCCGCCTCTTTCAGGATCCAGGCGTTGGTGGCGTGATAGTTGTTTCGGGCGTCGCCCAGGAACAACACCGTGCTCTTCGGATTGATCTCGGTACCCCAGTTGTCCCAGAAGACCTGGAAGGCGTGGCCGTAGTCGCTGTGTCCGTCGACCCAGATGACGTCGGCTTCGGTATTCACGCGGTGAACGGCCCTCGTTATGTCCTCCTCGCCCTGGAACAGGTGTGTGACCTCGTCGATGCCGTCGATGAACACAAACGAACGCACCTTCGAGAACTGGGCCTGAAGGGCGTACACGAGGTGCAGGGTGAAGCGGGCGAAGGCGGCGACCGAACCCGAGATGTCGGCAACGACGATGAGCTCTGGTTTGTTCGGCCGCGGATACCTGAACTTGGGTTCCGCGGGTACGCCGCCGTACGACAGCGATGCCCGAACGGTCGCGCGGAAGTCGAGCGGACCACGTCGTTTGTGCTTGCGCTTTCGGGCAAGCCGTGCCGCCAGCTTGCGGGTCAGGGGCTGGATCGCCTTGCGGATAGCAGCCATCTCGTCGCGACTTGCGTGCATGAAATCGACGTCTTCGGGGAGCGGCTTGCGGAGGGTCTTGGCCATCGCCTCGACACCTCGATCTGCAACCAGACGCCGCCGGATCTCGGCCTCGATCTCCTTCTTCAGCTCGTCGATTCGGTGCTGGAATTCTTCTCGCTCGAGCCTCTGCTCGAGGTCGGTGAGCCCTTCGGGAGCATCTTGTTGGGCCTCCTCCATGAGGCGGTCGAGCATGCCTTCGAGGTCGAGGTTACGAAGGGTGCGATACAGGTAGTAGGTGCCACCGACGGGTCGCCCCGGTTCCATGCCCGCGTATTTTGAAACAGCGGACCTGGCCATGGCGCGCATGAGCGCATCGTCGCCCTGCATCATGGCCCTGTACAACATCTCGGCGAGCTCTTCGGGTGACATGTCGCCACCACCCGAGCCGTCGCCCTGCTGTTGCATCTGCTCCATCTGCTCTTGCAGCCACTGCTCGAGGTCCCCATCGGACATGTTCTCGTCGGTGACGTTGTACTGCGGACCACGATGCGAGAAATAGACCTCGAAGACGGTCTCGAACGCACGCCAGTGGCTGTCGTTCTTGACCAGGGTCGCGGCGAGCGCGTACTTGAACGCGGCGCGATCCTCGATCGGGATGTGCGTCACCGCAGCCATCGCGTCGAGGTTCTCGGTGAGCGACACGGGCAGTCCCGCACGCCTCAATTCGACGATGAAACCCGACAACAGATCGAGCATGGGTGGTCCTCCGGACTCGGGTGGCTGATCAGTCCGACAGTTCCTTGTAGGCCTTCTCGATATCGGTCTGGTACTTGAGCAAGATGTGGAGCGTTTCTTTGGCCTGCTCGGCGTCGATGCTCTGGATGCCCAGCAGAACGAGGGTGCGGGCCCAATCGAGCGTCTCGGACACCGATGGTGACTTCTTCAGCTCGAGCTGGCGGATCGAACGCACGATACGAGCCACCTGGTCGGCGAGGTTGTCGGTGATGCCGGCAACCTTGGTGAGGACAATCGTCTTCTCACGCTCGAGTTGCGGATAGTCGATGTGCAGGAACAGGCAGCGACGTTTGAGAGCCTCGGACAGCTCGCGGGTGTTGTTCGAGGTCAGGAACACCAGCGGGATCTGTGCCGCCTCGATCGTGCCGAGTTCTGGAACCGACACTTGATAGTCGGAAAGGATCTCGAGAAGCAGGGCCTCGGTCTCGACCTCGACCCGGTCGATCTCGTCGATCAGTAGAACCACCGGATCTTCAGCCCTGATCGCCTCGAGCAGCGGTCGCGTCATCAAAAACTCGTCGCTGAACAGGTCGTCGTGAAGCTCGTCCCAATTGTGATCCTCGCCACTCTGGGCCTGGATGCGAAGGAGCTGCTTCTTGTAGTTCCACTCGTAGAGGGCCTTGGCCTCATCGATCCCTTCATAACACTGAAGGCGGATGAGCCTGGCGCCGATCATTTCGGCTACCGACTTGGCCAGCTGGGTCTTGCCAGTACCGGCTGGGCCCTCGACCAGGATCGGCTTGTCGAGACGATCCGCGAGGAACACCACGCTGGCGATGCCTTCGTCTGCCAGATAATCGACATCTTGCAACTGCTGGCGAACCGTCGGAACATCACCGAATCGCGGTTCGGTTTCGATCGCTGTCATGAGCTGGGTCTTTCAGTATTGGGGGGGGAGGGACGGGGACGATCAGCCGCGTGTGTGGCCGTCTCCACGAACGATGTACTTGATCGTCGTGAGCTGTTCGAGGCCCATGGGCCCACGAGCATGGAGCTTCTGGGTCGAGATGCCAATCTCGGCGCCGAAACCAAACTCCTCACCGTCGACGAAGCGGGTTGAGGCGTTGACGAGACAGGCGGCTGCATCGACGTCGCGGACAAAACGATCAGCCGTCGCCATGTCGGCGGTGACGATGGCTTCGCTGTGACCACTCGAAGTTTCGTTGATGTGATCGATGGCCTCTTCGAGCGACCCGACTACCTTGACCGACATCTTGTAGTCGAGAAACTCGGTGGCGAAGTCGGCTTCGGTTGCTGCGCCGATCTGGGGGGAGATGGCGACCGAGGCGGGATCGCCGACCAGTTCGACACCCTCGAGAGCTGCCACGACACGGGGGATGAACCGTTCGGCAACGTCGACGTGAACCACGAGCGACTCGGCGGCGTTGCAGACCGAAGGGCGCTGCATCTTGGCATTGGCGACGATGTTGGTCGCCATGACGAGATCGGCGGCCGCGTCGACATACACGTGGCAGTTGCCATCGCCATCGATGACGAACGGAACCGTTGCGTTCTCGAGGATCGACTGGATGAGTGATCTGCCACCGCGAGGAATGAGGCAATCGACGTACCGATCGAGCTGCATGAACTCGACCGCTGCTTCGCGCGAAACGTCGTCGACCAGGACCAGAGCGTCGGCGGGAAGGCCGGCCTTGACGAGGCCCTCGCGAAGAACCCCGGCGATGGCGGTGTTGGACGAGATGGCCATTCCCGACCCGCGAAGGAAGGCGACATTGCCAGACTTGAGACACAGGCCGAACGCGTCGCTGGTGACGTTTGGGCGGCTCTCGTAGATGATGGCCACAACACCGAGGGGGACCCTGACCTGGTTGATGCGTAGTCCGTTGGGGCGCACCCACCCGCGCGGCACCGAGCCGATCGGATCTTCGAGTGCGGCGACCTGCCGCAGGCCAGCGGCCATCGCCGAGACACGTTTTTCGTCGAGCGTGAGGCGCTCGATGAGGGTCGGCGAAACACCCTCGGCCTCTGCCCTTGTGATATCGACGGCGTTCGCAGCGATGAGATCTTCCGTGCGCTCGACCAGGAGCTGGGCGCAGGCTTCGAGCGCCTCGTTCTTGACGGCAGTGCTGGCGGACGCGAGGTGGCGCGACGACGCCTTGGCGCGCGCTCCCAACTGCTGCATCGCAGACAACTCAGCCATCCGGACAGCCTACCCACCTCTCCCCCGCCAGTCCCCATTCGATTCCATCCTTCACAACAGCCCGAGATGTTCCGATCGAAGATCATGCAGGTCGCCACCTCCGGCGGTGCTTTCACCACCACGATCCAGCAATTCGTCACAGATCTCGATCGACTCGGCGTCGACGCAACCAGCGACGTGTACGAGCTGTGCAGAGCGACCATCGACGTCGACGGCATGTTGACCGACGACGAGCTGCACATCTTCATCGAGACGTTCGCTCCCGACAACGCGACCCTGAGTGGGGTGACCCCGGCCGAGCTGCGCCGTCGGCGGTTCTTCCACAGGGCCCGGACGTTCCTTCACCAGCCATCGGACCTGTTCAGACAGCTCGTCGAGTCCGACCGCCTCGACGGTGGCAGACGCGCAGCGACGTATCTGGCGCGTTCGGTCGACCTGATGCAATCGATCGCCTCGCTCGACTCCCACGTCTCACATGTCGAACTGGCGGCCATCGACAACTTCCGAACATGTATGACCACGTGTCTCACCCAAGCCGGCCTCGACCCGAACCTTGCGCCCGAAGGCCAGGCTTCGGATCGACGCGACGAGTTGACCGACCTCGTGCTCCAGCTCGACGCCCTCATCGGCTTGGAACCGGTGAAACAGCGCGTAAGACAGCTGGGCGACCTTCTCACGATCATGACATTGCGTCGAGAACGCGGGCTGACCGTCCCGCCGATGACACATCACCTTGCGTTCGTCGGCAATCCCGGAACGGGCAAGACCACGGTCGCTCGCATCCTCGGCAAGATATACCGGGCGCTCGGGCTGCTCGAGAAGGGTCACCTGGTCGAGGTCGACCGCGCCGACCTGGTCGCCGGCTATGTCGGCCAGACGGCCGCCAAGGTCGACGAGGTCATGGCGTCGGCGATGGACGGCGTGTTGTTGATCGACGAGGCCTACGGATTGGTCAGAGGTACCGACGAGTACGGCGCCGAGGCGATCGATGCCCTGGTCAAGCGGATGGAGGACCACCGCGACCGGGTCGTCATCATCCTCACCGGCTACCCCGAGGAGATGAATGGGCTGCTCAGAAGCAATCCCGGACTGCGGTCGCGGATAGCCAAGGTCGTGGAGTTTCCCGATTACTCGAACATCGAGTTGGTCGAGATCTTCGAGCGGATCGCCACCGAATCGGGCTACGGGCCCGGCCCCGCTCTCGACTCGGCACTTCGCTGGTTTGAGGGAGCACCTCGGGGCCGCGAGTTCGGCAACGGACGGGCCGCTCGTCAGCTGTTCGAGGACATGATGGTCGAACACGCGTCGCGTGTTGCCCAGATCGAACACCCGTCAGATCGGCAGCTGACCGATCTGACCGGAGAAGATCTTCCACGCTAGAAACACCCGATGTGTTTCACAGGATGAGGGCTCGGGACCGTCGTCGAGTTGGTGTCATGAGGTGAAACCCGTGATCACAACACCGGTCAGGCTGTAGCTCGGAGGCGGGTCTATCCGCCTGATCTTCGCACTCTCGACCTGGGCCCGGAGGAGCCGCTCGGCACCGGTTTCGAGATCGACGGCGTAGAGGTCGAAGAGAGCACCACACTCGGCGCCGTCAACAGCCACGATGAGCTCGGACGGGGTTGTGAAGCCGACGGGCCTGGCCGATCTGTTTGCCATCACGGGAAGTGGATAACCACCCGCGACAAGATCGATCACCTCGACGGTTCGTCCCGTCTCGCACGACCCTTCTGCCAGCGCAGCGTAGGTCGAGTCGCCATTCACGACGAGATCGGCGAGGGGCATCGCAGCCTCGTGCAGTGTTTCGACGCCATGTTCGGCACTCGGTTCCAGAAAGAGCTCGAGCTCGTCGCCCTCGGCCGCGGAAACCTCGACGGTCGCCGCTGCCATGTCGAGGTCGTGAAGGCGACTGGTGCCATCGAGGTGGGTCGCGACGAACAGCACCCGCGAGCCGTCGAAGGTGACATCAAGGTCCGAGATGGTCGCCTCGTCCCCAGCGAACAGGAGTGGAACCCCGTCCTCGCCCTCGCTCGTGGTGACCCACACCGAGTCGCCAGCGGAAGTCGGGTCCTGGATCACGACCAGGAGGTTCGAGCCGTCGGGGTGGTACCGCACACCGCTGACCGGAACGCCGAGTTCGAGAACGCTGTCGAAAGCGCCGTCGATCCGCGACTTGTGCAGCTGTCCCTCAGCGATCCATATCGTGTTGAATCCGGTAGGTCTTGAGAACTGAGCCCATTCACGAACAACACCGTCGGCGGCTCTTCCCTCCGGGTCGTCGTTCAGCGCCTTGATGCGCCCGTCGCTGAACATGACCTTGTCGGCCTGGGAACCCCAAGCGACGACCTCGGATCCTGGGTCGAGAGGCAACAAACACCCGGGTTGACCGTCGAAGCCGACTGCGAAGAGTTTGTTCTCTGCGGTGAAGGTGATCTGTGCGGGCAGGAGGGGCGAGTCGAGGCCCAGGCACTCAGAAGAAAGTGGTGCCTGCTCGATCGTCGTCGACGTCGTCGTCTCGGCGGGTTCGGTGCTGTCGACCGACGGTGACGGTTGTGTATCGCCGGGTTCGTCGTCTGTTGTCGCAGTGCTGTCGACCGATACCTCGTCGTCCTCCGAGGAATCGCCGTCGGGGAGATCCTCCGAACTCGTCGACGAATCGCCGGACGTCTCCTGTGAGCCCTCGCCATCGCCGAAGCCGACTGAACTTTCGCCCTCATCGGTCGAACACGAGGCACCAAACACAACGAACACAACAAGAACGAGACCCACGAGCCTGGGCGAGCTGGTGGATAGGGCAGGCCCGCGGTCCGAGAGTCCCGTCGACCGCGGACCAACAAGGGCGGGAGGCGGTTTCGACAAAACGGCATGTGGCCTATTTGTGCGACCCCTAAGAGATGAACGGCAAGATGCCGATTGCCAAGACATGCCGGACATGTTGTCAGACCCAAGAGCCCTGTGATGTTCGCTCCATGCTCCGACACCATCGCGACCGTCGAGGTCTCGTGGGGATCCGACGTGCGGCTCTTTCGGTTCACGGTTGCAGCTTCTCTCGACAGTGTCGTGCGTCTGGAGGGAGAGGACTCACTCGCCGGCGCCGACTTCGGAGCGGGCGATCAGGTTCTGCTGCGTTGGATCACCGGAGACGGGTCGTGCGCCGTTAGGGCAGTCGTCAGGTCGATGAGCCAGGGCATCTCGCCTTCACTCGTCCTCGAGTTGCCGGCGACCCCAGAACGTCGCGTGCGCACCCGCACCGACGGAGACTGGGCTTGTCGATACAAACTCGGCGACGGAGACTGGGAAGAGGGCATCTTGCTGGAACTCGGCGTCGGCGGCACCAGGCTGGTGATCCGCGACGGCGAAGTCGGCATCGGCGATCGCGTCGAAATCCAGCTCGAAAACGTCGCGGTTGGGGGAAGAGTGGTCGGCATTCTCCACTCGCCCTCGAGCAACGACGAGCTGAGGATCAGGTTCGAGGACCTGGGTCTCGAAGACCTGATCGCTATCGGAGAACTGATCGGAAGCCCGCTCCCGCACAAACGCTGAACCCGTACCTCGCTCACCGGTCGGCGAGGACCACCAGGTCATCGCGGTGGACGGTTTCGTGGACCAGACCGACCGGAAGATCACCGGTGTGCAACCCCGCCACCGAACGCAACAGTTGGGCATCTGCGCGAACGAGCCCTTTGGCGAACATCGCCCCATCGGGGCCGAGAATCTCGACAGCGGCATCGGGGCCGAAGTCGCCCCGGATCTCGATCACGCCGGCCGGAAGTAGCGAAGTCTGGCGCGACACGAGGGCGTTGCGTGCGCCGGTGTCGACCACGATCGCACCCTCTGGGTGAACGGCAAACGCAATCCACAGTTTGCGGGCCGCGAGGCGTCGATCGTGAGCCACCACCGTTGTGCCAACACCCTGGCGTGCGTCGATCGCGTCACCGACCACCCCAGGACGAGACGCCGCCGCGATGACCGACCTCACACCCGACCATGACGCCATCTTGGCCGCGGCGAGCTTCGACGACATTCCGCCACTGCCGTTGTCGCCCGCGCCGCCGGCCAGCGCTTCGAGTTCTCGGTCGATCTCGGAGATCTCCTCGATGAGCGACGCCTCTGTCGAAACCCTCGGGTCGGCGGTGAGAAGCCCAGGGGCGTCGGTCAGCAGCACGAGCAGGTCGGCGTCGATCAGGTTGGCCACCAGCGCGGCGATGCGATCGTTGTCGCCATAACGCAACGCGTCGTCGGCGATGGCGTCGTTCTCGTTGATGATCGGCACAACCCCCATCTCGAGCAGACGCTCGATGGTGCCGCGTGCGTGTATGTACTGCTGGCGAACCATGAAGTCGAGCGGCGTCAACAGTGCCTGGCCGGCAACAAGCCCATGACGTCCCAGGATTTCGCGGTAGACCCGCATCAACTCGATCTGGCCAACAGCCGACACGGCCTGAAGGGTCCGAACATCTGCTGGGCGTTGCAACCCCAGCACCTGGAGGCCAGCGGTCACGGCTCCGCTGGACACGAGTACGACCTCGTTGCCCGCCCGTCTGGCGCTGACGATCTCGTTGCACAGCTTATCTATGGCGAGTGTGTTGATCTCGCCGGCGGCGGCGGTCACCGACGACGTTCCGATCTTGGCAACAACCCTCATCGGAACCTCACGACTCGGACTCGTAGTCGAAGGCGAATTTGCCGATCACGACCGTGTCGCCGTCGTTGGCTCCTGCACGTGCCAACGCCCGGTAGACACCGAGCCGTTCGAGACGGTTCTGTGCGTAGACGAGCGCATCGATGTCGGTCAGGTCGGACAGTGCGACGGCACGCCGGGCGTCCCTGCCCATGACCTCAAATGTCGTGTCGTCCAGACGTACGATCTCGACGCCTTCGGGAGCGGGTCGGTGGACCACAAAACCCTCGCCGGCCAGCGGCTCGGCGTCGCGGGCTGCGGTGACCATGGTGAGCAGCTGTTCGACAAGGCGATCGACCCCGAGGTGTGTGACCGCAGAGATCCGTTGGCCATCCCAATCCAGTTCGGCTTGATCGGTTTTTGTACCGATCGTCAGGCGGGGACGATCGAGCAGATCTGGCTGGTACGCGCCAAGCTCTGCCAACAAGGCGGCTTCCTGGTCGTCGGCCGAGCGGCCGTCGACAGGTGCCAGATCGAGCATCAACAGCAAGACCCTCGCCCGCTCGACATGACGCAGGAACTGATGCCCGAGACCTCTGCCCTCGGCGGCGCCATCGATGAGACCGGGGATGTCGGCAACGATCATCTCGCGACCCGAGCGACGTACAACACCAAGGTTCGGTGTGAGGGTCGTGAATGGATAGTCCGCGATCTTTGGTTTGGCCGCTGAGATCACCGAGATGAGGGTGCTCTTCCCGGCGTTGGGAAACCCGACGAGGGCCACGTCAGCGGTGAGCTTGAGTTCGAGGTCGTACCAGGTCTCCTGCCCGACCTCACCCTGCTCGGCGAACGACGGGGCGCGGCGTTTGTTGGACAAGAACCGCGAGTTGCCGCGACCTCCACGACCTCCCTCGGCTGCGAGCCACCGATCACCCTGCTGGGTCAGGTCGGCCACGATGTCGCCCTCCGGGCGACGAACCGTCGTGCCCTCCGGGACCGGCACCTCGATGTCGTCGCCACGTCGACCATGTTTGCGCTTGCCTTGACCGTGAACCCCGCTTTCCCCCTTGCGGAACGGATGGTCGCGAAATGCGAGCAGGGACGAGACGTTGCGGTCGGCGACAAGCCAGACATCGCCACCGTTGCCACCATCGCCACCGTCGGGGCCGCCCCTCGGGGTGTGGGCCTCGCGACGGAACGACACACATCCCGCTCCTCCGTCACCCGCTCGCGAGTGCAGCTGACACTGGTCCACGAACTCGGCCATAACACCGAAGGATACGAGCGGCTGACCGCGACGGGAACCGCGGGGGCTTCGATGAACGTCTCACAGTGCGCCAAGGCTCGTCCGGAATGGCCGGTGGGCCCCAATCACAGAGGGACAACCGTGAAGAAGAACCTCATCCAAATGCTGGCGGTACTCGCAGCCCTGCTGCTGGTGTTGGCAGCGTGCGGCGACTCCGACGACAGCGCCGACTCCACATCTGAAACCACCGAGATCGGGCCGCCCGACGACCGAGATTCGGAGTCTCGGTCCGGGCGTTCCGAGGCCACATCGCGGAACACGACTAGCACAGCCGCATCAGGCTCAACGCTGACGACGATCGCGACCGCCGACACAACGGAGGCCGCAGACACAGCCGACGAGGCGGCCTCGGAGGTTGAGGTTGAGGTGGGTGACTTCGAGCGCACATCGCGCGACTCGACGTCAACATTCGGGCTCGATGTCGACACCGCCAGCTTGTCGATAACACGTCAGTGGATCGATTCGGGGCAGCTTCCGCCCGCCGACATGGTCAGGGTCGAGGAGTTCGTGAACTCCTTCGACCAGGACTACGACGCCCCTAGCCGCGACACGTTCGCCATCTACGCCGACGGGGCTCCTCACGACCTGATCGACGACAACACGATCGTGCTGCGTATCGGCATCAAGGGTGAGGAGGTCAGCGCGCGCCGGCGTGCCGATGCCAACCTCACCTTTGTCATCGACGTCTCGGGATCGATGGAGTCGGACCACAAGCTCGACATCGTCAAGGACTCGCTGCATGTGCTGATCGACAACCTCGATCGCGATGACCGGATCGCAATCGTCGTCTACGACGACCGTGCGTGGGTGCACCTCGACCCGACCTTCGTCGATGATGAGGAGACGATTCACGACGCCATCGACGATCTGACCACCGGTGGATCGACCAACGCCGAAGCCGGTCTGAGGCTCGGCTACGAACTTGCGAGGGATACCTTCGATGAGGGGCTGATCAATCAGGTTGTGTTCGCGTCCGACGGTGTGGCCAACGTCGGCGAGACCGACCCTGACGGCATCCTCGCAGAGATCAGCGAGGATGCCGGACGAGGTATCCAGATGCTGGCCATAGGTGTCGGATTCGGGCAGTTCAACGACGATCTTCTCGAACACATCGCAGACGCCGGGAACGGCAAGTATGCCTACATCGACACCGTCGAAGAGGCCCGCCGCCTGTTCGATGATCAGCTGCTTTCGACACTCGTCACCGTCGCTCTCGACGCAAAGATCCAGGTCGATTTCGACGCTGAAGTGGTTCGCAGCTGGCGATTGATCGGGTTCGAGAACCGTGAGATGTCGGACCGTGAGTTCGACAACGAGGGAACAGATGCGGGCGAGATCGGAGCAGGACATTCGGTGACGGCCCTGTACGAGGTCGACCTCGTTCGTGGTGCCGACGACCGAGACGAACTGGGAACGGTCACCCTCAGGTGGATCGACCCCGACACCCTCGACAGCCACGAACTCAAAGGTGTCGTCAGGGTGGATGTCTTGAGCGAGCGCCTGGGTTCTGCCTCGACCCATCTCCGCTGGGACATCGCTGTGGCCACAGCTGCCGAGCTACTGCGAGGCTCGCCGTGGGCAGACCACGTATCGCCTCGCGAGGTGCTGGACGAGCTGGACGCCGTCGCCAACGACCTCGATTCCGACGCGGCGTACGACTTCTCGGACATGTTCGCCGAAGCGATAGACCTCGGCCTGTAGAGCGGTCGATCAGGCCGAGAGCACGTCGACGAGCTTGCGGCCGCGACGCGAGCCAAACTTCACCACACCGTCCGAGGTTGCGAAGAGGGTGTCGTCGTTTCCGCGACCGACATTGTCGCCGGGATGGATGCGGGTTCCGCGCTGGCGCACGATGATGCTTCCTGCGGTGACGTTCTGGCCGTCGAACACCTTGACGCCCAGGCGCTGGGCTGTGGAATCGCGGCCGTTACGGGTTGAACCGCCGCCCTTGGTCTTGGACATGAGTCAGCCCTTCGTGATCGCTGTGATCTCGACGTCGGTGTAGCGCTGGCGATGGCCAAATCGACGCCTGTTGTTGGTCTTGTTCTTGTAGGTGAACCCATCGATCTTCGGGCCCTTGACTTCGCCGAGCACCCGGCCGGTGCAAGAAGCTCCGGCGAGCTCGTCTGGAGTCGACAAGACGGCATCGCCGTCGGCCAACATGACAAGCGAGAAGGTGACGTCGTCGCCTTCTGCTGCGTTCAGCAGGTCGACGCGAACGGTTTCGCCGACCTCGACCTTTTCTTGCCGTCCGCCGGCTGAAATGACTGCATACATACGGCGGACCATTCTATCTGGGCTCGGGGGTGCCTACGCAACGCCGCACCAACAATTGTTGGTGCGGCGTTCACTCTATCGAGGCAATGCGGCTTCGTCATAGGTGAGGCCCCGACCCTCGCAGACATCACACGCCGTGGACACCGACTCGAGAAGGCCCTCACCGATCCGTTTGCGGGTCATCTCGACCAATCCGAGATCGGTGATGTCGTAGGCCTGGGTGCGAGTCTTGTCTCTCGCCAGGGCATCACGGAAGACACGCATGACCTCGTCGCGGTGCTTCTTGACCTCCATGTCGATGAAGTCGATGACGATGATGCCGCCGATATCTCGCAGCCTGAGCTGCTTGGCGATCTCTTCGGCAGCCTCGAGATTGTTCGAGAAGACCGTCTCCTCGAGATTTGATGAGCCGACGTTCTTGCCGGTGTTGACGTCGATGACAGTGAGCGCCTCGGTGCCCTCGATGATGAGCGAACCGCCCGACGGCAGCCACACCTTTCGGTCGACCGCTCGGCGGAACTGCTCTGCGACATGGAATCGCTCGAACAGGGGCAGGGCTTCGACGGTGGTGTCGTGGAATTCGATACGGTCGGCGAGGGCGGGAGTAACCGTCTCCATGTAACCCTTGACCTGCTCGTACAGGGCCCTGTCGTCGATTATGACGCCGCGGTACTCCTTGCTGAACTCCTCGCGGATGACCCGAACGGCCATGTCGGGCTCGCGGAACAGCAGCGAGGGCGCCTTGGCCGATGAAGCCAGCTTCTCGATCTCGATCCACTGCTGATGCAGCCGGGTTACGTCGCGCTCGATCTCCTCGGCGGTGACGCCCTCCGAAGCGGTCCTGACGATGAGGCCGTGACCCTCTGGTTTGACCTTGTCGAGGATCGAGCGCAAACGTTTGCGTTCCTTGTCGGGGAGCCGCTTGGAGATGCCATAGGTCGAGCTGTTGGGCACCATGACCACAAAACGACCGGGAAGCGAAACCTCGGTTGTGAGCCTTGCACCCTTGTGCCCGATCGGATTCTTGGTGACCTGACAAACGATGCTCTGGCGGGCCTTGAGCAGCTCCTCGATGCGAGGTCCGTCCTTGACACGTTTGCGCGACTTGCGGCCCTTGGCCGGAGCGGGTTGACCGGCCGACGAGTCGAGATCGTCACGATCGAAGGTGACATCGCCCCGGTAGAGCACGGCATTCTTCGGGGTTCCGATGTCGACGAAGGCGGCCTCCATTCCCGGAAGCACGTTCTGGACGCGCCCGAGGTAGATGTTGCCGTGGATCTGTGCGACATCGTCGGCGGGGCGGCTGACATAGTGTTCGATCAGCGATCGTCCCTCGAGGACTGCGATGTGTGTGACGTCCCCGTGGACGTGAACAGCCATCTGGTAGCGCCCGGCCGGTCGACCCTTGCGCTCGCGGCCCCTGCGACGCTTCAGCTCCTTCTCGTCGAGCTCGAGGGGACTGTCGTCGACCAGGGTTGCCTCGACGGGGGAAACCTGCTTCGCCTTGCCCTGGCGCTGGCCACGCTTGTCCTTGTCGCCCGTCGATCTGGCTTCGGATTGTTTCGCCTCGCCACCTTGCCCGGTGCCGCTCTTGCCGCGGCCACGACCTCGCCCGCCTCGACGCCGACGCTTCTGCCCCGATCCGCCAGCCTCGTTGCCCGACTGCGGCTCGTCCGACCCATCCTGTGATTCGGGTGCCGGCCGACTGTCGCCGATGCGCGGCTTTTGAGACGGTGGCGGGGGCAGCTTGGACGCAGCCGGGCCGGCATCCCCACCGGCTTGGGACCCACCGTCGTTGGTGGAGGGTCGCTTCTGCTTGCTCGAGCCCTTCGGTTGCGCGTCCTTCTTCTGTTTCGAGCCGCCGACGGTCCTGGTCCGCGTTACCGGCTTCGACCCGCCGTCGGTCTTGGGCCCCGACGGTGATCGGGTCGCCCCGTCTGCGGGCGGAGCAGCATCGCCAGAAACAGCTGGATCACCAGGGGGGACCGCACCGGCTCCAGGACTCTTGGTCTGGGCCGATGCAATACGCCGGGTCCGTTTCTTGGCAGGTGCTCGCTCTTCTCGTTCTGGTTGCCGGTCCTGCTCGGCTGGGCTGTCTCGCTCAGCTGGGCTGTCTCGCTCGGCAGATACAGCCTTGTCGGCCGTTTCGGTTGTGATTCGACGTCGACGGATCGTTGGTCCCGAGCCGCCTGATTCGGCGTTCGGTTCGACGACCTGTCCTGTGTCGGGAGTGTCGTTCACTCCGCAATTCCCTTCTCATAACACACGCACCATCGCGTGCGGAGCGAGCGTCGCGTCACAAGAGATCGGCTCTTGATGCGCGCCTGCCTGCTCTTTCCATTGGTGGGTGCGTCTCGCATGGACGAGTTCTCCGTCCGGAGCGAGAACCTGAACGAGTTCCGATGGACGCACGACACGCGGTTTCGCCGACAGATCGGCCTCCAACCACGTGCCCCAGTCCCCCGGACCAACGACCACCAGGCGAGTGATCGCCGGTCGGAGGTCGTCGGTGCGTACAGCACCCTTGTGTTCTCGTGTCGTCGGTAGCGACAACAAATCGAGGACCTCTTTCACCCTTTCACGGGCGAGATGAGGATCGAGACCCGCAATCTCGAAAGCCCATCCGCACCTGACGACCTGCTCTTGGAGCGATTCGCCACGTGTGGTCAGCACCTCGACAGCCTGGACATCGATCCCTTCGGGCAGTGCTCTCGACAGTAGGTCGGGGAGCTGATCCACGTCGAAACGTCGACCGCTCGCGTATCCGACACCGTCGAACATGCCGTCGCCTTCGCTCGATGGCGACGCGATGATGTCCAGGTATTCGCCGGCCGATTCGTAGCCGGTTGGCAAGGCCAGGCCGAAGCCGAGCCTTGGTCGGGGTGAAAATCCCTCGCTGAAGACAACGGGAATTCCCACCCTTCGAAGCGTTCGCTCCCAGATGCGAGCGACGTCACGATGACTCGTGAAACGTATCTTGCCCAACTTCGAGTAACGAATACGCAGAATCGAGTTCCCCGTCACGTGGTTGCCCCCAGATCGGGGACTACGACGGGCACCAGAACATCGGGGGACGTGTCTTGCCCCGTCCCCTGGCTCCCCCCGGCCGGTGGCACCGGCGACGCGACAATATGTTCGACGCCGTACTCGGTGCATGCACCACAGTCGTAGCAGGGAGTCCACCGACAATCGGGGATTCCGTGTCCGTCGAGTGCGTCCTGCCAGTCCTGCCACAAGAAATCTGCGTGCAGGCCCGCATGGATGTGCTGCCACGGAAGTACCTCGTCTTCGTGGCGATGTCGTGTGACGACATGTTCGATCGAGATACCTTCGGCCTCACACGACTGAACCCACAGGTCGTAGTCGAAGTACTCGCCCCACTCCTGGAAGACGCCACCACTGCGCCACACACGTTCGACGACTCGTCCGAGTCGACGATCGCCACGGCTGACGAGCCCATCGATCGTCGAGGCCTTGGGGTCGTGCCACTTGAGGTTGACCCTGTTGTTGCGGCGGCTGGCATCTCGCAACAGCCCGATCTTGCGGCCCAGCTCCTGGGCCGAGTTCTGACCGAACCACTGGAAGGGTGTGTGCGCCTTGGGCACGAAGCCACCCAACGAGACCGTGACCGAAGCCTTCTTGTTGTATTTGCGCCCGAGCTCGACACAATTCTGGGCCAGCTCGTAGATGCCGAGCGTGTCCTCGTCCATCTCGGAAGGCAGCCCTGTGAGGAAGTACAACTTCATGCGTGGCCAGCCCTGGCTGTAGGCCGATTCCACCGCCCCGTACAGATCTTCGTCGAGCACCAGCTTGTTGATGATCTGGCGCATTCGCCAGGTGCCGGCCTCTGGGGCGAAGGTCAGACCCGATCGCCGAGCGTTGGCCACCTTGGCGGCGAGGCCAACGGTGAAGGTGTCGACGCGCAGGCTCGGAAGCGAAATCGACGTCTGCCCACACGTAGCGGGATCGTCGACAATGCCCTGCACGACCTGCTCGATACCGGAGAAGTCGGCCGTGCTGAGGGAGGTGAGGGCAACCTCGCCGTAGCCGGTGCGAGCCAGGCCCTCGCCGATCATCGTGCGAACCTGTTCGGCGGGGCGTTCGCGCACCGGGCGGGTGATCATGCCCGCCTGACAGAAACGACAGCCCCGCGTGCAGCCGCGGAAGATCTCGACGTTGAGACGGTCGTGGACGACCTCGGTGAGTGGCACCAGCTGGTTCTTCGGATAGGGCCAGTCGGCGAGGTCGGCGACAGTGCGCTTTTGCACCAGGTCGGGCGCTTCGGGGGCGTTGGGTTCGATCGAGATGATGTCGTCGCCGTCGTAGGTGACGTCGTAGAGCGACGGGACGTAGCAACCCTGGACCTTCGCGAGTTCGCGCAGGAGCTGCCGTCGCGAACCCTTGGGTTTGCCCGATGCCTTCCACTGCGACACGACCTCGGTGATGTCGCCGACCAGCTCCTCACCATCGCCGAGCGCGAAGACGTCGACAAAATCGGCCATCGGTTCGGGGTTGTAGGAAGCGTGACCGCCGACGACGACGACGGGGTGGTCGTCGTCGCGCTGCGCCGCGTGGATGGGAATGCCGGCCAGGTCGAGGGTCTCGAGGACGTTCGTGTAGATCAGTTCGGTGGCGAGATTGAAGCCGACGACATCGAACTCGTCGGCAGCGCGGTGGGTCTCGATCGAGAACAGCGGGATGCCCGCCGTTCGTAGCTGAGCGGCCATGTCGGGCCACGGCGTATAGGACCGCTCGGCTACGGCGTCGTCGCGTTCGTTGAGAATCTCGGCGAGGATCTGGATGCCCTGGTTGGGAAGTCCGATCTCGTAGGTATCGGGGTAGACGATCAACCAGGCGACCTTGCCCGGAGCATGTTGGGGTGAGGCCATGCCGTCTTCGCCACCCACGTAGCGCGCAGGTTTCTGAACGCGCAACAGAAGGGGTTCGAGACGCGTCCAGAGTGCCGACATTGTTTCGTCATGTTAACTGGCCTAAACACGGTTCATTCGAGATCGGGGAGATAGGCGCCGGAGGCTCGTTGCCGCGTCGCCCTGCATGGCGATGAACTCGCAGCGACTATTCCGCGTAGCGGCGGGACCGGACATTGATAACCAGTCCGATGGTGACGAAGGCGGCGATGACCGACGACCCGCCGTGACTCATGAACGGCAGCGGGATACCGGTGATGGGCATGATGCCCATGGTCATTCCGAGGTTCTGGAAGATCTGGAACAGGAGCATCGACAGCACACCTGTGCACACGAGGGTGCCGAACATGTCCCTCGATAGCTGGGCCGCGCGCAGGATGCGCCACACGAGCAGCAGGTAGGCGCCGAGCAGTGGCAAGGCGCCGAACAGGAACCCGAGCTCCTCGCCCGCTGCGGTGAAGATGAAGTCGGTTTCCTGAGCGGGTACCAGGTCGAGGTTGGTTTGGATACCGTTCAAATAGCCGCGCCCGGTCAGCCCACCCGAACCGATCGCGATCTGTGACTGCTGGAGGTTGTAGTTCGCTACGTCGAGGTCCGACTCCTGATCGAGGAACGCCGTCAGCCGCTGCTCTTGAGCGGCACCGATCAATTCGATGCCGGTGACGTCGTCGAACTGGAACAACACGGTGGCCGCGATGATGCCAAGCAACGTCATGACCACGATGTGACGGATGCGGGTGCCGGCGACGAACAGAATGCCCATCATGATGGCGACGTAGACGAGCATGGTTCCAAGGTCGTTCTGAAGGAACACGAGCGACATCGGGACGCCGACGATGAGCAGCGAGTTCAAGAGCTTGTCGAGCCGGAAGTCGCTGCTGTGGCTTGCTGCGAACGCCGCCAGCGCCGTGATGGCAGCCACCTTGCCGAACTCGGAAGGCTGTATCTGGATGCCGCCAGGAAGCTGGAACCATGCCTTGGCACCGTTCACCTCCTTGCCCACGAACAGGACGGCCACCAGGACGGCCAGCGTGATCAGGTAGATCTGTGGGGCGAACTCGCGAAGGACCCGGTAGTCGATGAGGGAGGTGGCGATCATTGCCGCAATACCGAAGACGACGAACACGGCCTGACGCCGGGCGAAGGTGTAGGGGTCGTCTCCGTTGAACTGCTGAAGCCGCCAGGTGGCGCTGTAGTTCATGAAGATCCCGAAGATGCTGATGGCGATGGCCGTCAGCGGTAGCAGCCAATCGACGTATCGAACCGGTGAACGCAGGTCGCGTCGTACCGGAAGTGAGGTGATCATCGGCACCGCCTCCTGCGGCTGCCTCCAACTACAACCCCACCGAACGCGGCGGCCATGCCGAGGCTGGCTGCCGATGAATCGGGGCCGGCGCTCTCGGGCAGCAGGCCGAGCGACTGCTCGTCGGTGTCGGGTTCACCGGTGACCACAGGAGTCGGGATGCCGTAGGGGCAACCCTCTGGTACCCGCAGCTCGATGCTGGGGTCGCGCAACACGGTGATCGGAATCTCGTCGCACTGAGGGCCATCGGTTGTGGTCGCCTCGAGGGGGAGGTCCTCTGGTTCCTCCCAGGTCTGTTCGAAGCGGCGCAAGGCATCGAAGATGTTGACGGCGACAGGTGCCGCAGCAGTGCCGCCGAACCCGGCTTCTTCCATCAGGACCACGACCGCATAACGGGGATCTTGTGTGGGCCCGTAGCCGACGAACACGGCTGTGTCTTCCTTGTCGCGAGCCAACGTCTTGTTGACACCGTCGTTCTCGGCCGTTCCCGTCTTCCCGGCGATGCCGTACGACCGGTGCTCCCAGCCCACCTCGTAGAAGGCATCGAACGCCGTCCCCTCGGTGGGTCCGAACACGGTGTTGCGGAACTTGGTCACACCGTCGAGCCCTTCGCGGATGACATCGACGGGCACTCCGGAAAGGTCGGTTTGGCGCAGGATGCGGGGATCGAAGTTCTGGACTACCTCACCAGAGGTCTCTGGGGACCGCGACAGGGCCTTGTCGACGATGTTGGGCTGGAACAGGGTCCCGCCGTTGGCAAATGTGGCGTAGGCGTTGACCAGTTGGAGCGGGGTGACGGTGAGGAACCCCTGCCCGATGGCCATATTGATGGTGTCGCCGGGAACCCAGATGATGGCATTGTCGGCAGCCAGGTAGATCTCGGGTGCGGCCTCGAAGAGTGCCTTCTTGATGTCGCCATCTGGAACACGGCCACTGCGCTCGTAGGGCAACTGCACACCGGTCGGGCTTCCGAATCCGAAGTCCCTGGCGACCTCCTGAATCCCCCACTGATCATCACCCCCCAGCGCGTACACCTCGTACGCCGCGGAGTAGAAGTAGACGTCGGAGGACTCGGTGATCGCCTGGGCCAGGTCGAGTTCCTCGTAGACCGCGTTTCCAGCGTTGTAGTGGGTGCTGCCACCTTGCACCGGCACCGTGTAGTAGCCGGGGTCGTAGAACCATTCGCGGGCACTGATGGCGTCGTACTTCGTGGCGGCCATGGCCGTGATCAGCTTGAAGACCGAACCGGGCGAATAGAGCCCCTGAACGGCCCTGTTGTTCAACCGGCCGGGGATGAACGGATCGTTGAAAGTTGCGTCGTACACCGATGAGGTGATGCCCCCGACCAACCAGTTGGGGTCGTAGGTCGGGAACGAGGCCATCGCCAGAACGTCGCCGTTACGAACGTCGAGCACCACAGCAGAGCCGGCGTAGGCGGGATAGTTGTATCGCGGGTCGTCGGCCGACGACCGGCCCTGGGCCTCGGTCAGCCCTTTCTGGAGGAAGAACTCGACGGCGCGCTGCAACTCGAGATCGATGGTGAGCACGATGTCTTCGCCGTCGATCGGTGGCTGCTCGCCGAACTCGCGAACGACGTTGTTCTCGCGGTCGACCTCGATCTTGCGGATGCCCGCCGTCCCGCGAAGGCGCTCTTCGAACAACCCCTCGATGCCCGCCCTTCCGATGTCGTCGGAGGGCATGTAGCGGTCGTCTGGGTGGTCCTCGAGCCAGTCTGCTGGCTGGGCGCCCACATAGCCGACCACGTGGGCGGCCGCGCTCTTCTGCGGGTAGGCCCTGACCGCCTCCCAATCGGCGGTGACGCCGGGCAACGCACGCTCAGAAATGACCTCGAGGATGTCCTCGCTCATGCCCGTGGCCACGATGCGAGGAGCGAAGAAACCTTCAGAATCGTCGGCGAGACGTTCGACGAGATCGGCCCTTGGAACCCCGGTCAACAGCTCGAGTTGGTGGAGGACCAGCTCGGTGTCCTCTTCGGTGTGCTGACTCGTCTCGACACGAACCACCCCGGTGAAGACGTTGTCGGCGAGGATCTCGCCGTTGCGATCGAGGACACGACCACGCGTAGGCGGCAGCGTAACAAGACGCACCTGGTTGGTCTCCGCCTGGACCTGGAAGTCTTCGGTCGCCAGAACCTGCAAGAACCAGATGCGGCCGAACAAGGCCGAAAACAGCGCTATGACAACTATCCCCATGAACGCGAGGCGTATGCCGGTGTTCGCTGCCTTGGTGGGTTCGTCGTTCATCGGTGATCCTGCGCCCGCGCAGTTCGTCGCCGACGCCCCGTGTCCCACGGGAGCCGGTCCATTCCATAACCCCACGCCACGGCCTTCATGGCCAGCGGCGAAAGAATTGTTCCGCCCAGCGACACCGTAGCCACAACGGGAACAAGATCTACGTCGGCCAGGAATTCCTGCCCGATGAGCCTCCCCACGACCACGAAAGTGACGGTTCCCACCGCTAGTGCCATCGCGACGGTGATCCACCTGAACAGGCGACCGCTGCCGATGAACGATCCGTAGACCATGCCTACGCCGTAGCCGGTCAGGGTGCCGGCGAGGGCCCACATCCCGAACGGCGTCTGCACTACGAGGTCGGTGCCAACCCCGGCGAAGAAACCGACGGTGGCACCGTTCTCGGGGCCGCCGACCATGCCGGCTGCGACCGCCAGCAGCAACATGACATCGAGGATACGACCGTGATATCCGATGTGGGGGACGATCGACGTCTGTACGACGAGGCCGACGACGAGCACCAGGGTCATCCGGACTCGGGCACCCGACAACACGGCGGCCTCAACCCTCTGTCGAGGAGGTCGTGGTGGCTGCGGTCGTGGCGGTCGCCTCGGCGGCACTGGTAGTCGTCACGGCAGCCGTGGTGGTCGTCGCCTCGGCGACGCTGGTAGTCGTCGTGGCTGCGGTCGTGGTCGTGGCGTCCGGAACGGTGCTGGAGGTCGTCGTGGTGGCAGTTGTCGTGGTCGCGGAAGGCGCCGCACTCGTGGTGATGGCCACCGTTGTGGTGGTGACATCGGCCGTCGACGTGGTGGGGCGAGGGATTGTCACCACCGGTGTTGTGGTCGAAGTGCTCGTCGTCGTCGGCGGATTGCCCCGGTTGTCGATGAACACCGGTTCGTACAACACGACCTGGACGAGATCGAGCCGCTCAAGATCGGCTGCGGGCGCCACATCGACTTCCTGGCTGCCGGTGACCGGGTCGGCCCTGGCCGTCACAACGGTGCCCACGACCAGACCCGCCGGGAACACAGACCCTTCGAGTCCCGAGGTGACGACCGTCTCGCCCGGGATGACCACTGTTTCGAGGTCGATGAACTTGGTCGTCAGCAGCTCGCCAGACCCACTGCCCTCGATGACGCCTGCGTCGCCCGATCGCACGAGCCTGACCCCTGCCCCAAAAGCGGGATCGGTCAGCAGCTCGACTCGCGACCGGCTGTTCCCCACCTGCACAACCCGGCCGACCAGGCCAGATCCAGATTCGACGGGCATTCCGACGGTGACACCATCAGAGCTGCCCACATCGATCTCGATGGTGCGCTCGAAGTTCGAGAGTGGTGCATCGATGACCCTGGCCACAACCCGCGGGGCACCGGACTCGGTTCCACGCACCTCGAGCAACATCTCGAGAGCTCGCAAGTGGCGCTGAAGTTCGGCGACTTCGAGATCCTCGCCCCGTACGGCGTCGAGTTCTGCGCGCAACCGGGCGTTCTCGGTTTCCAGCTCGTCGTAGTCGGCGATGCCCCGCCACCCGTTCTGGAACGGTGACAGCACCCATCCCACCGCCGATCTGACCGGACCGAGAACGTCGAGAGTGCCGTCGCGAGCGGTTCCGACCGCCCCATCTCCCGAGCTTCCATAGTCGAGTGTGATCAGGGCGAGCGCTGTGATGATCAGGAGGAGGAGACGGACCCGCGTTCTACTGCCACGCCGTCGCGGCTCACGTGGTTGTGACAGCACGGGGACTCAGCGTAGACGTCACCGGTCGGTCGAAGAGGAGAACAACACCCCGCGCAAGGTTTCGAACTCTTCGAGCGATTGACCCGAGCCGCGCACGACGGCGTTCAGCGGGTCTGCGGCTATGACGATCGGCATACCGGTCTCCTCGTGCAGCCGCACGTCGAGACCGCGCAACAATGCCCCACCACCGGCGAGGACGATGCCTTGTTCCATAATGTCGGCGGCCAGCTCGGGGGGCGTCTGGTCGAGGGTGACCTTAACGGCGTCGACGACGGCCGCCACAGGCTCTGCCACGGCTTCCTCGATCTCGGCCGAGCTGATGACGATGGTCTTGGGTAGCCCACTGATGAGGTCGCGACCCCTGATCTCGGCATAAAGCTCTTCGGGAAGCGGGTGCGCAGAGCCGATCTGCAGCTTGATGTCTTCGGCTGTGCGTTCGCCCAGTGCGAGGTTGTATTCCTTCTTGACGTATTGGATGATCGACTCGTCGAGCTCGTCGCCGCCGATGCGCGCCGACTGGCTGGCCACGATTCCGCCGAGGCTGATAACGGCAACCTCGGTGGTACCACCGCCGATGTCGACGATCATGTTTCCGGTCGGTTCCTGCACAGGGAGGCCGACACCGATGGCTGCGGCCATCGGTTCCTCGATGATGAACGCCGGGCGGCGGGCACCCGCGTACTCGGCGGCCTCCTGAACGGCGCGCTGCTCGACACCGGTGATGCCCGACGGCACACAGATGACCATGCGGGGCTTTGCCCAGCGACGGTTGTGGACCTTCTGGATGAAGTAGCGCAACATCTTCTCGCAGATGTCGAAGTCTGCGATGACACCATCCTTGAGAGGGCGGATGGCCTGGATATGGCCCGGTGTGCGACCGATCATCCGCTTGGCTTCGAGGCCCACGGCAAGGGGGCGACCGTCGAGAACATTCACGGCGACCACGGACGGTTCGTTCAAGACGATGCCGCGACCACGAACGTAGACAAGAGTGTTCGCCGTGCCGAGGTCGACAGCCATGTCGCGCCCAACAAATCCCGTGAACATCGAGTCTGCCATGCGTGCCTTCCGAGGTGCACCCGCTGACCCGAGCCTAGGGCCTGGAGTGTTGCTGCTCAAGCCACCCTCGACCGACGCGCGCGCATCGCTCTGGTGGTGCTGATACCCCGAAGGGGACTGACCATTCATTGTTGATGCCTCTCGCCTCAGCCTGGGATGACCCGGCTCAGCCGAAGAAGATGCCGATCTCGCGTTCGGCGGATTCGTTGGAGTCACTGCCGTGTACGAGGTTTTCTGTCACGACGAGTCCGAAGTCGCCCCGGATGGTGCCCGGAGCAGCAGTGGCCGGGTTGGTCGCACCCATCATGTTGCGGACGATGGCAAACACGTCGTCGCCGGCATCGGAGGGACCTTCGAGAACCATCAGCATCGAGGGGCCCCGGCTGATGAAGGCGAGCAGGTCCTCGAAGAAGCCCTTGCCCTCGTGTTCTGCGTAGTGGAGTGTGGCGGTCTCGCGGTCGATAACCCGCAGCTCGGCGCGGGCAAGGGAAAGGCCCTTGGCCTCGAAACGGCCGATGATCTCGCCGACGAGGCCACGCTCGACGGCGTCGGGTTTACACATGACGAAGGTCTGCTGCGACACGAGGAATGCTCCGGTTCTGGGCTGGTGTTGCCCGAGGTCAGATGAGAAAGATGGAACTGAACGCTCCAAGCGCGACTCGCCCACCCACAGTGGCACAGCTCGCCAGAGCGCGCAAGACTCTATCTCTTCGCTGCCGGTTCACACTCGCGGGTTGCTACAACAGATGTCCACGGGCTTCGCCGACGACGTAGAGCGAGCCGGTGACGAGGATGACCCCGTCCTCACCGGCCATCTCGATCGCCCGATCGACGGCATCGGCGACAGACGGGATCCACACGACGTTCTCGACACCCGCCAAGGTGGCCTCTTCGGCCACGCGGTCGGCCGAAAATGCTCGTGGCCAGTCTGCCGCGGTGGCCACGACCGCTGCGGCAGACGTCGCCCTCAACGCATCGAACATCTCGCCGAGATCGCGAGGAGCGTTGAACCCGACCACGAGGACGGGTTTGTGGTCGGTCACGAAGTCGTCGTAGAGGGTGCGGGACGCTGCTGTTGCCGCCGCTGGATTGTGGGCTCCGTCGAGGGCGATCAAGGGGCGACGTCTCACCACCTCAAATCGCCCGGGCACAACAACTGTGCCGAACGCCTCATCGACGATGTCGCGCGGAATCTCTCGATCGAAGAAGGCCTCGACGGCCGCCAGAGCGACAGCGGAGTTCGAGGCCTGGTGTTCGCCGTGCAGCCCCAGGAAGAGGTCGTCATAGGTCGCGTACGAAGTCGTGATCGAAACACTTCGCCCACCGACGGCTTGCTGATTCTTGGTGATCAGGAGGTTGTGACCGAGGCGAACCGGATCGCCCTCGCTGGGCTGTTCGAAGACGATGTCGGCCAGCTCGTCGTCGAGTTCGCCGATCACGAGGCGCGACCCCGCCTTGATGATGCCGGCCTTCTCACGGGCGACGTCGGCCAGCTCGGGCCCCAACGTCGCCAGGTGATCCTCTGCGATGGTCGTGATGACGGCGACCTCGGCCTCGACGACGTTGGTGGCATCCCAGAGCCCACCCATGCCGACCTCGAGAACCCTGACATCCACGGGGGCCATCGCCATCCATCCGAGGGCGGCGGCGGCAAGGATCTCGAAGAAGGTCGCTTCTCGGTCCCATCTGTCGCCACAGACCACCTCGGCCGCCGCGACATCGGCGATCGCCTGGGCGAAGTCATCATCGTCGAGCGGCTCACCGTCGGAGATGATTCGCTCGTTGACCCGCTCGAGGTGGGGCGACGTGTATCCACCAACGTGCAGGCCGTGCGCCATCAACAATGCGGTGATGATCCGCATCGTCGATCCCTTGCCGTTGGTGCCCGTGACGTGGATGGTCGGAAGACCGAGGTGGGGATCGCCCATGGCCTCGACGAGGTCGACCATACGCGAGAGGTCGGGAGCGGTGGCCCTGGTCGCCGGATACAACTCGAGGCTGTAGTGCTGCTCGATGTGTTCGAGCGCGGCGGCATAATCCATTTGAACCTCGCAGAGAACAGGCTGAGAAGTAGAAACTTCAGATCAAGAGGCGGCGCGGCGTGTCGGGCCCGACTCGGGCTGACGACGGGGCACCAGGGTCGGGTTGACCCTATCGAGAACCACACTGCGATCGACGATGCAGCGTTCGACATCGTCGCGTCCGGGCAACTCGTACATGATGCCGAGAAGCACTTCCTCGAGGATTGCCCTCAGACCACGAGCACCCGTCTTGCGCAGGAGTGCCTGTTCGGCGACAGCTTCGAGTGCGTCGTCGGTGAACTCGAGTTCGACGTTCTCGAGCTCGAAGATCTTGCGGTACTGCTTGATGAGGGCATTCTTTGGCTCGACGAGGATCTCGATGAGAGCTTCACGGTCGAGTTCACGAACGATGCCGGTGACTGGCAACCGGCCGACAAACTCGGGAATCAGACCGAACTTCAGCAGGTCCTCTGGCAGGGCCTGAGGAAGAAACTCGGCCAGCGAGGAATCGTTGGCGCTGCGCACATCGGCACCAAAACCGACACCCTTGCGACCTACGCGGTTGCCGATGATCTTCTCGAGGCCGTCAAAAGCACCGCCACAGATGAACAACACGTTGGTCGTGTCGATCTGGATGAACTCCTGATGGGGATGTTTGCGTCCGCCCTGGGGAGGCACAGAAGCCGTGGTGCCCTCGAGGATCTTGAGCAGCGCCTGCTGAACACCTTCGCCCGACACGTCGCGCGTGATCGAGGGATTCTCGGACTTGCGAGCCACCTTGTCGATCTCGTCGATGTAGATGATGCCCATCTCGGCACGCTTGACGTCGTAGTCGGCCGCCTGGATGAGCTTGAGGAGGATGTTCTCGACGTCCTCGCCGACGTACCCGGCTTCGGTAAGCGCTGTGGCATCGGCGATGGCGAACGGGACGTTCAGCATGCGGGCGAGAGTCTGAGCGAGGTAGGTCTTGCCGCAGCCGGTTGGACCGACGAGCATGATGTTCGACTTCGAGAGTTCGACGTCGTCGCCTATCTGGTTGGCGAACCGGACCCGCTTGTAGTGGTTGTAGACCGCTACGGACAGAACCTTCTTCGCCTGCTCCTGGCCGACGATGAACTCATTGAGGAACTCGAAGATCTCGCGGGGTTTTGGCAGTTCCTCGAAGCTGACCTCGGAGGACTCGGACAGCTCTTCTTCGATTATCTCGTTGCACAGGTCGATGCACTCGTCGCAGATGTAGACACCTGGACCCGCGATGAGCTTCTTGACCTGTTTCTGCGACTTGCCGCAGAACGAGCACTTGAGCAGCTCGCCGCCTTCTCCGAACTTCGCCACGTTTGTGTCCTGCCTCCGGTGGGTGGATACGAGTCAGCTCCGCAACATTCCAGTATGTCGCGTCCGCCGTCGACGCGCTCGACCTGCGGATATTCCAATGCCGCTAGGCGGCGCGGATCGGTCCGTCGGTTACATCACCACGGTTTGAGATGACCTCGTCGATAATGCCGTACTCGAGTGCTTGGGGAGCGTCCATGACGAAGTCGCGATCGGTGTCGACGTGGATCTTGTCGACCTCTTGGCCGGTGTGCTGAGCGAGGATCTCCTCCAACAGAGAACGCATGCGCCCTATCTCGCGGGCGGCGAGCTCGACATCGGTGGCCTGGCCCATCGCCTGACCATATGGCTGGTGCAACAAGATGCGTGCGTGGGGAAGAGCCAGGCGCTTTCCGTTGGTGCCAGCGGCGAGCAGCACGGCGGCTGCCGAAGCGGCCTGGCCAAGACACATGGTTGCGATGTCGTTCTTGATGTACTGCATCGTGTCGTAGATGGCGAACAGCCCCGTGATGTCGCCACCAGGGCTGTTGATGTAGATGTTGACGTCACGGTCCGGGTTCTCTGACTCGAGGTGCAGAAGTTGCGCACAGACGACGTTGGCAACACCATCGTCGATCGGTGTGCCGAGGAAGATGATGTTCTCCTTCAGCAACTTCGAATACAGGTCGTACGAGCGCTCGCCCCTGTTGGTCTGCTCGATCACACTCGGGATGATGTAGCTCATTGTTCAACCTTCGCCTTCTGGCTCGCTGACGCTCGCACCGTGCGGCTCATTGCCTTACCTTCGCCTACTCGTCGTCTGAGGTGTCGGTCGGCTCGACCTCGGGTTCGTCAAGCAGTGATCGCTCGATTGGTTCGCCGGACTCGTCATCGACGATAGCGACGTGATCCGTCAACCACTCCAGAGCGGAGCGCTTCTTGAGGTCGGCGACCACCGACATCAGGCCGTCGGACTCGTCGAGCCTCTGACGTACTGCTGCGGGCTTGTCACCGAGCTGAACTGCGATGCGCTCGATCTCCTCGTCGATGTCGGTGTCGTCGGGATCGAGACCCTCGGCTGTCGCGATGGCCCGCAGAGCCAGGTCGACCCTGGCCGATTTGGTGGAACCCTCGCGCAGGTCTTCGGCGAACTCCTCTTGCGATTTGCCGTTGAACGCCAGCCACTGCTCCATCGCGAGGCCTTGGGCCTGAAGGCTGTAGCCGAGATGCTGGATCTGTTCGGTCATCTCGGCATCGACGAGAGCCTCGGAGACGTCGCCATCGATGAGATCGCCGGCAGCTCCGGCAGCCTCCTCGCGCAGAGCCTGGGACGCCCTCGTGCGGGCGGCATCGACGAGACGCTGGGTGATGTCGGAGGTCATCTCGTCGACGGTCTCGAAGTCGGTGTTCTCGTCGACCCACTCGTCGGTCAACTCGGGGAGCACCTTTTCCTGTACGACCTTGACATCGACATGGAAGTCGATGACCGTGTCCTCCTGGACCGGGTGATCGGACGAGAAGTCGAGCACGTCGCCCGCCGATGCACCCTCGAGATTCTCGTCGAGTTCCTCACCGACGACGCCGGTGCCCACCTCGTAGGAGTAGTCCTCGGCATTGAGCCCTGGCAGCGGTTCGCCGTCGACGGTTCCTTCGATGTCGATAGTGACGAAATCGCCGGCCGTGGCCGACCGCTCGATGTCCTCGAGCGACGCTGATCGACCCCTGATGTTGTCGATCTGTTGCTGAACGTCATCATCGTCGATGACGGGTGAGGGGATCTCGATGGTCAGATTGTCGTAGCCGCTGATCTCGACCGAGGGCCTGGTCTCGACGGTGGCGGCGAAGGTGAGGGGTCCATCCTCCTCACCACCGGTGATGTCGATGTCGGGGCGGCCGATGACATCGACCTGCTCCTGGCGAACCGCGGCGGCGTAGTAGACGCCCATCGATTCTTCCATCGCCTCGGCCCTGGCGTAGGAGACGCCGATGCGGGCCTCGAGCACCTTCCGCGGGACCCGTCCATGGCGGAATCCGGGGATGCGCACCTCGCGGGCGATCTTCTTGAAAGCGCTGTCGACGGCGACGTCAAACGTCTTCTCGTCCACCTCGACGCTGAGCTTGATCATGTTGTCGTCGAGGGTCTCGACAGAGGAAGTCACGGTAGGGATGTTCACAAGCGAGAAAGTCTATCCAGTTGCCACGAGCTCGCGCGGCTGCAAAACAGACTCAGCCCCGCCGAAGCAGGGCTGAATCCGGTGTGTGTGGCAATCGCAGTTGATGCGTTGGGTCCGCGTCTCTCGGACCAAGGTTCTAGTCGCCCTCGATCAGCACAAGTTGAGTGAACATTCATAATTGAGCGAGAGTTTTACTGCCGGTGGCAGTGTCCATCGGTGACTTCACCCTCAGTGAGCAGATTCGAGGACGTCTACCGAACGGTGGGAAGGACCGCTAGGCCCCTTAACCCAGTCGATTGCGAGCGGGTGACGAGAATCGAACTCGCATAACCAGCTTGGAAGGCTGGGGCTCTAGCCATTGAGCTACACCCGCGATGGGTGATGATGGTAGCGGGAGATTCGGCGCGAACGACAAACAGTGGGGACCGATGTCTCGGGGAGCCGTCCGTCGCGAAACAAGACGGGAAACATTTCAGTTGTGTGCGACGGCCGGCAGGCTGACCGCTACCTCGCCGCCCGGGCCACGACCGATCTCGATCGACCCGCCGTGAGCCTCGGTGACCCCCCTCACGATCGCCAGCCCAAGTCCAGCACCACCCCTCGAGCGGTCGCGGCTGGCGTCGGCACGCGAAAAGGCCTCGGTCGCCTTGTCGATGAAGCCTGCAGGAAAGCCAGGACCGTCGTCGAGGACGGTGACAACCACCTCTGCTATCGGCGATCCGGGGTCGACGCCGACAGTAACGGTGACAACCCCCGGAGCGCCAGCGTGACGAATTGCGTTGTCGAGCAGGTTTCGCACGACCCGGCCGAGATGATGTGAGGTTCCCCGGACGACGGTGCTCGCACCCGGATCGATCGCTACCACGACGTCGAGTGAAACCCCTCTGGCGGCAGCGCTGGGCAATAGTGCCTCGGCAGACTCGTCGACCACCTCGGCGACGTCGACGAGGTCGCGGCCGACCTCAAAACGCCCCGCATCGATCTGGGCCAACAAGAAGAGGTCCTCGGTGAGGCGACCCAGGTGTTCGGCTTCGCGACCGATGGCCACCAGGTAGCGAGCAGGGTCGGGGGCAACACCATCCTGGAGTGCCTCAACGGCAGCGCGTATGGCCGCCAAGGGAGTCCGAAGGTCGTGGCCGACCGAAGCGAACAGAAGCCGCCGCTCGGCTTCCTCTGCTTCGCGCCTGCGCTCGGCGAGCTCGAGACGGCCGACCATCTCGTCGAACGAGCGAGCAGTGGCCCCGACCTCGTCGCGGCGCTCCACACCGGAACGGGCGCTCAGGTCGCCTGCCGCAACCTGGCGGGCCGCCGAGGCGAGCTGATCGAGGTCGTCGACCAGTGGTCGGCTGACCCGGACGGCGACGAGGACCGCAAGTCCGAAAGCAGCGACGAGCACCACCAACATCAGGTTGCGTTCCGAACCCGACAGCCACATGGCCTCGGCCGCGACGAACACGGCCGCCAACGCTGTCGCAGTGGCGGCGACCGCGCCGGCGAGGATGAGCCTTCTCACGCTGCTGTTGGTCATGAGCTTGTCCCTGGTTCGAAGCGATAGCCGATACCCCACACGGTCAGAAGGTGTTTTGGTGAATCGGGGTCTGTTTCTATGCGGCGCCGCAACCGCCTTATGTGCACGGTAACCGTGGATGGGTCCTGCCAATCGGGCGACGACTGCCAGACGGTCTCGAGCAGCTCGGCCCGGGAGAACGCTCGACCGGGGTGACGAGCCATGAAGGCGAGCAGATCGAACTCTCGAGGTGTCGTCTCCACCGCCTCGCCGTCGATCCTGATCTCTCGAGCCGGCTCATCGACGACAATTCGGCCCAGATCCATGACGGTGCCTCCACTGTCTGACCTGACCCGCCTGAGCACCGAACGCACTCGCGCTGCCAATTCTCTCGGAGAGAATGGCTTGACGACATAGTCGTCGGCGCCAAGGTCGAGCCCGGCAACCCGCTCGCTCTCACCGGTACGCGCCGTCAACATGATGACGGGGAGGTCGCCGGTCTCACGAATTCGGGCGAGAACGCTGAACCCGTCCAGTTCGGGGAGCATGACATCGAGAACGACCAGGTCGGGCCTGTCGGTGCCGACGACCTCGAGTGCCCGACGTCCATCGCCGACTTCGGTGACACGCGCGCCGTCCTTGCGGAGATACTCGGCCACCACGGCTCGAACGGTGGGCTCGTCGTCGACGACGAGAACATGGGCAGTCATCTTCTCTGATCCCTGATCCCTGATCCCGTTCGACACCATCGGTCCATTGTCGACACTCGCGGGCTCTGGTGCCACCCAGAACCCGCAGAGTTCCGAATTCGTTCAGCTCTTCTGTGAGAACCGTCAGCCGTCCTCGTCCATTTCTGCGTCGCCCATTCCCGACATGTCGTCGTTCATCATGTCGCCGGCGTGGATGGTGACCTTGACCAGGCCGGTGGCAGGACCCACGAGGCGCACGGTCTCGTCAGGATCGTCGGCACCGGTACCCGGAGCTGTCTGACGAGGTGCCTGATCGGCTCCTTCGCCAATGGGTTGATCGATCTCCGTGCCGGCGTCGTAGATCATGACGTACTCGCTGATGTCGCCATCGAGTGGCATGCCGCCCGAGAACAGGGCAAGGGTGTCGATGGCGAGGAACCAGTCGTTCGACTGGACGTACATGAAAGCGAGGCTCAGCGAGTCGCCCTCGTGGCCCTCGACGGTGAGGAGGTAGCCGTCGCCTGGGAATGCAGGACCACCCATGGCGTCATCGGAACCAGCGACGCTGTCCGGCACAGCTGCGACCACACCGTCCACGGTGAGTACGAGTTCGGACGGGTCGCCGTCCTCGGCCAGCTGCTCGAGACCGACAGCCTTCATGGAATCGCCGACAGCAAAGATCGGATTCGGACCGTGTCCGGTCACGGCGACGACCGGAGCGAAGGGCGTTGGTGTATCAGAACCGTCGGACACGTTCTCGACGTGGACGGTGAAGGTGGTGCCCATCATCGCCATCTCGTCGTCGACCATCTCGTCAGCCATCTCGTCGCTCTGAGCGGCCGCAACGCTGGTCGACGGGTTCGATTCGGCATTGGTCTGGTCGGACGAATCGCCACAAGCAGCGGCTAGCAGCGCGAGAGCTGCTGCCAGCGCAAGAGTTCTGAAGATAGTCATGGGTCTCTCCCTGTACTGGGCCGACCTCGACTGATCGGCGTGCACACAGGAAAGACCCGAGACAACCCGAATCAGTCCGTTTCGGGCGACTGTTAAGCCTTCTACAAGGGTCCTTACGGAATCCTTTCCGGCCCGCACGCGACGCGAGAAGTGCCCCTGGCGAACCCTTGTTTTCGCCCGTCCTCGACCGACTGGGAATGAGTGCCGTCCGCTGGTCCGACAAAAGGCGCAGAGCGTCACACTGCCAAGGTCGAGCAGTGGCAGGCGCATCCCAACGTCGCGCGGGTCATGCGCGCCGCCATCTTTGTGCTGCCGATCATCACGGCTGCGACCTTTGTCTGGACCGCCAGCCGTCTGGTTCCACCCGCGAAGCTGGGGCTGAACCGCTGGATTTGGACAGCGCTGATGTTCGTGGTGGCGAACCTCATCGTCCACGGCCTGACCAAGGTGCTGAGGCGATTCGCCCCCCTGGTCGCGCTGATGAAGCTGACGCTGGTGTTCCCGGACCACGCACCGTCCAGGTCGAGGGCCTCGCTGCGAAGTTCGAACTCGAGGGCGATGCTGCGGTCTATCGAAGAAGCGGCTGCGTCCGGCGAGCAGACACCCGAGACACTACATGGCGAGTACCTCGTCCAGTTGCTGAAGGAGATCAACGAGCACGACAGGCTCACACGAGGCCACTCCGAGCGGGTCAGGGCCTACTCCGAGTTGATCGGTGAGGAAATTGGCTTGTCGGATGAGGACTTGAGCCGACTTCGGTGGGCAGCGCTGCTGCACGACGTCGGCAAGCTGACCGTGCCCTCCGAGGTCTTGAACAAGGATGGCCGACCCACAGAGGAGGAATGGGCCGCCATCGCGAGCCACCCGACCCACGGCATCCGCTTCCTCGCTCCGCTCCGGGACTGGCTCGGCGAGTGGATCCACGCGGCAGACCAGCACCACTGCCGCTGGGACGGTGCGGGATACCCGCAGAAGCTGGCCGGACAGGAGATCTCGATCGCGGGTCGCATCGTCGCTGTCGCAGACGCCTACGACGTCATGACCAGCGCTCGTAGTTACAAGAAGGCGCTGTCACCCGAAGCCGCTAGACAGGAGCTGACCGAGTGCTCTGGCGGCCAGTTCGACCCTGCGGTGGTTCGTGCTTTCCTGAACGTCAGCCTCGGTCGGGTTCGAGCGGTGGGTGGACCGCTGGCGTGGCTGGCCAACTTCCTTGGAACAGCACAGGGCCAGGTTCCGCTGGTCAGCACGGTGGCGTCGGCGGGCTCGACCGTGGCCACCGCAACCGGAGTCGCCGTAACCGTGGTGACGGGCGTCGTACCCGAGGTGGCGCCGGTGGCGGCCGCCGAAGCACTTTCGGTCATCGAGGTCATCGACGTTGGCGCCGAAACGCTCGAAGACGTCGCAACCGCTGTGGTCATCGTGGTCACAGCGGGCGAGGAGACACCTTCTCTGAGGTTCGCCGATCCCGAACATGGCGAGTTTCTGGCCGAGGGCGATCCCACATCTCTCGGCGATGGCAGATGGGAGCTCACCGGCCGCTACACACCCGAAGGTGACTTCAATGGGACCGACCAGTTCTCGTTCGATGCCTGCCTACCCGACGGGACCTGCCAGAGCGCTTCTGTCCAGGTGTCGATCGCTCCCGTCAACGATGCGCCGGTGGCCGGCGCCGACCGAGTGGCGGTCTTGCCCGGTGGTGTTGCGACTCTCGATGTCGTCGCCAACGACACCGACGCCGATGGCGACGAGCTCGAACTCGAGGATGTGAGCAGTCCCGAAAGCGGGACAGCCCGAATCGAGAACAACCGCATCGTGTATGAGCCCGAAGACGGCTTTGTCGGGACCGAGACCATCGAGTACACGATCGTGGATGGAGACGGAGAGCGATCGACAGCTCGCGTCACCATCGACGTCGTGGCTCGGCCGACGACCACGGTAACCGGGCTCCCCCGAGCAGAAGAGTCAACAACCACAACAACAACAACAACGACGACAACCACCACAACAACGGCACCCACAACAACAACCACCACCACAACGGCACCCACAACAACCACCACCACCACCGCAACAACGGCACCTACCACGACGACGGCCGCGCCGCCGAACGAATCACCGACGGCCAACGACGATTCGGCCGACGTCGACGAGGACGGCATCGTCGATATTGATGTGCTCGAAAACGACACCGACCCAGACGTAGATGTGCTCTCGATAGTCGAGGTGTCATCTCCCGACCACGGATCGACCTCGATCATCGATGGCAAGGTCAGATACACACCCGACACCGACTACAGCGGTGCCGACGAGTTCCAGTACTCGATCAGTGACGGCGTCAATTCGGTTGTCGACGCAACGGTGAACATCATCGTTGCAGCTGTCAACGACCTACCGACCATCTCGATCCCCACGGCGGTGGCGACGCTGGAGACAGCGGCAATCGGCACCGAGGTCGCCGTCGTGACCTTCGGCGACGTCGATGGTGACGACCTCGTCTTGTCGATAGTTGCGGGCAACGACGACGACAGTTTCCAGATCGATCAGGGAGGGTCACTGAGGATCGGAAACCTGCTCGACCACGAGACGACACCAACCTACGTACTCACGATCCAGGCCTCGGACGCGGCTGCCCAGGTCACCGCCCAGACGACCATCACCGTGGGAAATATCAATGAGCAACCAGTGACCCAGGACGACTCGGGAACGGGCTTCACCACGGCCGAAGACCAGGATCTGCTCACACCGTCGATCATCGGCAACGACACCGACCCCGAGGACGGGACAATCGACCCGGCGAGGATCACGATCATTGCACCTCCCATGCTCGGAGATCTGACCAATCACAACGACGGAACGTTCACCTACGCCCCACTGTCGGACTGGAGTGGTACTGACGGATTCACCTACAGGGTGGCCGACAGCGGCGGGCTCGAGTCCGAAGAGGCGACGGTGACAATTGTCGTCACCCCTGTGAACGACGCACCCGAGGTCACGAACCCCGGAACACAGGAGGCCGCCGAACTGACACCGTTCGGTCTTGCGATCGATGCATCCGACCCCGAAACAACAAACCCGACCTACTCGGCCATAGGTCTGCCTGCGGGACTGGACATCGACTCGGACGGTGTCATCGACGGAACTCCAACTGCCGGCACGTCCGGGACCCACACCGTGCGCGTAACCGTCACCGACGACGCGACACCCGCGAAGTCCACCTCGGTGACGTTCGACCTCGAGGTTGGTTTGTACCTGTTGTCTCCGAGCACCGATGACATCGTGGTCAATGAACTGCTGCCCAGCCAGAACACGTCCGACACATTCGAGTTCGTCGAGCTGTTCAACACATCGGCTGAGCCGGTCAGCCTTGTCGGATGGCGAGCCCTCGACGACGACTTGAAGGGGCTGCACGACGGCCAGCTCGACTTCACCATCCCCGCGACAGACGAGCGCGGGGCGGCTTCGTTGCTAGGCCCTGGCCAGTACGCCGTGCTCTGGCTGAATCGGGCGCCCGGATCGGCCCTCGTGGTCGACACCGACGGCGTGCTCGAGTACATGGTCGGAAACACTGGCGGCACGTTGTCCAGCGCTGGCGACGACATCTGGCTTCTCGACGCCGAAACCCGATTGGTCGACTACATGAGCTTCGGAACCGGAATGGAAGTGGACCCACCGCCGGTCGGCCTCGGGATCTACGACGACACACACAGACCAGGACTGAACGCGAACCCCGAGTCGTTGGCGCTGACACCCAACGGCCACGATGGTCACACGAGCGCATGTTGGGAGCCGACGGGATCTGACGAGGCCAACGGACGTTGTGCGAGCGCCCAGCCAACATTCGACCAGGGCAGGATCGTGGGCAGGTTGAGCAGCGTCGGCTTCAACAACAACGCACCCGCGCCCAATGCCGGCGGCCCATACCCCATGTCCGAGGGTGACGACCTGGTGCTGGCGGGTTTCGATGCCGACCCGCTGAGCACGTGGGAATGGGACCTGAACAATGACGGATCACCCGACGTCGTGGGGCAGAACCTCAGCGTTTCCTGGGCCACCCTCGAGGGCCTCGGCCTGGACGACGACGCCGTCTATCCGATCACGCTCACCGTCGAAGGCGTTTCGGATACAACCTCGATCTCGATGGACAACACGAGGCCCGATCTGGTGATCGCAGGCAACACATTCGCCGACGTGGGCGTCCCCTACTCGATGAATCTCAGCTCGACCGATCCCGGGGCCGACACCATCAGCCAATGGACCGTGAATTGGGGCGACGGACACTTCGACACATATGTCGGAGCGACACCGACGGCTACACACACCTTCAACCTCGCGGAGATGTCGCACGGCATTTCCGTGGCTGCCATCGACGAGGACGGCACCACTTTCGAGAACGATCTGCTCGTTGCCAACTACGACGCGAACAACTTCCTCAGGTTCGAACCCGTGACCGGAGCATTCGTCCAATCGATACCCACGGGCGCTGCCCCCGTTCAGCCGATCTTGGGCCCCGCTGGCACGATCCTCGTGAGTGGCGAAGGTGCCAACAACGTCACTGCCTATCAAGCAGACGGAACACCGTTGGGTGAGTTCGTCACCGCTGGCGCCGGAGGCCTAGCAGACCCTGCGGGCCTAGCGTTCGGTCCTGGTGGAAACCTGTGGGTAGCCAGCTCGGGCGACGGGCGGGTCCGGATCTACGACGCACTCGGCACCTACTTGAGCACCTTCACGACGCTGGCACCGGACTCGTACGCCATCCTCTTCGATGCCACCGGCCACATATTGATCGGCAGCTACGACAGCCACTCCATCCTTCGGTTCGACGTCTCGGACGGAGGGGTCGCTCATACCTTCGTCACGCCGACCTCTGGCGGTCTCGACAGCCCCGAGCAGATGGCATTCGGTCCGGACGGGAACCTCTACGTCGCAAGCCTTGGAAAGGGTGAGATCCTTCGATTCAACGGCTCGACCGGTGCGTTCATCGGTGTCTTCGTCGCTGCCGGGGGACCAGCAGGGTTGACCAGCCCGAGTGGCATGGCATTCGGCCCAGACGGCCATCTCTATGTCGCAGACTACGCAGACGGAACCATCAGCCGCTACGACGGAGACACCGGGATCTACCTCGGCGAGTACGTGGCACCTGGAACAAACGGCCTGGCCGGCCCAGGCCTGATGGCCTTCGCCCCCGACCTGATGGTCTTCGTCAACCCGTAATACCGGCCACGACACCGAACATGACAGCGCCTAAGCGCGACCCGACGTTAGCTACACAATGCTGCGAGCCTGGAAGCAGCGATTGTTTCAGGGTCCGGGTCGTATCCGGCAAGTCTGGTGGCCGTCACGGCATGGTCACCCTCGAAGACGGGCTCCGGTGGGGCGAGGATGGGATCCCCGCAGGGGAGTCGCCTGTTGTCCACGTCGAACACGAGCGTGCCGCCCTCCGGGATCGCATAGGTGGCGCCTACGCCGCCACCGAAGTCGAAGCACCGGTTGCCAAGATCACCCAGCGGATCGCCGACGTCGGGGTTGTACGGCACAATCGTGGTGTCGACCGTCTCGTCGCCATCGGTGTCGATTTGCCACAACGGCGACCATGCCGGTCGAAGGTTGCGTTCGCAGATGGTGTAGGTGAGTGCCGGATCCAGCTTGAAGCCGTCGAACTCGAGCACACCATCAGCATCGCCATAGGTACTGCTGCTCGCCAAGACGCTGTCGCGGAACCCATCGGGTCCGAGGTACAGCTCGAATGTCCAGTTGACCGCAGAGTTCAGCTTTCCGTTCGTGAGCTTGAAGAGCTTCACCAAGCTCTTCTCGTAGTTCCCGAAATCGCTACCGGCCAGGGCGTCGCCCGCCTCGAAGGTCACGTCGTGGGTACAGGAGCTCGGATAGGAACAGATCCAATCGGTCGACAGCTCCTCGCTCACGCTCCACGTGCCGGGGGAGATGCCGGTGATTGAGTACGAACCGTCAGCAGCGGTCACGCCAGAGGGTTCGCTCGCATCGAGTTCACCATTGCCGTCGTAGTCGACGTAGATGGTCCAACCCGCGAGACCGAGCTCGTCTGCCTCGCGCGGCTGGCCGTCGAAGTCGGCGTCATGGAACTTCATGCCCGACAGGGTCGCCGGGAGGACCCCGAAGTAATGCGACGGATCCTCGTCACTGACCTCGTTGTCCCCAGGATCGGTGCCCACAGCGGTACCGATATTGGCGTACTGACCCTCCACCGCAACACCACTGGCCGTACAAGTCATCGATTCACCCACGGCCAAGGCGCTACCGGGACAGATCACCGTCACACCCTGATCGTCGATCACCGACACATCAGTGAGATCCACTTCGCCTGTGTTCGTGACCAAATATTCCCAGGTCACCTCTTCGCCAACCAGGATCTCGGGCCCAGTCTCGGTGTCAGCATCCTCACCATTGGTCGCCTTCTCGATATCGATCGAAGGCACAACCCCGAAGTAATGCGACGGATCCTCGTCACTGACCTCTGTGCCATCAGGATCGAAACCAACAGCGGTACCAACGTTGGCGTACTGACCCACCGCCGCCACACCACTGGCCTCACAGACCATCGACTCACCCACGACCAAAGTGGTGCCAGGACAGTCCACCGTCACACCCTGATCATCGGTCACCGACACATCGCCGA
>JAAETH010000105.1 GCA_024228575.1 Actinomycetes bacterium
CCATGTGTCACGGAGGCTTCGATCCCGGTCCGATGTTTGTTGATCCGGTGGTAGAGCTTGACGAACTCGGGGATCTGGCTGCGTCGGGCCCAGTTGAGCCAGGCGTCGAGCATGGCGATCGCCTCGTCACCTCGATGCTGGAACACGAGGCGAAGTTGTTCTTTCAACAGATAGGCCCGGTAGAGACGGTTGTTGTGTTTGGCGATCCAGGCAAGTTTGGCTGCCTGGCGGTCGGTGAGGTCTTCAGGGTTCTTCCAGAGGGCGTAGCGGCAGCCCTTCAACTGCTTGGCCCGGCCGGCCATGCCGACGCGGCGTAGGGCGTTCCAGAGCCAGCGGCGTACCACGTCGAGGGCTTTGGTGGCCCAGCGCACAATGTGGAACGGGTCCAGACAAACAGTGGCGTTCTCGCAGTTGGCGGTAGCGGTCTCGCCGATCCACTCGGCCGCGTCAGCGCTGACGAGCTTGATGTTGGCGGCCCGTTCGGACCCAAGTTCATCGAAGAACGCCTGCAGGGTGGCCTTGTCGTGGCCTGCTTTGGCCCACACGAGGCGGCCTGTGTCGTGATCGACAACGACCATCAGATAGTTGTGGCCACGACGATAGGAGATCTCATCGATCCCGATACGGGTCAGCCCATCAAAGGGATCGGCCGCGGCTCGGGCGTCCGCGACGACCCGAGCTGCGATCGCGCCGACAGTGCGCCAAGCGATGCGCATTATCTCCACCACAGCGGTCTTGGATGTGTGGGTCACCAGCCAGGCGACCTGATCGTCGAAATCGGTTGTGTGACCGGCGCCGTGACGAGCCCACGGCACCGCGGCGACCGTCACACCGTGATCACGGCACCACACCCGTGGGGCGTCTGCCTCGACGTGCACCCGGATAGTCCCCGCGTCCAGAGCCCGCCAACGACGCCGCCGGTCACCGGCGTCGTAACGACTGCAGCGGCGCTCACAGCGGCCACAGCGCAACTTGGCTCCCTTGCGAAGCCGGCACGACACCACGATCGACCCATCCGTCTCGTCCACGCGGACACCCTCGACTACGACCCGACGGTCGACACCAACCGCCCGCGCCCATAACCTTCTCGATAGCACGCCGTTTCCTCGCCTTCGCTGACCAGCCGTTGAACAGCCGGAAAGCTAGCCAGGACACGGCGTGCACCACGTCACCCCCTCAGAACTGACCCACGGATAGGTCAGGAGAGCCGGAAAATGTCATCCGGGACCTCCGGCTGTCGAGGCGCCACCTCATTCGCGGCGCTCGGTATGGCCAGCACAGCCGCTCCAACCAAACACGCGATTACCACTCCACCAAACCGCAAGACCCTCACCGCTATCTCCCTCCGTAGACGTCTATACGAATGAACATACACAATCGGAAACATCAATGCGGTTCACCCTTCTGGGAACACCAACCCAATCCCAGATGGCATCGGGACGTCAGCCGCGCATCGCAATCGGCTTGTTCGCAACTCGGTAATGACTTCGAACCCAGGCACCCTTCCCGATCAATCAGCATCGCGGAAAGCATCCGTCGCACATCTCAGAGATGTGCTTGAAGCCGTCATCACCGTCGATCACGTCCCGACGTGTCTTGCGGACCGCCTCGCGCTAGATGTAGGAGCCACAGACGTTGTGGACGCGTGCTCAGGACTGGTTCCGGACTCAAGTGGCATGGTCGCCGCCGGTCGGTCGGGCCCGCGACAGCACTCTCGATCGTGCAGTCTTGAACGAGGCCGGACCCGAGTTCGCTCCGACCCTCTCAGCCAGCTCAGCACCGGGTCAGGCAACCACGACCGCGAGCCCGGCGACGGTAGCGTCGCCAACCGGGCCGAACGGGTTCGAAAGAGCCACATATGCCCCACCGCGATCAAACAGCTCGAAAACGTCAACTGACCAGGGGTCGAAGACCCCTGATCAGTGCGTGGCGGAGAGGATGGGATTCGAACCCACGGTGGCTTGCACCACAACGCCTTAGCAGGGCGCCCCATTCGTCCACTCTGGCACCTCTCCACCTACAAGCCTGGCACAAGAAGGCGCCGTTCAAAACCTGCTTCGGGAATCTGTTGAGAACTATCCGACCAGCCGGCGTGCTGCGTCGACCGCAATGCCGACGGTAGTGGCTTCGACATCGGCCGAAGCGTGCTCGTCGGGTGTCTCCTCGCGAGTGCGGTTCACCAGCACACCCGCCACACATCCGGCCCGCAGGCCCGAGCTGGCGCACATGGTGAACAGGGTCGCGGCTTCCATCTCGTAGTTGAGAACACCCATCGCCTGCCAGTCCTCGAGACTGCCCCTGAATCGGGAGACGACCCGACCCGAAAACGTGTCGTAGCGCTCCTGGCCGGGATAGAACGTGTCGGAGGAGGCTGTGACTCCGAGGTGGGGCTCGGAACCCGACGCGCGGGCGGCATCGACCAGGGCGCTGGTGCACTCGAAGTTCGCGACGGCGGGGAACTCCATCGGAGCGAAGTGCAGGCTCGCACCATCCAGCCGAATGGCGCCGGTGGTGACGATCACGTCGCCTGGCTCGATCTGGGGCTGGATTCCACCTGTGGTCCCGACCCGAAGAAAGGTGCGTACACCCAGCTGAGCCAGCTCTTCGACGGCTATCGAGGTCGAGGGTCCGCCAATACCCGTGGAACAGATAACGATTGGTGTATCGCCAAGCCAACCGAGCATCGAGTTGAACTCGCGCACCGATGCCAGTTGCTCCGATCGGTCGGTGCGCTCGGCGATGGAGGGCACCCTGCCGGGATCACCCGGCAGCAGGGCGAGGGTTGCGCCCTGCAACATCTCTCGAGTCAGTCCAAGGTGAAATACGTCTGCCATACCCAGACGGTACCCCTCCCGAAGGGTTCAGCCATACCCGAACGGGACCCCTACCGAAGGGTTCACCTATCCCAAGCGGACCCCTACCGAAGGGTTCACCTATGCTCGACCCGGTGTCGACCTCCGTGCCAGTGTGGCCCTGCTCGATCGCCGTTGATGTCGGGGGGACCTTCACCGACATCGTCATGGTCGACGCCGAGGGGCGCCTAGAGGTCGCAAAAACACCCTCGGTTCCGAACGACCCGTCGCGCGGAGCCATCGATGCACTCCGGCAACTCGCCACGGAGCTCGGCATCGACCCCGAAGTCCTCCTGGGGAACTGCACCCGTTTTGTCCACGGGACAACGGTCGCCACAAACGCTGTTCTCGAACGAAAGACCGCCCGCGTCGGGCTGATCACAACCGCCGGCTTCAGGGATGCTCTCGAGATCAGGCGAGGCATTCGCGACAACCAGTGGGACCATCGAGCGCCGTGGCCACCGGTTCTGGTTCCCCGCCACCTACGCGTTGGCGTCCGCGGACGCATAGCTCGTTCCGGAAACGAACTGGAATCACTCGACGAGAACGCTGTGGGTGAGGCGCTCGACCATTTCGAGCACGAAGGTGTGGAAGCGGTTGCCATCTGCCTTCTGCACAGCTACACAAATCCGGCTCATGAGATAGCTATCGCCGAAATGGCTCGTCAACGCTGGGAGGGTGCGCTGACAAGCGCTTCCCACGAGTTGGTGCCGCTCATCGGTGAGTACGAACGGACATCAACCACCGTCGTCAACGCCGGTCTTGTTCCATCCGTGGGCGGCTACTTGCGCCGACTGGCAGCCGAACTCCACCGGCTCGGTCTACGTTCGCCGCTTCTGCTGATCCAATCCAACGGTGGAACCGTTCCGGTCGGGGCAGCGGCGGCGAGACCCGTCGATCTCGTGTTGTCCGGACCAGCGGCCGTCGGTGGTGCACTCGATCGTGCCTCGGGTGGCATCGACACCGATGCTTCGGTCAGCGTCGAGATCGGTGGAACGTCGTGTGACGTCGCGGTACGAGTCGGCGGTCGAATTCCTGTCGTCGACGGGCTTCAGGTCGGCGGATACCACCTGAACATCCCCGCGGTCGACGTTCACACCATCGGTGCCGGAGGAGGCACCCTCGCCGAAGTCGATGCCGCCGCGATGCTGCGAGTCGGCCCCCAGGGCGCTGGAGCCGACCCTGGTCCTGCCGCCTACGGGCGCGGGGGAACGCGCCCTACGGCGACCGATGCTCACCTGGCCCTCGGTCGTCTGCGGCCTGGTCCATACGCCGGCGGTTCGATCAATCTCGACCTCGAACTGGCCGAGTCTGCGGTCGAGGAACACATCGCCACACCACTCGGTATCAACACCGAGCAGGCGGCGCAGGGGATGCTCACCTTGCTCGAGCAGCAGATCAGACATGCCGTCGAGGTGTTGACCATCGAGCGAGGGCGAGATCCGCGATCGATGACCCTGGTTGCAGCCGGTGGCGCGGGAGGCCTGCATGGAACGGCGGTGGCCAGGGCTCTGGGTTGCACAAAGGTCGTCGTTCCGGCCGAGGCCGGTGTGTTCTGCGCTGCGGGCATGTTGCACACGGATCTTCGCCGAGACGTTTCGCGCAGCATCAACGGCTCGCTCGACGATCTCGGTGCGGACGGAATCCTGGCTGCGCTCCGGACCGAACAACGCAGGGCCGAGTTGCTCGTGGCCGACGAGTGGGGCCCGACCACGACCTCGACCGCTTCATGGTTCGTCGACATGTGTTATCGAAGCCAGCTGTGGTCGCTGCGCATCGATGTGACGCCAAACACCGACACGTCACAGATTCGAGAGGCTTTCGAGGCCGAATACGAACGCCTCTACGGCCACACCCAGCCCGGGGGAAACCTCGAGGTGACCGCCGTCAGCGTGGTGATGAGCGGACGTTCATCGATCGCAGAGCTCGCCGCCGGCCGAGGCGTCGTGTCTGGGCGCACTCCCGTCCCCGACAGCGTGCGCCGCTGCTGGGTCGACGCTGCAACAGGGTGGGCCGAGGTGGCCGTCTTCGACGGATCGCACCTATCACCGGGCGACGAACTCACGGGACCGCTCATCATCGAGGACCGAACAACAACGGTGCTGGTCGGGGCCCATGACCAGGTCAGGGTTGGACCCAACGGCGATTTCGAGATCTCGGTTGCGCCGTACGACACCGAGTCCAGCACCGAACCGAGGACGGGCTCCGGGGAGGATGCCCCAATCCGGACTGCGCTCGTGCAAGCGAGACTCGACCACCTATGCCGTCACATGGGCTGGGTCATGACACGCACCGCTCGCAGTCCGATCTTCAGCCAGAGCCACGACTTCTCGTGTTTTGCCACCACCCGGGACGGCACCCTCATCTCGACCGCCGATGGCATTCCGATCCACACTGGCGGCGGCGGTTTCGCCGTCCGGGCAATACTCGCCCAATACGGCGACCGGGCCGACGACCCGATCGCCGAAGGCGACGTATTCCTGCTGAACGACCCATACGAAGCGGGCGGCAACCACTTGCCCGACTGGCTCATCGCTCGCCCAGTGTTCGTCGACGGTGAGATCGTCGCCTTCTGCTGCAACCGGGCGCACCAGAGCGATATCGGTGGCGGTGCAGCAGGCACCTACAACCCAGAGGCCAGCGAGATCTTCCACGAAGGCATCCGCCTTCCTGTCATCCGCCTCGCCTCACGGGGTCGAATAGGCGACGATCTGTGGCGCCTACTGGTGTTGAACTCGCGCACACCCGATCTGCTCGACGGCGACCTCAGGGCGATGCTCGGATCGACCCAGATAGGCGCAGATCGTGTCGTCGAGCTGGTTCACGATCTGGGGCTCGAAGCATCACTCTCGGCCTTCGATGCCGTCTGCGATCACGCCGACAGTGTCTTTCGCTCGCTGATCTCCGACCTGCCCGACGGCACTTGGAGGGCTACCGAACACTGGGACGACGACTGCTTCGGCCCCGCCGACCTCGATCTGACGATGCAGCTCACAATCGACGGCGATCGGGTCGGGATCGACTTCACAGGGACCGACGCCCAGATCGCGGGTTTCAAGAACAGCGGGCTGGTCAACACCTGGTCAGCGGTCTCGATGGGACTGGCCTCGTTCTTCGACCCGGACCTTCCGCGCAATGAAGGCACCTTCGGCTGTGTCGAGATGATCGCCCCCGAGGGATCGATAGTGAATGCCAGGCCACCGGCCGCCATGACGATGAACACGGTCATCCCGGCTCACGAGATCGTCCACCTGGTGTGGCGCTGCCTGGCCCAGGCCGCTCCAGAACGCTCACTCGCAGGCTGGGGAAAGAACATCTTCGGAGTCACCGCAGGCACGGCCGACGACAAGCCGTTCGTCATGTACCACTGGAGCGCCGCCGCAGGTGGTGGCGCCACACCAGCACGCGACGGCTTCAACCAGATCGGCCACCTGATCGCATTGGGCGGTCTCAGCTTGCCGAACCTCGAGTTCGCCGAGCACCAGTACCCCGTGACCTTCCACCGTCAGGAGTTCCGATGTGATGGCGCCGGCGCCGGAACACGACGCGGGGGTACCGGCATCGAATACGAGGTCGATGTACTTGTCGGAGCCCGCTGGTCATTTCGGGGTGAAGGGGTGGGATCCCCGACCGGATTTGGCATCGAAGGCGGCCGCGACGGGGCCGGTGGCGAGATCCGCCTGTACCCACTCGACAACCTGGACGCCGAACCGTTCATCGCCCCGAAGTACGGGTTGAGCGAGTTCGGCCCTGTGCGAATGGTCGCCAGTTCACCAGGCGGAGGAGGTTGGGGCGACCCGCGCCAGCGCGATCGTTCCATGGTCGAGGCAGATCTACGCGACGGCGTCATCTCCGAAGCTGCCGCCCGCGATGTCTACGGCTGGAGTGACCTCGAGCACTCAGGCGACGACGTCGAGAAGCTGCCCAACACCTGAATTCCCAGTGGCAGCGCCAACCGACGGTGGCAGCCCGGTTGTGCTGTCGAACTCGGTGCCGCTGGCTGCCTTTACGCGGAGTTGGGCTCGTAGCCGCTGTGCGGTGGCTTGGTTGTCGAACGATCGGACCTGGTCGCGTCCGTCGACTCGCCACCGAACTGCGTACCGGCGGTCTGCATTCGTGTTTGCCCTCGAGGAGTCGAGCGACATCACCTGGATCTCTTGTCCACTCATGACGTCGGCCTCCACGAGTTGGTCCTGGCTACCCACCGTTGTTGATGAATCGGTGCCATGACGCCTCCAAGCTGAGACCTCTTCAAGGGGCCTATCGGTGAGGAACCGATAGGAGTTGAGAGATTCGTGGAGATTTCTCAGCCAAGTCCTCGATCTACCCCGACTGCCCCGATCGCTGCGACGAGACGATCGACCATCTCGTCCAGTTCGGTCTCGATCGCCGAGAGTGGGGGGCCCAACAAGACGGCGTCGCCGACGTCACCATCCACCGCCGACGTGCACGGGTAGACGGTCATGTGGTTATCGAAACACGCTGTGGTCACCGCCTCGGCGACACCCATGGCGCGGTCGAAGGGTTGTTTCGTCTCACGATCCGCGACGAACTCGACTCCGGTCAGCATGCCGATGCCGCGAACGTCGCCGACCCAGGGAGTGTCGTCCAACGCGCTTCGTAGACGTGCACGACACCGGTCACCCTTGGCCTCGACCTGATCGACCAGTTGCTCCTCGATCATCACGTCGAGCACCGCGTTGGCCACAGCAGCACCGATGGGGTGATGCGACCAGGTGAACCCGTGGACGAAGTTGCCCGCGTCGGCGACGGTGTCGTGAACCGCACCGGAAGCGAGGCAAAGGCCCAGGGGCCAGTACCCGCTAGAGGCACCCTTGCCCGAGGTGATGATGTCGGGGCGTACTCCCCAATGGTCCGCGGCGAACCAGCGACCCGTACGGCCAAAGCCGGTCATCACCTCGTCGAGCACCAACAAGATGCCGTGGCGGCGACACACCTCTGCGATTGCAGGCCAATAGTCATCGGGAGGCACCGCTGCGGCGAGGGTGGCGCCACTGATCGGCTCGGCGATCAGTGCAGCGACGTGGTTCGCACCTGCTTCGAGAATGATCCGCTCGGTTTCGGCTGCGATCTCCTCACCCGAGCGGTTGTCCCTGTATGGGTGCACCATCGGCGCCCGCAGTGTCATGCCGATCCACGGTTCATAACCGCGGGCAAGAGCGTTGCGATCCGAGGCGTCGAGAACGCCCCTGGTGTTGCCGTGGTAGGCACCGCCACGAGCAACGATGAGATGGCGGTCCTCGCCTCTGGCCAGGTGGTACTGGCGGGCCAACTTCAACGCCGTCTCGTTGGCCTCGCTTCCCCCGCTGACCGGAAACACCCTGACATCGTCGATCGGTACGAGCGGGGCGAGGGCCGTGGCATAGGCCTCGAGAGCCTCAGAACCGAACTGGGTGGCGTGTACGTAGTCGACGGTGGCCGCTTGTCGAGCCATCGCGGCGACGACGGTCGGATGCCCGTGCCCTATCGAGTTGGCAATTGCGCCCGCAGCACCATCGAGGTAGCTCACACCTCTCTCATCGGTGATGACGCAGCCGACCGCGCCAACTGCTGTTGGTCGATCGATCGCTCGTTGAAAGACGTGAGACACGTTGCTCATCGGAACCTCGGTTGTCGGCGTTCGAGGAATGCGCGTAGGCCTTCACGGCCTTCCCCATGTTCGAATAGGTCACCCTCTTCTCGCCACTCGACCCCCAACCCTTCGGCCAGAGGCAGGTCGTGGGCAGCGTCGACGCAGCGGACCGCGGCCAACAGCATTGGGTGCGACAAGGTGGCCAGCTCTTCGGCAAGTCCCAACGCCGCCCGCCTGGCCTGCCCGGCGTCGACGAGCCGATCGACGAGACCCAGGGTGTGAGCCCGATCGCCATCGACCGCCCTGCCGGTCAGGATCATGTCGAGCGCCGCGCCACGGCCAACCAAACGCGGCAACCGCTGTGTTCCCCCGGCACCGGGCAGCAATCCCAGCTTCGCCTCGGGGAGTCCGAGTTTCGCATCACGACCGGCGACGCGAAACGTGCAGCCGAGCGCAAGCTCAAGGCCACCACCGAGCGCATAACCCTCGATGGCGGCGATGGAAACGAACGGTCCCGATTCGACGGAATTGATGGTCGCGATCAGACGACTTCGAAACGACTCGAACCCGGCGAGATCGAGCTCGTTCATCAGCTTGATGTCTGCGCCGGCTGCGAAGAACCCATCCAGTTTCGAACCCAAGACAAGAACCTTGACTTCGGACACGCAGGCCTCCGCGACAGCGGTGTCCAGCGCTTCGAGTAGTTCGAGGCCAAGCGCGTTCGCCGGAGGGTTGTGCATGTCGAGGAACCCGACGTTCCCTTCTCGCGAGAACATGACGAGGTCTTCGGTCATCGGCTGTCTCCCCTCGATGGTCGTCCGTCGCGAGATCCTACAAAACGGCGCCCGACAGGACCTCTCTCAAACCGTCGCGTAGGCACGAACCGTGAACGTGCCGGCACCCTCGATCTTTGGTGGCACGGCGGTGAAGTGGAACCCTTCGGCTGGAAGGGCAGCGAGGTTCGTCAGGTGTTCGACGATGGGAATGCCGGCACGCAACAGGGTCGTATGAACCGGCCGTTCCTGGTCGCTGGTGTCGTCGATGTTGAGCGAATCGATTCCCACACAAGCCACCCCGGCCGAGACCAACGCCTGCGCCGCGGCCTGTGTCAGGAACGGATGGCCTTGCGCATAGGCAGGCGTGCCGAAGTGCTGCGAGTGGTCGGTTCGAATCAGCACGGCATGACCGCTGAGACCCTCGACCTCCTCGGGCGACAAGTCGATGGCAGTGTCACCACACCGCTGAAGGCACACGGCTGGAACCGCGGCGACCCTGTCGAGCGAGAGGCCGGTCAGGTCGTGGCCATCGGCAAACCGATGAAAGGGCACATCGAGGTATGTGCCGGTGTTCGTACAGATGTGGATCATCCCGATCTGGAACGTGACACCGGGTCCATATGCCAGCTCTGCCTGTTCTCGAGACAGGTGGGTGGCCACCACGGGCCCAGGCAGGCCCGGGTAGGTCGTCATGCCGTCGGTGATCGTGTGGCTGAGGTCGATGTGTTGCCCGGTCATCATCGAAGTAGTAGCAGGCGAAGGGTGTCGGCGGTCAGCCCGTCGGGGTGAAGGTGATGTCGAGAACGATCCACGGATTGCCCTGGTCCGGATCGGTGCTGAAGCGGCTCATCTGTGCTTCACCAGCCGACACTTGGCCGGTGAATGCGTTGCCTCGCTGGCCGAGGTACTGCCCAACGTTGCCTTCGTC
>JAAETH010000106.1 GCA_024228575.1 Actinomycetes bacterium
CACCATCCCCGACACCGACCTCGCCAGAGCCCGCCGCCTCGAACGGACCGGCGCAATCGAAAGGATCACCTGATGGGCACCATCGCTCTACTCGGCTCAGAGTTCCATCTTGACGCTGTCGACCGGGCGTGCGAGATTTCCAGTTTCTCGCTGTCCTACTCGGCCGCCGAGCAGGACGTCACCAGTTTCTGTCAGAAGGGCACCCGCAAACGGGCGGGTGGCCGCAAAGATTGGACTTTGGACCTGTCCGGGTTCTTCGATCCGTCGTCAGGCGATTTCGGTTCGATCGGTTCGAACAGCGACGTGCTGTTGGTGCCCGACCCGACCGGGTCGGGGCTCGAACCCGCAGAGGGAGACACCGCGTTCATCGGGTACGGGATGGCTGCCGGTTACGACGTTGGCGGCGACCACGGCGATATTGCTCCGTTCTCGCTGCGGCTCGGTTCGGCCGGGACGGCACCCCTCGCCCGAGGACGGCTGATCGCTGTGACGGCGGGTGCGGTGACCAACGAGACGTCAACGGCCCGCCAAATCTATGGGGCCGACGGCGCGAACGCCCGTCTGATCGTGGCGATAGCTGCGCTCACCCCCGGCGGTTCCGGTGGCACTATCGACGTGACCGTGTCCACCGACGACAACGCCGGGATGACATCGGCGACCACACAACACGCGACCGGGTCTGTTGGCACGTCGGGCACCGAGTATTCGACGATCATCGATCTGGGTGACTGTTCGGGCGACGACTACGTTCAAACCGAGGTTGACGCTGACGCTGCCGTGACACAGTTGTTTGTTGCGGTTGGCGTCTATGTGGTCGCGGCGTAGTGGACGCGTCTGATGTTGTCGCGATTCAGGGGCTCACCCAGTTCCGCAAGGAACTCAACAAGGTGTCGAAGTCGCTCGGCAAGGAGATGGGCCAGATCAATAAACGGTTTGCTGAGCCGATCGCCGACGATGCCCGTTCCCGGGCCCGGGCCCGTGGCGGGTCCGCGGCGAAAACGGCGAAGTCGATTAAGGCGACCGCACAGCAGGCGGCTGTTCGGGTCGCGTTGGGCGGCCCGAGGTACCCGTTTGCGTGGGGTGCCGAGTTCGGAGCGAAACAGTACCTACAGTTCGAGCCGTGGACCGGCAACCAGTGGTCGCCGTTCGATGCGAGCGGGGTCGGCTATTTCTTGCACCCCGCTATCAGGGACCGCACATCTGACATCGACGATCACTATTTGGATGACCTTGTCAAGATTACAGAGACAGCCTTCCCAGACTGACCGCGACAGCAACGGAGCAACAGAAGATGAGCGAACAGCGAAGCATTATCAGGGCCACCTACGACGGCACCACCATCGAGTTCGACCTTGCGATGGTCGGCGCCAGGCAGGCGATGGCGATCCGC
>JAAETH010000107.1 GCA_024228575.1 Actinomycetes bacterium
CCGACGCATCACCGCCTGGCGACGCGCTTCCCCCTCGTCGTCGATGACGAGGTGCAGGAAGGTTGCACCCAACCTCCACGCCAACACTCCATCTGTGAGTACCTGATCTCCGACCACCATTATCGGGGTGTGACTTCCCCGAAGTCCGAGCCGGCCTCTGGTTGTCCACGGCTTGTTTCCACGGCTCACCAATCGGTCAACGTCGCGCTCGGGGCCATTTGTCAACGCGATGACTCGAGCCACCTTCGGGTGTGCTTCGAGGCGATCGATGGCCGCGTTCACAACCGTGCCGAACTCGGCGAGAGCGATACCTTGCGGAGCCAGTGTGTTGTCGACATCGGAGACGACCACACACTCGCTGGCGCAGGACTCGACCAAGGCGACGACTTCGTCGAGCGATCGGACGTCATACATCGGAACCCGGCCCAAGATCACTTGGGAACCACTCTCGTCGTCATCGTGTTCCGTCTCAGCGTTTCCGATCCGGTCGGGCTCACTGTGGGTTGGCACCCCCGCCGTCGCTTTGTCGATCCTGGCCGGCGAGAGCGGTTTCGCGAGCGTGTGGCCGATATTCGTCCGCCGCAATACCGGTCAGGTCGAGGAAGTGTTGGCGTTCGGCACCTGTGCGGCTTCGGGTGACAACCAGCAACACACTCGGCAGCACGAGCAGTGCCACCAGGAGCGAGAAGACGATCATCACGGCGGTGAGTGTGCCGAAGGTGACGAAGATCGGCATCGGGGCGAACGACATCACCGCGAACCCGATGATCGAGGACAACGCCGACACCGCCAGGGCACCGCCCGTACCCTCTCCAGCGCGTCGCAATGCGGGGAATCGACTGGGTTCGTTCTCGAACTCCTCGCGAAAACGCATGGTGAAGTGTGTCGAGTAGTCGATGCCGACACCCACAGCAATGGCCGCGATGGTCGCGGTGACAACATTGATCTTGTAGTCGGCCCACCACATGAAGCCATAGACCCAGCCGACAACCAACATGATCGGCACCACCGCAGCAATCCCGTACTTGGGCGACTTCATGAAGACCGCCGCCAACAAGGCACACAACACGAGAGCGACCGGCAGTGCGAGCAACATGGCGTCGGTGAACGCGGCCAACGAATCCTGGCTGGTGATGGCTTCACCGGAAACGCTCACCACACTGAAGGCAGCACCGGCGGGTCCGGATCTGAGCGATGTCGCGGCGCTGTCGAGTGCAGACCGAGCGTTGAGGATGATGGTCTCATCGGTGAATGTCGGGATACCGACCTGGGCAATGGTTGCGTAGGTGCCCGAACCATCTGTCCACAACAGCTCGGTCACGTTGTCGGCGGTATAGGCAGCAAACCCATCGTCGGTTGTGATGCCCTCGGTGAACGCCAGGTCGTAGATGGCTGCGATCGATGCCGCCGAGTCGGGCAGGCCGTCACCGTCGGCATCGGTCACATCGATTCCAGCAGCCGCCATCGCCTCAGGTGAACCGGCGGCCACCCGAACGATCGACACTGCGTTGTCTTGTCGCAACACGACGTCGCCGTTCAAGTCCCGCGTCAAGAAGTCGGTGTCAGCCGCAGCTTCGTAGGCGTCGAGCTCGTTCACGACGTCGTCGAGTGCCGTCAGGGCCTCGGGTTGTGTGAGATCACCTTCGACATAGATGAAACCCGAGCCCGTGCCGCTGCTCGCGCCGAAGTGATCCTCGAAGAGATTGAGGCTTTGTATGGCGTCGCTGTCCTCCGACCAGAAGTCGGTGAAGGTGAACTCGGACTCGACCTGGGTGAAGGCGATGGCCCCAGCGATTGCGAGGGCGACCGTCACCGGGATCGTGACCACCCGCCAGCGGGCCAGGAAGTGGACGACGTCGCCTGCGGCCTTGAACCCGTGACCGGCACCCTTGATGACGGTGCCGGTCGGTCGGCCCGCTGCCGCCGCCTTCGAGTAGATCTTCTTGGTGCCCAATACCGGAAGGTAGACACACAGGAGAA
>JAAETH010000108.1 GCA_024228575.1 Actinomycetes bacterium
CATCGGTCCTGCTTTCCTGTGCCGCCGGTGAGCGCGGATCTGCGGAGCCGGCGCATCCAGATGTGGGCCTGGTTTCTGTCACCGTCGAGGTACCGGTCCATGAGCAGTGTTGTCACTGCCTGCCCAAGAAACTCGGCTTCGCTGACGACCTGGGCAAGGTGGTCGATCCACTCTTTGTTTTTCGGGTCGGGCCGTCCGGCCGGTCTCGGTACCGGGTCGCCCCTGACGATCAGCTTTTCGGCGGCGAGGTTGACGAGCGCTCGTGTCGGTACCCAGTTGATCTCTTTGGTGGTCAACGGCCGTTCGTTCAGGGTTACGACGGTTTGGCTTGTGGGCGACAGTGTGCCTCCGTCGATGGTCAGGGTTAGTAGTACGCATCGACCGTCGGTGTGCGCGTACCGGACCCAATGGTTTGTTTGCGCGCAGCAGGACACTGACGGGGTCACGGGTGTTGCCGTTTCGGCGGCGGTTTGGATGGCGGTCATTGTCCATGCCGTGTCGTTGCCTGTGCGTTTGTCTCGGGTGTCGGTCATTGGTCGGCCTGTTCTGTGAGGCGGGTGGCGGTGAGGGTCATTGGTCTGGTCTTTCTTCGCCCCACACAACCGCGTGGACGTTGTCGTGGTCGCCTAATGTTTCACCGGTCTGGGTGTCGTAGATGACCGCCCGCCCGGATTCGTAGGTGCATTGGAGGCGCCACCCGCCGGGCGAGTGATACACCTTGTCCTCTTTTTTGGGGCCGAACATTTGAACGGTGAGGGTCCGATATCCGGGGGTGAACACGGACCATGCCGACGGGCTGAATGTGGCCCCGTTGGTGAATGCGAGCGTGCCGCCTGCACCGATTTTGACGTTGTCGGCCTCAATGTTGATCGGCACGCCTGATGGCGTCCACACCACAAACTTTCGCGGTCTGTCGGTCATTGGTCTGCCTGTTCTGTGAGGCGGGTGGCGGTGAGCGCGGTGAGGGTCAGGTTGGCGGCGACGTCGGCTGACGATCCGACCTGCATTCTCAGCCGACGGTCGGTGTTGACCTGTTTCGCGGCGGCCAACAGGGCACGTTTCCCTCCGAACAGTTCGACGAGCCGGTCGAGTGCCGGGTCGGGGTCGGCGCCGATGATCGCCTGTCCGCCGGGGGTGTAGGTGAGGGTGTACGGGCCGTCGCCTGCGCACCATTCGGCGATGGCAACATACGTGTCGGTTTCGTCGCCTGTCCAGTCGGTGTGTGGCCGTGCCGGGTCGATCCCGGCGGCCACGGCGACGGCGACCATAAGGTCGGAGCCGAGGGCCGACATCGTTTCGAGCGCCCTGACGGTCCGTGTGTTGTGGGCGGTGTCGGCGAGCTCGAGGATGGCGTCGATCTGGTCGGCGTGTTCGCCGGTCACCCGACCCGATTTGAGGTTCGGGAGCCCGTCGCGGACCACAGCAGTGTTGACCGCGGCGAGCAGGTCGGACGGTAGGCGGCGTGCCCGCGCGGCGAGAGCCTCACACGTTTCGACGCTTGCCAGGTCGGCGGGTGCGATCCCGAGCGTTTCGGTCAGCCTCTGCGGGGTCAGTGGCGCCGCTGGTGGCGGGTCG
>JAAETH010000109.1 GCA_024228575.1 Actinomycetes bacterium
CTACAGGTGGGTGGCAGCCTGGGCGAGGTCGGCCGATGTGAGCGTCGAGACCGCGTCGCGATCGGCTGAGTCGATGCCGTCGTGTGCCAGCCGCAGGGCGTGCCGGTTCATCGCCTGCTCGAACAGATTGCGAATGTAGCGGCCGTTTCCAAAGTCCTCACTGCGAACCACAGACTCGAAGATGACCCGGGCCGTCGGCAGAGCGTGCTCGTCGAGTTGGTAGTCGGTGTCGGCTGCCATCTTGGCCAGAATCGCTACCAGCTGGTCTGCGGTGTAGTCGGGAAACGTGATCTCTCTGGCGAAGCGAGACCTGAGGCCCGGATTCGAAGCCAGGAAGCGCTCCATGAGGCGGGGATATCCAGCTGCGACAACGACGAGGTTGTCGCGATGGTCCTCCATGCGCTTCAGCAGTGTCTCGATCGCCTCGTTGCCGAAGTCGCCTCCCGTCAGCGATTGGGGCGAAAGGGCATAAGCCTCGTCGATGAACAAGAGTCCGCCGAGGGCTCGCTTGACCACCCGCGAGGTCCGCGGTGCGGTCTGCCCGACGAACTTCGCGACCAGCCCGGCGCGGTCGACTTCGACGAGGTGACCGTTGTCGAGGATGCCGATCGCCCCATACATTTCGGCCAATAGGCGGGCGACGGTGGTCTTGCCGGTCCCTGGGTTGCCCTTGAACACGAGGTGCTGGCTGGTGGCCACACCCGCCAGCCCGTGTTCCCGGCGCTTCGCCTGCACCTGCAATAGAGCCACCTGGGCCCGGATCTCCTCCTTGACCGACTCGAGACCGATCAGCCCATCCAGTTCGGCCTCGATGACGTCGAGTGATCTGGGCGCCACCGTCGGAACCGATTCGCGCGTGGGCAAGCGGTCTTCGAGACTGCGTACGGCAGGCGTCGCCCTAAGCCGTTCGCCCGTCGACTTCAACTGGCGGAGCGCGTTCTCGCGTCGAGAGGACATCGATCAAAAACCCTACCGACGACCGGCGACCCCACGACATGCCTTCGCGCGAATATCGCCCAAGTTCGACAGACACTCACGTCTACGCTCCAGCTGATGTTCGTATCCGATCTCTTCGACAAGGCAGAGCTGGAGGCCCACATAGCCGATGGTTACGTGTCCGTTCGGGCCCACGACGAATACCCCTTGTCGGTCCTGAACTACACATCGAGGGCCGCTTTCGACTACCGCTGGAACCATGTGACCAAGACGTGCAGGGGCCTGGTGATCGATCACGAGACCGATCGTGTTGTTGCCCGCCCATTCCCGAAGTTTTTCGGTGTGTCCGAGTACGCGGCAGATGAACTCGACGCAATGGGGTCCTTCGAGATCTTCGACAAGTTGGACGGCAGCCTCGGCGTGCTCGTGCAGGGCTACGGCGGGCCGCTCATCGCCACCCGAGGTGTCTTCCATGGCCCCCAAGCCGAACACGCCACCGCCCTGTTGAGCGACCGTTATGCCGATGTTCGGTTCCCCGCCGGCGTCACTGCGATGTTCGAGATCGTCTACCCCCAGAACCGAATCATCGTCGACTACGGCGAGATGGACGACCTGGTGTATCTGGGCGCGGTCGGACTCGACGGGGCCGAGGTCGACGCCGAGAGGTATTGGCCAGGACCAACCGTCGAGAAGCTGGGGACCGCAGAATCTCTCGAAACGATCCCCGACTCGATCGCCCAACGGGCAGGAGCCGAAGGGCTCGTTCTCCGCTTCGGCTCTGGAGTTGCGACCACGAGGATCAAGATCAAGCAGGACGACTACGTCAGCCTGCACCGAGCACTCTTCAACACCTCGCCAAAGGCACTTCGCCGGGTCTTCCTCGAAGATCCTGGGAGCGCCATCAGATTTGTTGCCGATCTTCCAGAACAGATCCAGCCCGAGTTCCGCACCATGCTTCGGGACCTCATGGTTTCCACCGATGAAGTGTTGGACGGAGCGAACGAGCTGTTCTCTCAGATGCAGCCCGTCGCTGACGAGCCACGACTACTGGCCGAGGCCATGGGCACACACGAGCTGAGAACCCTGGTGTTCCACCTCTCGAGGGGGCGAGATATCGCTGCCCTGGCGCGCAAGATCGCATGCGAGCGGGCCAGACGCGGGGCCTGAGGAAAGATCGGGCTGGGCGACTCAGGTTTCCGACTCGAACGCGACCAACAGATCGCCCGAGTCGACCCGATCACCCTGCGCGAAACGAACCTCGGCGACAACGGCATCCCCGGCCGCGGTGATCTGATGCTCCATCTTCATCGCCTCGACGACCATCAGCAGATCGCCCTCCTCGACAACGTCGCCCTCCTCGACGTGAACCGCGATCACGGTGCCGGGCAGCGGGCAGATGGGGCCGCTGCCGGCCATCTCGGCCTCGTGGACGACGAACCGCGGCACACGCTCGAACACAACCGTTCCCGCAGCACTCGAGGCGACGGCCCGGTCACCGTCGAGGACAACATCGATGAGAACTCGCCGACCATCGACCTCGACTGCACATCGAGACTCTGTGACGTTCAATAGACGGACGGTGGCATTGCGCCTGGTGTCGTCACCCAGTGTGCCGTCGCGTCCTGGTTCGGGCCACTGACCGACCAGAACCTCGAAGCCGCCATCGTGGGAGACCAACTCGATTCGTCGATCCCCGTTTCGGTCGGACCACACCTGCCGGCGACCCCGAACCCTGAGGTTGCGCCAGCCGATCGGGGCAAATCCGGTGATGGCATCGGCTCGCCGGTTTGCCCGTTCGTCCATCAGAGCGACCGCTACCAGCAAGACCACGTGATCGTCCTCGGCCAGGCCGCTGGCATTTGCCAGCTCGGGGTGTTCGTCGAGGAAGGCCGTCGACGTGCGGGCGGCGAGGAAGTCGTCGTCGTTCAGGATCGCTACAAGTGTGTCGACGTCGGTCGAAACCCCTGCCACCACTCCCCCGCTGAGTGCTCGTTGCAGGCGGCGGGCCGCTACCTGGCGCGTCGGGCCATGGGCGATGACCTTCGCGATCAATGAGTCGTAGTCGGGTGAGATGACCGCACCTGCACGAACACCCGTGTCGACACGAACGTCGTCAGGGAAGCCGAAATGGCTGATGGTTCCCGTCGAGGGGATCCATCCGGAGGTCGGGTCCTCTGCCACAACACGAACCTCGATGGCATGCCCCACGATGGTGATGTCGTCCTGCGCCATCGGAAGAGGTTCTCCGGCAGCCACCAGCAGCTGAAGTTCGACCAGGTCGAGGCCCGTGACCGCCTCGGTGACCGGGTGTTCGACCTGAAGTCGGGTGTTCACCTCGAGGAAATTGACCCTGCCGTCCTCACCGACGAGGAACTCGATCGTTCCCGCACCCTCGTAGCCGACCGACGCAGCCAGAGCAACCGCGCCATCGCACAGGGCCGAGCGCACCTCGTCGGTGATGCCGGCCGAAGGTGACTCCTCGACGACCTTCTGGTTTCGACGTTGGATCGAGCACTCGCGTTCACCGAGATGAAGAACGGTGCCGTGACCGTCGCCGATGATCTGCACTTCGACGTGGCGTGCCCGCTCGACGTAGGGCTCGACGAACACGGTGCCATCGCCAAATGCGGCCAGCGCCTCGCGCGAACCCGCCTCGACAGCCGACGCCAGCTCGCTGGCATCGCGAACGATGCGCATTCCCCGACCCCCACCACCCGCAGCTGCCTTGACAAGGGCGGGCAAAGGAACATCGTCGGGCAGGACACCTTCAGCGATCTCGAACAGGGGCGCCGTCGGCACACCTGCCTCCATCGCCCTCTTCTTGGCAGCGACCTTGTCGCCCAACAGACGGATCTGGTCCGGTGTGGGTCCGACCCATACCAGTCCTGCATCGATGACCTGCTGGGCAAACTCGGCGTTCTCGGCCAGGAACCCATAGCCCGGGTGAATGGCATCTGCCCCGGTCGCCAACGCCGCGGCGATGATCACATCGCCGCGCAGATACGACTCCGAAGGTGTGGCTCCGCCGAGAGCGATGGCCTCATCGACGACATCGACGTGAAGGGCATTCACATCGGGTTCGGAGTAGACGGCCACGGTGCCCATACCAAGCCGACGAGCGGTACGGGCGATACGAACGGCGATCTCGCCGCGGTTCGCGATCAGAAGTTTCGATATCGACGTTGTTGTCATCTAGTGCCTCCAGACGCCGTATTCGGTGGCGCCCTGCACCACATTGCTGTGTATTGCCGCCAGCGCAAGGCCCAGAACCGTACGACTGTCTGCCGGGTGGATGATGCCATCGTCCCAGACCCGCCCGGTCGAGAACAGGGCTGTCGATTCCTCCTCGATCTGCCCCTCGAGCAAGGCGGTCTGTGCGGCGAGGGCATCCTCGTCGATCTCGATGCCCCGGCCGGCCGCCGCGTTGCGCGCCACGATCTCCATCACTCCGGCCAACTGCTTGGGCCCCATGACAGCCACACGATGATTGGGCCAGGCGAAGATGAATCGTGGGTTGTACGACTTGCCAGCCATGCCATAGTTGCCGGCGCCATATGACGCCCCGACCATCAGGTTGATGTGGGGCACCGTCGAGTTCGAAACGGCGTTGATCATCTTGGCGCCATTGACGATGATGCCGCCCTGCTCGGCCTTCGACCCGACCATGAACCCGGTGATGTTGTGCATGAACACCAGCGGTGTGTTCGTGCGGTTGCACAGCTGGATGAAGTGTGAACCCTTCTTGGCCTCCTCGGAGAACAGGATGCCGTTGTTGCCCAGCAGCCCGACCGGGAACCCGTGGATCGAGCCCCACCCACAGACGAGTTTGTCGCCGAACAGCGGCTTGAACTCCTCGAAACGGCTGCCGTCGAGCACCCGGGCGTAGACCTCGCGGATCTCGAAGGGGATACGAACATCGGCCGACGCACATCCGAGAAGTTCGGCCGGGTCGTAGATCGGTGGATCGTCTGGCTCGGAGGGCCCCGGGCCCAGCCGTGCCCAGCGCAGGTGCCTGACGATGTCGCGGGTGATGCCGAGTGCATCCATCTCGTCGACGGCCATGTAGTCCGACAGCCCGGAGGTGCGAGAGTGCATCTCGGCGCCACCGAGCGTCTCCTCGTCGACGATCTCGTCGATGGCCATCTTCACCAGAGGGGGGCCTCCCAGGTAGGCCGTACCCCGCTCTTTCACAAACACCGTGTAATCACTCATCCCCGGCACGTAGGCGCCACCGGCGGTGTTGGGTCCGAACGCCACCGTGATGGTCGGGATGCCCAGCTTCGACAGCTGGGTGATGTTGCGAAACTGTTCGCCACCCCTGATGAAGATGTCGACCTGATGTGGAAGGTCTGCTCCAGCCGACTCGTTCAACACGATGAGCGGCAGGCGATTTTCGCGGATGATCTCGAACAGCCTGGCCATCTTGTCGACGGACACCGGGTTCATCGAGCCGCCCCGGTAGGTCATGTCGGTTCCGTAGATGGCGACCTGGGTGCCTTCCACGATCCCAATGCCGGCGACGATGCCAACCCCGATCGGGAACTCGGTTCCCCAACCCGCTAGTGAGCTGAGCTCGAGGAATGGGGTTCCCGGGTCGACGAGGGTCTCGATGCGTTCGCGAACGAGCATCTTGCCTCTCGCCCTGTGTCGGTCCACGTATCTCTGCCCACCGATGGAAGGCACCTTGGCCATCTCGGCCTCGACGTCGTCCCACAACACCTGCATGGCGTCGAGGTTCGACCGATATGGCTCGCTGCGAGTATCGAGCTTGCTTCGCAGAGGTGTCACTGTGCCTCCTCCATCGTGTTCCCTGACGCGATGTCCTCCAGACGAACGATCGCCCATCCTACGACGGTGTCTTCGGCTGAGGAATCGACGATTTCGACCGAGACGGTACTGCTGGTCGCATCACTTCTGATCGTGCGGCACGTCGCGATCGCAGGACCCGCGCCGGTCTGGCCAAGGAACCGGAAGTGCAGGTCGACCACTCGCCCCGACCCGACATGGTCGACGGCCGCTGCGTCGGCAAGCATCGCGATGGCCCCACCCTGGATCGTGCCAATGCTGTTCGTCACCTCGTCGTGACGGGTGAGGCGAACAGCACCTTCGCCGGTCTCGAACCGCATCACCTCGCCAAGGGGCCTGTCCATCAGAGGACCCGACCCGACCGCAACCGGCTTGCCCGAGGTCCCGATCGGCCGCTTCTCGTAGGGAGATGCCTCGCGCCTGATTCGTGTGAACTCGAGGCTGGCGGTGGCGACCTCACGCCCAACCTGGGTGACATCGCAGCCGAACACCATCGACCGTCCACCGATTCGCATGTCCCAGGCGACGACCTCTATGGGACCACCACCCTCGGGATCGAGCGGAGCCACCTCATGGAGCCACATGTCGGACGTGACTTGCCAGGCATTCGTCAGGTGCCGACGAGACGCAGAGCCGGCCGCCATGTCGACCATGGGGGCGAGCACACCCATTCCCGGAGCCGACCCTGGTGAGAGTGTGAGCAGGGCAGGATCGACCCGAGCCGTTGTCACGACACAACCATCGGAGCGGGAATACACCTCGAGGCCAAGCCCGCTCAGCAGGTGACCCGGTGGCGGGTAGGAACTCATCGCCGCCGACAATACGCGAACGGCTCGGTGATCCCCTCACCGAGCAATCTGCATCCTCGATCCGAGACGGGCCCGGCGCCGGGTTCTGTCGGATAGCCGACGTCTTCCTCCAGCATCATCTCGAAGCGTTCGACGACGGGGCGAGGATGACGTTGCACCTCGCCCAGCCTTGCGACCTGCCGGGCACATGATGCGGCTGGCCAGCCGAGGGGGCAAGATGATGATCAGTTACACGTTCGAGGTACCTACAGAGGACTGACCATGGCAGAGCTCGAGACCGGTCTCGTCAACACCGAAACCTACGAAGTGACCGACGAGATGTCGCCCCCTCACCTCCCGATGAAGGTGCTTTCGACACCCGACATGGTCGGCCTGATCGAGGGGACCTGCCTATTCGGGGTGCAGCCCCACCTGCCCGAGGGCCAGACCACCGTGGGCATCCATGTGTGCGTCAGCCATCAGGCAGCGGTCGGCACCGGCGAGGAGGTCGAAATCGTCGCCACGCTCGCCGAGGTCGACCGCAAGAAGCTGACATTCGACGTCAGGGTGACCCACGGCGACACGGTGGTGTCGGAAGGCACCCACCAGCGTTTCATCGTGGGTTGATGCGATCTCGTACCGGCGAGGCTGCAATGCGTGGTCAGTACGACTTGGGGAGTCCCAGACACTTCTGGGCTACGAAAGCGAGCACCAGGTTGTTGTTGATCGGAGCGACTTGGTACAGCCGGGTTTCGCGGAGTTTGCGTTCGATGTCGTACTCGACAGCGAATCCGAAACCTCCGTGGGTGTTCAACGACGCGTTGCCAGCCTCCCACGATGCCTCCGACGCGAGCATCTTGGCCATGTTCGCCTCGACGCCGCACGACTCGCCCGCATCGAACAGATTGGCCGCCTTCCAGCGCATCAGGTTCGCAGCTTCGAGGTGGGCGTACGCCTTTGCCAGCGGAAAGGCCACCCCCTGGTTCATGCCGATCGGGCGGCCGAACACCTGCCGCTCGTTGGCATATTGTGATGCCCGATCGAGGAAGAAGCGGCCGTCTCCGATGCACTCGGCCGAGATGAGGATCCGCTCGGCGTTCATGCCATCGAGGATGTGACGGAACCCGCTGCCCTCGGTTCCGACCAACGCATCGGCAGCGATGACGACGTCGTCGAAGAACACCTCGGTGGTGCTGTGATTCATCATCGTCGGAATGGGGTTGATCGTCAGACCGGGGATCAGGTCGCCGTCGTTGTCGCGCATCTCGACGAGGAACACCGAAAGGCCGTCCATCCGATTCTCGACCGAGTCGGCCGGTGAGGTGCGGGCCAACAACACCATCAGATCCGAATACTCAGCGCGCGACGTCCAGATCTTCTGGCCGTCGATCCGCCATGTGTCGCCGTCGCGGACCGCGCGCGTACGAATGGCCGTGGTCTCGGATCCCGCAGCCGGCTCGGTGACACCAAACGCCTGCAACCGCAGCGAACCCTCGGCCACCCTGGGCAGGTACTTCTGCTTCTGTTCCTCCGAACCGTGGCGCAACACGGTTCCCATCACGTACATCTGGGCGTGGCACGCCGAGGGGTTGCCACCGCTGGCCGAGATCTCCTCGAGAATGACCGACGCTCCGGCCAGGCTGAGCCCACCACCCCCGTATTTCTCGGGGATGAGCGATCCGAGCCAGCCCTGGGTCGCCAGCTCGGTGACGAACTCCTCGGGATACCTCGCTGGCTCGAGTCCACGCCAGTACTCGTTGCCGTAGCGGTCGCAGAGTCGACGAACCTCGACCCGGATGTCTTCGAAGTCTTCTGCTGTCTGGGTCATGGGATCGATCCCTTTGTTCTGGCTTCCAGGTGCCATCGAGACCTGGTGCTTGCGATCTGTGGGATTGTTGCGCGAATACCCTGCCGCTCCAAACCTCTGAGGTGCATCGCTCACAACCTCGAACGGACCCGCCGTTCCTAAGTCGGCGGCCGAAACGTCCGATGGGACGAGATGCGTGTGACCCACAACGACGAACGCGGCTTCTCTCTGGTCGAGTTGATGGTGGTGGTGCTGGTCATCGCCGTCCTGATCGGCCTGGCCCTACCAACATTCCTGGGTGCCCGTCAGCGCGCCGAGGACAGGAGCTCGCAGGCGAATGTTCGCAACGCAATGACCGCAGCGATGGTGCTGTTCGCGGACGATGCAGACTTCTCCGGTACCAACGCCGCAACCCTCGGTGACATCGAACCGGCGATCGACTTCGTCGACGCAAATGTCGTGGTGACCGCCGACCAGGTCGGCTTCGCCGTCCAGATAGGCGACGAACGCGTGACCATGGTCGCCTTGTCGGGGTCCGGTGACTGCTTCTACATGCAGACCGACCGGGGAAACACCGTCAACACCAGCGCAGACCAGTTCGCGGCACGACCGGGATCGGCCGGAGGTGACTGTCGCGCCGACAACGTCGCCGACCTCACCTGGGGTGCCGAATGGTGATCTGTCTCCAATAGTGGTCGCCCCAGCGACCGCTGGAGCGACCAGAGTGCTCGTTTCGGCCACTACGGCAACAGCGCGGTAGAACAGGTGCAGCCGCGAGTCCCAGGGGAAACACATGCGCACCGGCCACCAGTACAAGGAATCGTTGAACGACGGACGCCACACCTATTTCGAAGGTGGGCGCATCGATGATCTGGCCGGCCACCCGCTCATGGGCCAAACGGTCGAGTTCACGGCGAAGGGGTACGACCTCTTCTACGACCCGAATCCCGAGGCGACCAGCCCATTGCTGACGGTGCCGCGATCGCCCGACGATCTGCGCTCACTCATTCCGATGTTGCACGACGCCGGCATGATGGCCCACGTCACATCAACGTCGATCCAGACACTCAAGACGGCGGCCGGACGTATGGAGGGGGTCAAACCCGAGTACATCGAACGTATGGAGGCTTACATCGACGAGGCTCAGCGCAACGACGTCCGTGTCACCCAATGCGTCACCGACGCCAAGGGCAACCGCAGCCTGGCGCCGGGCAGGCAGAACGACCCCGACGCGTACGTTCGGGTCATCGAACGCCAGTCGGACGGGGTCGTCATCCGCGGGGCGAAGTTGCACATCACGGGCGCATCCTTCGGTCACGACCTGCTGACCATTCCCACCAAGGCGATGAAACCCGGCGAGGAGGACTATTCGATCGCCTGCGTGGTACCGGTAAATGCCGAGGGTGTGAAGATCATCAACACCACCTACGCGCCGCGCCACGAGGACACCAGGTCGTTCCCTGTCTCGTCGAGAAATCACTACCCGGAGGGATTTGTGATCTTCGACGACGTCTTCGTTCCGACCGAGCGCATCTTCCTCGACGGCGAGACGGCCTACGCAGCGGTGTTCGCCCACTCGCTCGGCCTCTGGGAGCGCCTTGGCGGGCTGTCGGCGTTCGTCGAGGAAGCCGATCAGCTGGTGGGCTTGGCGCAGTTGGTGGCAGAGGCGAACGGTGCGGCTGGCATCGGGCACATCAAGGAGAAGATCTCCGAGATGATCATCCACGCCACACTCATCCGGTCGACCCTCGAGGCGGCGATCACCAACTGCAACACCGGACCCGACGGTGCCGCCTTCCCCAACGAGCTGTACGTCAATGCCGGCAAGTTCCACGCAGCTGCCAACTACAACCACATAGTCAGACACCTACATGACATTGCGGGCGGGGCTGTGCTGACCTCGCCTGCCCCTGCCGATTTCGAGAATCCCGACGTCGGTGCACTGGCCGAGAAGTACATGTCGACTGGGCCAGAGGTCGACGGCGAGTACAGAGCGATGCTGATGCACACCGTCCGCGACCTGACCGCCGACGCCTACGGCGGATGGAAGTTCGTCACAAATATCCAGGCCGGGGGCGGCCTCTACGCCCAACGCATCGTGACCCGCAGGCACTACGACATGGACGCGGCCAAGGCCAAGGCGTTGTCGTTGACCGGCCGCTCGGCGGCTTCGCTCACGAAGTGAGTGCGCCGTCGAGCCAGTTGCGAATGCCGGCGATCGGCATGGCACCCACCTGGCGGGCGACTTCGTTTCCGTCGTCGATGAGGATGAGGGTCGGAATACTCTGCGAGCCCATCTTCATGGCCGTCTGACGGGCCAGATCGACGTTGACCTTCACGACGCGGATATCGCCCGCGCGCTCGGTTGCGAGCTGTTCGAGAGCCGGCGCGACCATTCGACACGGCCCACACCATTCGGCCCAGAGGTCAACCACGATCGGCACCGTCGAGCTGGCCACGAGATCGTCGAAGTTCGAGTCGTCGGCGTTGACGAGCCAGGGCAGGTCGGCCTTGCAGCTCGCACAGCGGACCTTGCCACCGGTCACCACCGGGACACGATTCCTCGCCCCACAACTCCGACACTCGACTACAGGGTTCACCATGTCTTCACGATAGCGAAAAGTACGGACTTTATGCGGCTTCGTTCAGCGATGGGTCGCTGTGCCAAACAGCTCTCTGGCAACGATCGCCTTCATGATCTCTGGGGTCCCATCGCCGATCTCGAGGCCGATCGCGTCGCGCATTCGTTGGGCAAAGGGCAGGTCCTCTCCGTAGCCGGACCAACCGTGCAGCCGCAAGCAGGCATGGATCGCGTCAACCGACCAGGCGGGGCCCATCCACTTGGCCATCGCCGCCTCGGCGGTGTGGCCACGGCCGAGATCGGCCAACTCGAGAGCGTGATACCCCATCAACCGGGCAGCATTCAGCTTCGAATAGTGCTCGGCGATCTGTTGCGACACGGCCTGACGAGACGACAGTGGTTGACCGAAGGTAGAACGCTGCTTCGTGTACTCGATCGTCTCGTCCAGAGACTCGAGAGCTGAACCAACCGCGCCCAGACCGATGACCGCCCGGTTGAAGTCGAAAGCCGTCATCGCCTGAACAAAACCCGATCCGAGCTCACCCAACACGTGATCGTCGGGAACAAACACGTCGTCGAAGACCAGCGAACCCCTGGCCGTGAACTTGCCTCCGAGACTGTCGTACACCTGGCGGGTCACGCCGTGTTGATCGAGGGGAACCCAGAACGCGCTGACACCCCCGGGCCCAGGGCCACCGGTGCGCACCATGACGATTGCACCGGCGGCGTATCCGGCGAACGTGGTCGAGGCTTTCTCACCCGACAGAACCCAACCCCCACCACTTCGCGCGGCCCTGGTCGTGATGGCGGCAGCATCGGACCCAGCATCGGGTTCGGTCAGAGCCAGGGCTGCCACAGCGGACCCTTCGGCGATGCGAGGCAGCCATTCGGCCTTCACCGAGTCTGAACCCCACCGGCTGAGCGCCGCTCCCACGATCGCGCTCAACTGAACGAGCCCGCTGACGTTGAAGTCGCCTCTCGAGAGCTCTTCGGAGGCGATGCCGCAGGCGACATATCCGGCCGCCGATCCGCCATATTCCTCCGCTATGAGCAGTCCTGTCGCTCCGAGCGATGCGATTTCTTCGATCAGTCCTGCATCGACCGGCTCGGTCTCCCACCGCGCGTATTGATCCTTCAGACGTCGCCGCGCAAATGAGCGCAAGGTGTCGGCGAACTGCTGCTGTTCGTCGTCGAAGATCATTTGTGGCTCCCGCTGAACTTGGCTGGGTTCCCTACATTAGGAGCCGCTCTGGCGGGGAGGAACAAAACGACGACCGGATCGAAGGCGGGCTCCGACCGGTGAAGCCGATGGCCGAATCCAAAAAGTGCTCGACTCTGAAGGGCTCGCGTAGGCTTACACCATGAAGCAATTGTCGGGTCTCGATGCCAGCTTCCTGAACTTGGAAACGCGCACAACTGTTGGTCACGTTGCGGGATTGAGCATCTACGAACGTCCAAACGACGACTTCGAGCCGTACGCGGCGGTCTACGAGCGGGTCGGGTCGATGATCGGCCACGTTCCGCCCCTGCGGCGTCGGCTGGTCGAGGTTCCCTTCAAGCTCGACCATCCGTGGTGGATCGACGACCCCCACTTCGATCTCGACTACCACATCCGCCATCTCGGTCTTGCCCCACCCGGAGCCGCCGACCAGCTGGCAAACCAGGTGGCCCGCATCTCGTCGCGCCATCTCGACCGCTCTCGACCGTTGTGGGAGTTGTACGTCATCGAGGGCCTGGGCGACGGCCGCTGGGCAACCCTGTGGAAGACCCACCACGCCACCATCGACGGCGCATCGGGCGTCATCTTGATGAACATGCTCACCGACACGACGCCAGAAGGTGAGCCGATCGAGAGTCTCGAGTGGACGCCGGACGAAGAGCCAACCGAGATGGAGATGCTCAGCCACACCATCAAGTCGCTGGCGATGAGCCCACTCAAGGCTGCTCGGCTGCAGGTCAAGCTCGCTCGAATACTCGCGTCCAAGTCCGGTATTTCTGCGGTGACCGATCAGCTCGCAGACCTCCAGGATCGCCTTCGTTCGGCTTCGGGCGAGAAGGACCACCCCCGTCCCGCCGATCGTGTATCGCTGCCTCTCACTCCTGCGCCACCGACGCCGTGGAACGAGCCGATCAGCGCTGCCAGACGCTTCGCCATGCGCAGCACGTCGCTCGAGAACCTCAAACGCCTCAAGACTGCCGTGGATGGTTCGGTGAACGATGTGGTCATGGCGATCTGCGCCGGAGCACTTCGCTCTTACCTCATCAAACACGACTCCCTCCCAGAAGGCCCACTTCGTGCGATGGTTCCCGTCTCGATTCGTACCGGCGACGAGGCCGATCCGTGGACCAATCGGGTGTCGTCGATCGTCTGTGATCTCCCGACTCATCTGGACGACCCACTCGAGCGCTTCAGTGCCTGCCAGGTGGCGATGGCGAATGCCAAACACCAGCTGGACCTGGTTCCAGCCGACACCCTCATCGACATCGCACAGACCGCCTCACCCGTCGTTGCAACAGCTGCGACCAGGCTCGTGTCGAGGCTTGCAGGAAGGGTCAACCTTCCGGTCAACGTCGTGATCTCAAACGTGCCTGGGCCCCGGGTGCCGCTCTATCTCGAGGGTGCAAGGCTCGACAACTACATCCCGGTCTCGATGGTGACAGATGGTGTCGGCCTGAACATCACGGTCCACAGCTATCTCGATCGTCTCGACTTCGGGCTGATCTCGGATCGCGAGCTCATCCCCGATCTGTGGGATCTCGTCGACATGCACGTCGACGAGATCGAGGTCCTGTTCGAGGCAACGGGCGCCGAATGGGCCGAACCACCCGGCGAACCGGCGCTGCGAATCGGCCAGGACGGCTAGTCGGCCCCGAGAGGGGCACCCGCCCACCAGGCCCCCGCTACCGACCACCCAACTAGAAGGCTCTGAGTCCCGCTGCGGTGGCTGCCGCGGCTACGACGACAACCGCAAACGGCGCACGCCTCCAGACCAGCACGGCCGCCACCGCCATGCCCGCCAGCCTGGCATCGATCTCGAGCGAGCCGGCCCTGGAGAACGTGAGCTGGGCAACAAGTGCGGCCACAACAGCGACCGGCACCAGGTCTGCAAACGAACGCGACAGGGGCCTGCGGGCGAGCAACGAACCCGCCACGAACATGCCGAACAGACGCTGACCGGCGACTCCCAACATCAAGAACACCGCGGCGGCCCACGTCACGACGGAACCTGTTGGCGCTGCGAGTAGGCAACACCCACAGCCGCCCCTGCAACACTCAGCAGGATCGGCAGGCCTGCGGGCAGAGCGGGGAAGAGGATCAATGTGATCGCGGCCGCCGAAAAGGCCGCGGCCAATGCGTCGCGTCGGCGTAGGGCTCCACCGATGATGCCCAGGAGTGCCGCGGGGAACACAACATCGAGCCCGAACCTCGACGTGTCACCGAGCACGTTCCCGACCCAGAGCCCGAGGAATACCCCGACGATCCATCCACCGATCATCATCGCAGTCGTCCGCCAGAAGACCGAGCGCACACGACCAGGTTTGTCCTCGCGCACGGCCATGGCGACGTTGGGGTCGAATGCGTTGAGGCCGGCCAGAACCCGTTCGGGGACACCGACATGTAGTCGTGCTCCGAGTGTTGCCGCCAGCAGCCCAAAACGCGAGGCGACGAGCCATCCGCTCAACAGGCCGGCGATCATCGCACCGCCCGCATCGGACACCGCCACATATGCCAGAACGCTGGTCGCCGAGTGGACCATGAAGGCGGCGCCCACCGTCAGCCCTGTGTCGACTCCTCGATCGACCAGGGTGACGCTGACCGTGACACCGACTGTGAAGTACGTGAAAGCGATCGTCAGATACTCGGCGGCACCCGAAGCTGCGGCCTGCCTCTTCGACATCGTCTACATGGTGAAGGCGAGATTGCGAGCGGCCTTCTCGCCCCACACCTCGTCGCCGTCCCAACCGATGCGGCCCTGATCGATCACATCTTGTGGGTCGACGCGGCCACACGCAAGAAGGGCGAACGCCGTCGAATCGGCTCGCAGCACGACCGTCGGGTCCTCGAGTGCGTCGACAGGGGTTGCCCTGCCGGTGACGGCAACGTGCATGACTCGTTCGACGGGTCCCGTCAACTCGATCGTGATGCTGGTTCCGTCTTCCATGCCGATCTTCTTGCCGACGATGTAGCCGAGCGATGCCTGGATCTCATCGATCGACATCTCTGCAGCATCGCCGCCCTCGTGGCCGGGCAATCCCAGCGGAACCCGCATGTCTTGTTCGTGGACCCAGAAGTCGAACACACGGACCGCAAGGAAACGCCCATAACTACCCGGGCCGACTGGAGTGAGCGTGGGCAGGGCGAGTTGCTCGTCTGTGAGCGACGAGAGCTGCTCGGTTCTGGTGGCGATCAGCGACCGGTAGGCGGCCAGGTGCTCGGCGTTCGACATGTCGGCGATCTTGGAGAGCCACTCGCCGACCTTGTCGAATGGCAGGTTCTCGGACCATGCACCGGGTTCGTCGAGCGAGAACATGTACTCGATCCCGCCAAGGTGGGCGACAACCCCACGGATGTCCCAGTCGGGGCAAAGCGACTGAGTCACCCATTGGTCGTCATCGAGCCCTGACAGCAGGTTGTCGAGCGAGCTCCAGCACTGCTGCAGGTTTGCTGTTGCCTGTCGACTCATCGGGTCTCCTTCTTTGAACGATCTCGATCGGCTGGGCCGACCTTGTGAAATCCGTCGTCGCCGAATCCGACCTCGACACCACGGTTGATGCTCACCCAGTCGCGGGCTTCGACATATGGACGGAAGGTCTCGACAATTCGGTGTTCGTGTTCCTTGGTCTTGGGTTGCTGGAGTTCGTAGAGGTCGGGGAACTCGGTCCACGCAACAACCGCATCCCACAACCGCAGGGCGGCGTCTCCCTCCGGTGGGTCGATGAGCACCGGCCCGAAGAGACAATGGTCGCCGAAGAACAACGTGGGCACGCCATAACCACCTGCAGCAACGACCTTGTCGTGGTCGGCCTTGACCTCGTCGTGAGTGCCCTGATCGGCCAGGGCCTGATCGACGAGGTCTGGGTCGAGTTCCAGCTCGTCCATCAGGTGTCTGGCGACATCGGGTTCGTGAGGGCGTCGGCCGTCCTCGTGGAGACTCCTGGCGGACAGTTCGTACCATCTGTCGCACGCGTCCATACTCTGGCGTCGCAGTAGGGCGCCGATGCGCATGAGCGACCAACCGTAGGACCAGTCGCGTTCCCACGGGTGTTTCTTGCCCTCGACGCGGTTGATCTCCTCGAGGCTGAAGAATCGCCAGTTGATGGTGATTCCGTTCAGCTCGCGAACCCGCCTGATCCACTTCGACGTTTGATATGCGTACGGACACAAGACGTCGAAGTGGAAGTCGACCGTCGACGTGTCGATGGATTCGCTCATGTGGCCCCCTGGGTCGATGCCGGATCACCCTTCACCGTAGGTGAGCGTTGCGCCAAAGGGCGAGTCGAGTTGTCCACGGTTCCGAGCGGCGCTTCGTCCACTCACGGCACCCGAAGCGATCCCGCCCCGGCCAGTCGGCCCATCGCCCAGACCACACCCAGAATCGTTGGCGGTGAGGAACTCACGCCCCATCGGCGCTGCGCGGCGTGCGGAAAGGAACCTCAGCCGAGGCGTCGCAAATGGACCCAGCACAAGAACGTGAGCCAGTATCGGGTGATCACAAATCTCTAGCCACAAACAAGACATCAGGGCCCGACGGGTTCATCTGGAAGGGGAATCACAAGTGGTAGCACTCGACGGAAGAGTCATCATCGTCACTGGGGCCGGTCGCGGCGTCGGCCGCGAACACGCCCTCCTGTTCGCACGCGAAGGCGCCAAGGTGGTGGTGAACGACCTGGGTGGTGAGCAGGACGGAACGGGTGCCAGCACCGGTCCGGCCGACGAGGTGGTCGAGGAGATTCGCTCCAGCGGGGGTGAAGCGGTAGCCAATGGTGACTCGGTCGCCGATTGGGAGTCGAGCCAACGAATCGTGAACCAGGCGATCGAGACCTTCGGCGACCTTCACGGTGTGGTCAACAACGCGGGAATCCTGCGTGATCGCATGTTGGTCAACATGACCGAGCAGGAGTTCGATCTCGTGATCCAGGTTCATCTGAAGGGTGCCTGGTTGATGATGAAACACGCTGCCACCTATTGGCGCGAACGGGCCAAGGCCGGTGAGGAAGTCAACGCGGCAATCGTCAACACCAGTTCGACCTCGGGATTGCACTCAAATCCAGGCCAGATCAACTACGCGGCCGCGAAGTCGGGCATCGCCACGATGTCGATCGTCGCTGCCCGCGAGCTCGGCCGCTACGGGGTGAGGGTGAACGCGATCGCACCGTCGGCGCGGACCAGGATGACACTGGCCACACCGGGGCTCGGCGAACGTATCGGGGAACCGACCGACGGCAGCTTCGACCAGTGGGATGCCGCCAACATCTCGCCTCTCGTCGGCTGGCTTCTCGCTGCCGACTGCCCTGCGACGGCCCAGGTGTACTGGGTCGGAGGAAACCGCATCAAACGCTACGTCGAGTGGCCCCCAGCCGATGTCGTCAGCACCGACGACATGTGGTCGATCGAGTCAGTCGCCGAGGCGATCAAGGACTGGGAGTCTCAGCACGTCGTGACTCGAGGGTCGCGAATCACAGGCCTGGTCGAAGACAGATGAGCCGCACGGAGGAGGCCCGAAGGGCCGACCAGAAGGCGAGAACAAACAGATGAGCCGCACGGAGGAGGCCCGAAGGGCCGACCAGAAGGCGAGAACAAACAGATGAGCCGCACGGAGCGAGCCGCGCTGGCCGATCGGGTGCGAAGGGGCAACCTGACGATCGCGCCAGGTGTGTTCGACATGGTTTCGGCACGAATCGCCGACAGGGCCGGTTTCGATGCGCTCTACATGTCTGGTTATGGCATTTCGGCTTCGCACCTCGGCTTGCCCGACGCCGGAATGGCCACATATTCCGAGATGGTCGGCCGTGCGAGTGCGATCTGCAGCGGCACATCGACCGCCCTCATCGCCGACGCCGACACCGGCTTCGGTGGCCTGTTGAACGTCGATCGCACCGTCAAGGGGTATGAGGCCGCAGGCGTCTCGGCGATCCAGCTCGAGGATCAGGAGTTTCCAAAGAAGTGTGGTCATGCAGAGGGACGCACGGTTGTGCCGATGTCCGACATGGTGACCAAGATCGAGGTTGCCCTCGACGCCCGCACCGACGAGAACTTCTTGATCATCGCCCGCACCGACGCACGGACAACCCTCGGCATCGACGAAGCCATCACCCGTGGAAACACCTATGCGGCGGCGGGAGCCGACGTCGTGTTCATCGAGTCACCCGAGAATCTCGACGAATTCCGACGCATCGCCGAGACGGTCGAGGCACCGCTGATGGCGAATCTGGTCGAGGGCGGGTTCTCACCGATCATCAACCGCGAGCTGCTCGAAGAACTGGGGTTTGCGATCGCGATTTCACCGGTGACAGCCCTGCTGTCGACCGCGGCTCTCCTCCAGTCGGTCTATCGACACCTGCACGAACACGGCACCAGCAACGGCCTCGCCCACGACATCATGGCGATCGGCGAAATGCACAACCTGATGGGGTTCGACGATGTTTGGGAGTTCGACGAGAAATGGGGCGACCGCTGAGATCTGGCACGGCCATCGCAGCGTCGGTATCAGGTGTGTGCCCGTCACCAACCCGAGATACTGAGGGTGTCGGCGGGGTGAAAGCGAGCTGGCGAACGAGTCCGCTCGAGCGTCAGTGACCGCTGTCCTCGACGTGCACTTCGTCCTCGACATCGTGGCTGTCGCCATGATCATCATGGTGGCTATCGGCCGGTGTGTCGTGGTCTCCGTGGTCTGAGGCGCCAGCACCTTCCTGCTGGAAACCGATCATCGCCGACGCCGCTACGAACACCGCTGCGACCGCGACCCAGATCACCGCCTTTGGGTCTCTCTTCGTTTTCTTCTCTCGACGCATGGGGTTCTCCTTTGAGCAGCCGCTCGGGTCTACCGAACCTGTTTCGGCGTGTCCGGGGGGCAACTGGAGCAGAATCCTTCTGTGAGCGATATCCCAGGCTGGTGCAGGTCAGGCCGACCCTGCGAAACCGTTCTGCCGCCAGGCCTCGTACACGACGATCGACACGGCGTTGGCGAGGTTCAGGCTGCGGTTCGCCGGCATCATCGGGATCGAGACCTTGGTCGACTCGTCGAACGAGGTGAGCACGTCATCGGCCAGCCCGGTTGTCTCGTTGCCGAATACCAGTACGTCGTCCGTCGTGTACTCGATATCGGTGTATCGGGTCGAGCCGGATGACGTGAAAGCCATCCATCGACCTCTGAGCAACAAGCGGGCATTGTCGAGACATGTGTGTACCACCACATTGGTCATGTCGTGATAGTCGAGGCCCGCCCGCCGCAGGCGATACGCGTCCATCTCGAAACCGAGGGGTTCGACCAGGTGCAGATCGACACCCGTATTTGCACACAATCGGATGATGTTCCCTGTGTTCGGGGCGATGGATGGGGCGACAAGCACGACGTGCACCGTCCAAGTATCGCCGCGCGATGCGAGTCTCGGCGCAGGGACGATGAGGCGCGGCGGCTACAGTCGCCCGGTGATCGAAGGCGACTCCCGCATAGGCCGGCGCGAATTCATTCCCATGATCGCCGCCATCATGGCGCTGACGGCGCTGTCCATCGACCTGATGCTGCCCGCCCTCGACGAGATGCGCGAGGCATTCGGGTTGGGCGACGCATCGCCGGAGATCACCCAGGTCATCACCGTGTTCTTCTTCGGGTTGGCGGTCGGTCAACTCCTCTGGGGACCTCTGAGCGACCGCTTCGGACGCAAACCCGTTCTCGCCGCCAGCCTCTTCGTGTACGTGGTTGCCGCCATCGGGTCGGCGTTGGCGCCATCGTTGTGGCTTGTGCTGGTCGGTCGGTTCGTGTGGGCGCTTGGCGCCTCTGGATGTCGAACCATCGCCGTCGCCGTGGTTCGCGACGTGCTCGAAGGCGACGCCATGGCCAGGGCGATGTCGGTGATCATGGCCGTCTTCATGGTCGTTCCGATCTTCGCGCCTTCGCTCGGTTCAGCGATCATTGCATTCCTGCCGTGGCAGGCGACCTTTTGGGCATGCGCCCTGGGAGGCACCGCCGTTTGGTTGTGGACCACTCGCCTTCCAGAAACCCTCGCCCCTGAACACAGGCGGCCCCTCGAACTGACGACGTTGCTCGACGGGGCCAAGCGCGTCGCCACGACACCGATGACGGTCTACGCAACACTCGCCTCGTTGTTCCTTCAGGGTGTGATGACGGCGTGGCTGGCGACCAGCGAGCTGATCATCGGCGAGATCTTCGACCGCAGGAGTCAGTTCCCCTTCTTCTTCGGCGGTATCGCGCTGCTGTTCGCAGCCGGCGCATTGCTCAACGGCTGGGCAGTCACCAGGATCGGCATGAGACGTGTGGTGCGACAGATCATCTTCGCCCCGGTGATCGGAGCGGCGGTTCTGGTTGCCATCAGCGCGAGCGCAGACGGCAAGCCGAACATCTGGGTGTTCATGCCCGTGTTGGGCCTCGCCATGGGGACGTTCACGTTCCTGATGCCAAACCTGAACACGCTCAGCCTTGAGCCGATGGGCGACATGGCCGGCCTGGCATCGTCGCTGACCAGCGCCATACGCCTCGCAGGCGGCAGTTTCCTCGGTTGGATCGTGGCATCGACGATCGAGACCTCGGTGACACCGTTCGCCGTAGCCCTGCTGGTGCTGGCGTTGCTGACAGCCGCCGCTGCCCTTCCGGCGATCGCCCAACCGAGCGACTAACGAGCCATCGAGTAGAACTCGTCGTTGGGTCGCATGGACGACAGGTTGGCCAGCCGGTTCGACATGCCGAAGAAGGCCGTGATGGCGCCGATGTCCCAGATTTCGTCGTCGGTGAAGCCGTTGTTGCGCATCGCCTGGAGGTCGTCGTCGCTGATCGATCCGGCATCGCCGCAGACGTGTAGCGCAAAATCGAGCATGTGACGTTCCCGCTCTGTCACGTCGGCCTTGAACGGATTGATCGCCACCTGATCGGCTATGTGTGGATTCTTGGCCCTGATGCGCAGGATGGCTCCGTGGGCGACGACGCAGTAGAGGCATTCATTGACCGCGCTGGTGGCGACCACGATCATCTCGCGCTCGGCTTTCGAGAGGCCATCGGACTTGTCCATCAGAGCATCGTGAAGGGCGAAGAAGGCCCGGAATTCGGCGGGACGATGGGCCAGCGCCAGGAACACGTTCGGGATGAAACCCGACTTCTCCTGAACCTGTTCGATCATGGTCCTGATGTCGTCCGGCATCTCGTCGAGCGACGGGATCGGGAAACGAGAGATGGATCGTTCGGTCATGGCGCTCACGGTACTTCGCTCTGGGGTCGGACAATGCCACCGGCAGCTCTAGTTCACGACGTGGGAGTTCGACCGACCCCCGGGCTCTGGGATTGGAAGCAGGAACTCGGATTGCACGAGCCACCGAACCTGTAGGGGTTCGAGAACGGTGAAGTCGTCTTCGTCGGGCGCCAGCACGTCGTGAAGGCTGTCGGGGCCGGCCCAGTCGGGCACGACCACCTCGACCGGTGTGTCACCCACGTTCAACAGACCAAAGAAGGTGCCGTACCTGGGATGGTATCGATGCCACGCAAACACGGCTTCGTCACCGACGTCGACCGGATGCGACGAAACCGAGCCGTGCAGGGCGAGGCAACGGCGGCGAGCATCGACCAGGCCGCTGAGACCAGACCACATCTGGCCTGCAGGAGTCGAGGCATCGTGGCGTTCGGCGACGAGATCCTCGTCGAACGATGGCCTGTGTGACCAGCGGCTGTCGCCGGCCAGGCTCGGATCGTCCAGGTATCCATGAGCGTCGCCCTGACACACCTCGTCGCCCATGTAGATGATCGGAACTCCGCCATATCCGAAGGCGAGGCCGTAGAGCGCGAGCATGCGTCGAACCCCCATCTCGATCATCGACGTGTCGCTCTCTTCCAACCCCGCAGCGACACCTGCGAGAGTCGAAGCCATTCCAGATGTTCGCTCGTCGCGGGCCTCGGGGTTCGAGCTGAAGGGAACTCCCCTGGCGAATGAGCCGTCGAAGTCGCCGCGAAAGTATCGGGCCAGGAAGTCGCGATGCCCTTGCCCGGTCACCCCGACCGCAGCGGCATCGGAATCGTCGATCGCCCAGCCGATGTCGTCGTGGCACCGAACATAGGTGAACCAGGTCGCCGTGTCGGGTGGATCGGGAAGGCGCGAGAGGGCAATACGCGCGAGATCGCTACGCCGGGTCGCCAGCATCGACCAGCCCTGGACCATCAGCTGGTTGTGATAGCCGAGTTCGCACTCGCGACGCTCCAGGTGGTGGCGCCCGAGGTAACCGACGAGGTCGTCAGGCCCGACGATGGCCTCGGCCAGAAGGATTGTCGCCGGCGCGCCGATGCCGACCACGGCGCGTAGAGCCTGCGCAACCAGGTGGGCTTCTGGCAGGTTCTGGCAGTTCGTACCCATTCGTTTCCACGTGAAGGCGATGGCATCGAGGCGGAGGATGTCGACGCCGAGGTTCGCCAGATCGAGGGCTACTTCTGCCATCTCGAACATGACGTCGGGGTTCGCCCAATTCAGATCCCACTGGAATTCGCGGAACGTCGTCCAGACCCACCGATCCAGACCATCGACCCATGTGAAGTTGCCCGGAGCCATCGTTGGAAACACTTCGGGCAACGCGAGTTCGTATCGGTCGGCGAGCGTCCGATCCTCGAAGGTGATGAACAGGTCGCGGTGATACTCCGAGCCTTCTCTTGCGGCGTTGGCCCACTCGTGGTCGTCGCTGGTGTGGTTCATTACGAAATCGGCACAAAGGCTCATGTCGTTGGTGCGCAGGTCGGCGACGAGTTCGTCGAGCGCCTCACGAGATCCAAGCCTGGGGTCGGGTCGACGGTAGTCACGCAGGGCGAAGCCGCCGTCGCTTTCGCCTTCGCGCGGTGTCAGCAGTGACAGGAGGTGCACGACGTCGACGCCGAGTTCGCCCAGGTATGGCAATCGCTTTCGAACGCCGTCGAGATCGCCGCCAAATCGATCTGCGTAGGCCATGTAGCCGATACGTGCCGGGTGCTGGTACCAGTCGGGCCGAGACAGTCGCCGGTGATCGAGGTCGATCAGGGCATCGCTGCGTTTCTCGGCGCACCTTCGGGCCTTCTCGATGAGGATCTCCACGATCTCGCTCGACCGATCGGGATACAGCCCCGCTGTTGCAGCTTCGAGATCGGGGCGCCAGTCGGCGATTCTGGCATCGACCTCGGGGCTCGAGGCTGACAGATGTCCTTGCTTCACGGCTGCTCGACGCTCCTGGCTGGGAACCCGAACCCACCCCCACCGGGGGTTTCGATCTCGAAACGATCGTCGACATCGACCTCCGTTTGGACGGTGGCACCATATTCGGTGACCGTTCCATCGGCTGCAATCTTGCGGTTCCTGCCAACTGCACCCGGTTCGGCGCCTGCGGCACCGTACGGAGCGACACTTCGGTGTCCGGACAACACGTTGACCTCCATCGCCTCGAGGAAACGAACGCGCCGAACCACACCGTCGCCCCCGCGATGTGCGCCGGCACCGCCCGATCCGCTACGAACGTGGAAGCTCTCGAGCAGCACTGGGTAACGCCATTCGAGAACCTCGGGGTCGGTCAGCCGGCTGTTGGTCATGTGGCTGTGCACCGCCGAGCAACCGTCGGCGTTGGCGGTTGCACCTGACCCACCGCAGATCGTCTCGTAGTACTGGTGTGTGTCGTTGCCCCAGATGAAGTTGTTCATCGTCCCCTGAGCAGCACCCATCACTCCGAGGGCTCCGTACAGGGTGTCGACGATCATCTGGCTGGTCTCGACATTGCCGGCGATCACGGCCGCCGGGTAGGTCGGATTGATCATCGATTCGTCGGGCAACACGACGGTGATCGGCTTCATGCAGCCGGCGTTCAGCGGGATATCGTCGTCGACCAGCGTCCGAAACACGTACAGGACCGCAGCGTGGGCGATGGCCGACGGTGCATTGAAGTTGCCGGGATGTGTGCCGCTCGTGCCTGTGAAGTCGACGATCGCCGATCGCTCGTCGTTGTCGACGGTGATGCTGACCTTCACCCGATGGCCGTCGTCCATCAGGTAGGTGAACTCGCAGTCCGACAATGCACCGATGACGCGCCGAACCGACTCTTCGGCGTTGTCCTTCACGTGTCCCATGTAGGCATGGACGACATCTAGCCCGAAGTGGTCGATGACTCGTCGAAGTTCCTCCGTGCCCTTCTCGCAGGCTGCCACCTGTGCTTCGAGGTCTGCGATGTTCTGGACCGGATTGCGGCACGGGTGCGGACCACCGGTCAGCAGGGCCTCTATCTCGTCGTGCTGGAAGCGGTCGTCGTGCACGAGCAACACGTTGTCGAGCAACACACCTTCCTCGTCGACGGTGGTCGAGTCGGCTGGTGCAGATCCCGGAACGGTGCCACCGACATCGGCATGATGACCCCTCGAAGCGACGAAGAAGATCGGCCGCGCCCCTGCCTCGGCACCGTCGTCGAAGACCGGCTTGATGACCGTGATGTCTGGCAGGTGGGTCCCCCCGTTGTAGGGGGCGTTCATGACGTAGACGTCGCCGGGCGCCATGTTCGGGTTGTTGCGGATGATCGATTTGATCGACTCGCTCATCGAACCCAGGTGGACGGGCATGTGAGGCGCGTTGGCTATCAGGTCGCCACCGGGGTCGAACACGGCGCAGCTGAAGTCGAGGCGCTCCTTGATGTTCACCGACGCTGCGGTGTTCTCGAGCACAACTCCCATCTGCTCGGCGATGTTCATGAAGAGGTTGTTGAAGATCTCGAGCTGCACGGGATCGACCGATGTGCCGACCGCTACCCGATCGGGCAGGGCGACGACACGGTCGAGTACGAGGTCGCCAAGGTCGTTCACCGTCGCCTGCCAGCCCGGTTCGACGACCGTTGTGGCGGTGGCTTCCAAGATCACGGCCGGCCCTGTGACCTGGGTGCCAGCCGTCATCGAGGTGCGCTCGACAAACGGGGTGTCGGTGCGCTGTCCATCGAATACGACCGGGCGAGTGTGCTGCACCAGTTCGGTGTCGCCGGCAGCGGAGGCCGAAACCATGTCGACCCGATCGTGGTGACCCACACCTTCGACATGCATCGACTCGACGATCATCGCCTTGTCAGGGCTGATGAATCCGAACCGGGCCCGGTGGACTTGTTCAAATCCCTCGGCGATGTCGCCGGCCATGCCGGCCGAGACCTGGATCGAAGTGTCCGATCCGTGGTACCGAACGGCCACCCGGCGGTGAAGGGTCGTGTGTTCACTGGGAACACCCTGTGCGCCGATCGCACCGGCGCAGTTGCTTTCGAGTTCGTGCCAGCGAGGCTCGAGCGAAGCGACCAGGTCGTCCGTCAGCTCGTCCTCGACCGCATGATCCTCGACCCGACGAACATCGGCGAGCCCGATGCCGAGAGCCGACAACACCCCGGCGTAGGGGTGGATGTGGACCCGGGTGATGCCCAGTCGGTCGGCGACCAGGCAGGCATGCTGGCCCCCTGCGCCTCCGAAACAGACGAGGGTGTAGCTGGTGACGTCGTGGCCCCGCTGGACCGAGATCTTCTTGATGGCATTCGCCATCGACTCGACGGCGATCGCGAGGAAACCCGCTGCGACCTGTTCCGGAGTCTGGTCGGTACCCGTCGCTTCGGCGATCTCGGTCGCAAGGTCGTTGAACCGCTCGGCGACCGCTTCGGAGTCGAGTTCGTCCTCGCCCTCCGGCCCGAACACGGGTGGGAAGAACTCTGCTCGTAGCCGCCCGAGCAGGACGTTGCAGTCGGTGACCGCCAGCGGCCCACCATTTCGATACGACACAGGGCCGGGATCGGCTCCGGCGCTGTCGGGGCCCACCCGCATACGAGCGCCGTCGAAGTGCAGGATCGAACCGCCGCCGGCAGCGACCGTGTGGATGTCGATCATCGGCGCCCTGACCCGCACGCCCGCAACCTCGGTTTCATAGGTGCGTTCGAGTTCGCCGCTGTGGTGGGATACATCGGTCGACGTGCCGCCCATGTCGAACCCGATGAGCTCGTGGAACCCGGCCGCCTCGGCGGTACGCACCATGCCCACCACTCCCCCTGCTGGGCCCGACAGGAGGGCATCCTTGCCCTGGAAACTGTGGGCGTCGGTCAGGCCACCGTTCGACTGCATGAACATCAGCCGGGGGCGTTCCGTGGCTTCGACGCCGTCGTCGGTCGATCGGAGTTGGGCGTCGACCTGGTTCACGTAGCGCCGCAACACCGGCGACAGATAGGCATCGACGACGGTTGTGTCACCTCGCGACACGAGCTTCATGAGGGGCGACACCTCGTGGCTGACCGAGACCTGGCCGAATCCGATCCTGCGTGCGATGGCACCTATTGCCGCCTCGTGCTCGACGTGGCGGTAGCCGTGCAGCAGGCATATGGCGACAGAGTCGAAACCGTCGGCCCGCGCCGTTTGGAGATCGGTGGTGACCCTGGCCTCGTCGAGCTCGACCAGGACCTCGCCGTCGGCCGTAACCCGCTCGTCGGCCTCGATGACCCTGGTGTACAGCATCTCGGGCAGGACGATGTCGAGGGCGAAGATGTCGGGCCTGGCCTGGTAGCCGATGCGCAACGCATCCGCGAATCCGCGGGTGGTCACCAGCACCGTCGGCTCGCCCTGGCGTTCGAGCAGGGCATTCGTGGCGACGGTGGTGCCCATCTTCACCGAATCGATGATGTCGGTGGGCAGCGGTTCACCCTGGGCGACTTCGAGAAGGTCTCGGATGCCCTGGATCGCTGCATCCGGGTAGCGACGAGGGTTCTCCGACAACAACTTGTGGGTGACGGTCGAACCGTTCGGTCGGCGCCCGACCACGTCGGTGAACGTACCCCCTCGGTCTATCCAGAACTGCCAACCAGCCATCGGTACATCATGTCGCACCAGAACCACTTTCCCGACCACCAACCTGTCTCCATCGTCGGTCGCCCCAGCAGCCACGATCACGCCCAGATCGGGGTTGAGTGGGCTGGGTTCCTTGGCGCGGATTGGGCGGATGAGTCCCGGGTCTGGTTTCATCGTGCCCGCAATGGAAATCGACATGTTCAAGACCGACTCGATCCTGCCTCCGCCGCCCCCGGGCGCTCGGCCGATACTCCACGACCGCGAGTATCGGATCAGGGCCTATCACATCGCCTCCGACCGCCTCCTGATCCAGGGTGCTATTCGCGACCAGAAACCACCAGGGTTATACCTGCGCGGCGATCCCGACCCGATGACCATCCACCATATGCAGCTGTCGATCGAGGTCGGGTTCCCGTCCCTCGAGATCGTCGGAGTCAACACCGACTTCGAGACCCATCCACACGGCGACTGTCCCGGCATCACGACGCACTACCAGAACCTCATCGGGCTATCGATAGCGCGAGGCTTCACCCACAAGGTCCGCGAGCTGTTCGGCGGGCCGAGGGGATGCACACACGTCACCGCCCTGCTCCAGGCCATGGCCCCCGTGGCCATGCAGTGTTTCTGGTCGATGCGCCAGGCCGAAGCCCATCTGAACGACGAACCCGACCCGATGCTCGAGAGCCGCGACGACAACGACTCGTGGAAACGCATCATGAACACCTGCCACGTATGGGACGAGAACGGTCCCCACGTCGCCCACAAGATCGCCGGAGAACCAGAGCCTCCACCGCTTTGGATCCAAGAGCGCGCCAAGGACCTAGGAATCATCGAGGAGATCCAGTGACCGCCATCAACGAAGTAACCGACCTGACCCTCGACGGCGATGTAGCCGTCATCACCCTCGACTCGCCCCCGGTGAACGCCCTCAGCGCGGTCGTGCGCGACGGGCTCTACGACGCGTTCGAGCAGGCGATCGTCAGCGACGCAGCGTCGATCGTGCTGATCTGCGCTGGGCGGACCTTTATCGCCGGCGCCGACATCAGCGAGTTCGGGGGCAAGAGGGCCGGCAAGGAACTGCCAGAGGTTCAGGCGATGATCGAGGGCTCGACGAAGCCTGTCGTCGCCGCCATCCACGGCACCGCACTCGGCGGCGGCCTCGAAGTCGCTTTGTGTGCTCACTACCGCATCGCCGTGCCCAGCGCGAAGTGCGGCCTGCCCGAGGTCAACCTCGGCCTGCTCCCCGGTGCCGGTGGGACCCAGAGACTGCCCCGCATCGTCGGGGCCCAGAAGGCCCTCGAGTTCATGACCCAGGGCACCCACGTACCGGCCGCTGCGTGCCTCGAGATGGGCCTGGTCGATGAACTCGCCGGCGAGGGCAACCTCCTCGACGACGCCAAGGCCTTCGCCAGGCGCATCGTCGCCGAGGGTCGGCCGTTGGCCAAGATCCGCGACCTGACAGACAACGTCGATGCAGACCGATCCAACCCCGGCCTCTTCGACGACTTCCGCAAGGCCAACGCACGCAAGTTCCGTGGCTACGCGGCTCCCGAGAGCATCATCCAGTGCGTCGAAGGGGCTGTGAACCTGCCCTTCGACGAGGGGCTGGCCAACGAACGTCGGCTGTTCACCGAACTGGTCAGCGGTCAACAGTCGGCTGCCATGCGCTACGTCTTCTTCGCCGAGCGTCAGGTCTGGAAGATTCCGGACGTCCCCAAGGACACACCCGTCGTGCCCGTCAACAGCGTGGGCATCATCGGCGCGGGCACCATGGGTGGCGGCATCGCCATGAATTTCCTGAACGCAGGCATTCCGGTGACCATCGTCGAGATGAAACAGGAGGCTCTCGACCGTGGCCTCGGGGTCGTGCGAACCAACTACGAACGCAGCGCCAAACGCGGTCGCTTCTCGATGGAAGAAGCCGAGCGCCGCATGGCCATGCTGACGCCGTCGCTCGACATGAACGACCTGGCCGAGGTCGACATGGTCATCGAGGCCGTATTCGAGAACATGGACATCAAGAAGGACGTGTTCGGCAAACTCGACGGCATCTGCAAGCCAGGCGCGGTCCTCGCGACCAACACCAGCTACCTGAACATCGACGAGATCGCGTCGGCGACGTCAAGGCCCGAGTCGGTCATCGGCATGCACTTCTTCTCGCCGGCCAACGTCATGAAACTGCTCGAGGTGGTGCGAGCCGAGAAGACGTCCATCGAGGTCATCAACACCGCGATGCAGATCGGCAAGCGCATCGGAAAGATTGCCGTACTGGCGCGGGTGTGCGACGGCTTCATCGGCAACCGTATGTTGGCCCAGCGCCGAGACTCGGCGAACGCCATGCTCGACGAGGGAGCCATGCCCTGGGATGTCGACAAGGCGCTGTTCGACTTCGGCTTCGCGATGGGGCCGTTCCAGATGAGCGACCTCGCCGGACTCGACATCGGTTGGAGCAAGGAAACCTCTCAACCCGACATTCGCCTGCGCGACGCTCTGTGCGAACTCGACCGACGGGGCCAAAAGACCGGGGCCGGCTACTACGACTACGACGAGAACAGGGTTGGCAGCCCGTCCGACGTCGTGGCAGGACTGGTGGCAGAGTTCGCTGCAAAGGGCGGTGCCGAGGCCCACGAGTTCACATCCGACGAGATCGTCGAACGCTTGGTGCTGCCGATGATCAACGAGGGCGCGAAGATCCTCGACGAAGGCATCGCCATCCGCCCATCGGACATCGACATCACCTGGATCAACGGCTACAACTGGCCGAAGTACCGGGGTGGTCCCATGTGGTACGCAGACCGTTACGGGATCCCCGAGCTGGTGGCACAACTCGAGGTGCTACAAGCCAGACACGGCGACAGGTGGGAGCCGGCCGCGATGCTGAAGCGCATGGTCGACGAGGGAAAGACGTTCGCCGACTTCAACTGATGTCATCAACCGTGTGGCCATAGACGTTTCACCGCTGGCGAGATGTGTCCGAGTCCGGGGAATCCGCATACTCGAGCTCAACTCGGGGGCTGCACAACACACCGGGTAGCCGGCCCCCGTGTCGACGGGTGTGACTTGTGCCCCTACCTCATCTCGACGACGCCCTGGACGATGGACAACAGAGGGGGTTGCGCAGAGGTCTCGCACCCTCTCGATCATGGAACACTCCCCGTGACCAACAAACGTACGGGCGTCGCAGCCAACACTGCGCGACACGCCAGGAGGTAGACGAGATGTCGGACAACGACGCGATCCAGCCGGTGTCCAACGAACAGTGGCTCGAGCGGCTCACCGCCGAGCGCGAACGTCTCGTAGGTCTCAGAGCGAGCATCATCGACGAACACGAACCCCACGACGACCGCGAACACAACGGCACCATCACAACGATCGACTCGCACCACGCCGACCGTGGCGCAGCAACCTATGAACTCGAACTCGAAACATCGATGCTGCATCGATTCGACGACGAGATCAAGCGGGTCGACGAAGCCGTGGCGAAGCTCGAGGCCGGCACCTTCGGGCTTTGCGAACGCTGTGGGGAGCCCATCCGCGACGAGCGCATGGACTTCGAGCCAGCGGCCCGCTACTGCATCACTCACCAGGCCGAGATGACCGGCTGATCGAATCGGTCACAACACTGCGGGAAGCTTGTTAAGCTAGCTTGACACTGCAGCACACTCCCGGGACGAACCCGCTGAGCAAGATGCAGTCTCACTAGTCCAGGCACCAACCCCGAGGTTCCCCCCGATGTGTCCGACGCGGTTGTCGCAGCTACCGACAGGCTCTCATGCCGTCGTGCTCGGCGTCGATCAGGGACCCTCGGGCGAAGGCCGTCGCCTCCAGGAAATCGGCTTTGTGCCCGGCACACCTGTCATCGTGGAGCGCAAGGCTCCCCTCGGAGATCCCATCGTGTTCGAAGTCAGGTCCACTCGCCTCGCTCTTCGGCGCCGTGCCGCCGACCTGATCGAGGTCGAGCTGACGGGCGAACCGACCGGCTGATGGCCCCCCCGAACGTCACAGAAGCAGCAGCTTTCCAGATCGCAATTGTCGGCAGCCCCAACGCGGGAAAGACCAGCGTGTTCAACAGCCTGACCGGTGTCAGGTCGAGAACGGCAAACTACCCGGGCGTGACGGTGAGTCGCCGCGAAGCAACCGTCGAGATCGGCGGACGGATGGTCGAGCTCGTCGATCTTCCCGGAACCTACGGCCTCGAGCCGATCAGCCCAGACGAGGCCGTGGTCTCCGACGCCCTCCACGGACGTCTGGAAGGTTTCCGTCCACCCGACGCCCTGGTGATGATCGCCGATGCAACCTCTCTCGACCGATCACTCTTCCTGCTGGCCGAGTTTCTCGAGCTGGGGTTACCGACCTGCCTCGTGTTGACCATGGTCGACGAGGTCGCTGTTCGCCACGGTTCTGTCGACCTCACCCGACTGTCGGACGCCCTGGGCATACCCGTCGTCGGAGTCATCGGCCACCGTGGTGTGGGAATGGCAACGGTGAAAGGTCTTCTCGTAGACCCTCACGACTGGATCCGCCCGATCGTCGCTCCCCCCGACACACTCGCCGAGCGCACTGCCTGGATCGATTCGATCATCGCCTCGGTCGTGGCGCCTCTCGACGCGGACGAACGCACCCGCCGGATCGACTCAGTTCTGCTCCACCCCGTCTGGGGGCCCGCTGCGTTCATCGCTGTCATGTTGGCGTTCTTCCAATCGATCTTCACGCTCGCAACACCCGCCGTCGACTGGCTCGAGACCGTCATCGGCGACTTCAGCGATTGGGTCAGGGACAACGTCGGCGGCACCTTTGGCGATCTGCTGGCCGACGGCGTCATCGCAGGTGTTGGTGGTGTTCTTGTCTTCGTTCCCCAGATCGCCCTGCTGTTCCTGATAATCGGATTGCTCGAACGTGTCGGCTACCTGGCCAGGGCTGCGCTGATGGCCGACCGCGTGATGGGACGGTTCGGGCTCGAGGGACGCAGCTTCATCGCCATGTTGTCGTCGTTTGCGTGCGCCGTGCCAGGCATCATGTCGGCAAGAACCATCCCCAACGAGCGCGACCGCATCGTGACGATGATGGCAGCTCCTCTCATGACCTGTTCGGCACGTCTGCCTGTGTTCACCCTGCTGATCGCGGCCTTCGTACCGAATGAGAGTGCTATTGGGCCGCTGCGGAGCCAAGGGCTTGCACTGTTCGGGTTGTATCTGTTGGGGGCACTATCTGGCCTGGTGTATTCGGCGGTACTCAGCAAGACGATGCTCGGCGGGCCCACCGCTCCCTTCATGATGGAGCTTCCCGCCTATCGTCGGCCGACTGCAACAGCGGTCCTTCTACACGTCTGGGACGGGGTCTGGTCGTTCGCCCGCAAGGCCGGAACGGTCATTCTCGGCACGACCATCATCTTGTGGGTTCTGCTGTCGCTGCCGAACACGACCCCACCCGACACTCTGAGCGAAGCCGAACAAGCCAGCTATGAGATGGAGCACAGCATCGCTGGACGTGCAGGCAAGGCACTCGAGCCCGTGTTGGCGCCGCTCGGCTTCGAGTGGCGGACGAATGTGGCACTCATCGGCTCGCTCGCGGCGCGCGAGGTATTCGTCTCGACCCTGGCCATCACGACCGCCTCCGAGGACGAGGATGCCTTGGCCGACCGCATCGCCACGCTCGAGAACTCCGACGGATCGAGAGCATTCGACGGCCCCACCGTTGTCGCGTTGCTCATCTTCTTCGTCTATGCGCTGCAGTGTTTCTCCACGGTCGCGGTGCTGCACCGAGAGACGAACTCGTGGCGTTGGCCCGCAATAGCGATGAGCTCGATGCTGGGCATCGCGTATGTGGCGGCGCTCATCGGTCGCTCCATCGCGGAGCTTTTGTGATGAGCGCGCCCAAGCGGCCGCGCCAGATCCACGTCGAACGCACCGCCGACCCGGCGGTGTTGCGCTGGGTACCTCATCACGACGCCCTCGACTCGGCACCGCCAGGGCGACGAACCCTGCCCGATGGAGTTCCCCTGCATTCACTCGCCGCCGACGGATCGATCGCAGAGGTGGCTGTTCGGAACGGAAACGTACTCGTGCGCACCGAACATCCGGACACCTGGCACCAGACGGTGGGCCACGTGCAGACCGCCCTCCTGCTCGAGCTCGACGATCTCGACGATGACCCGCAGCACTGGCTGGTGACAGCGGTCGATGACACCGCTCCCCCACCGACCATCGACGAGGTCCAGCGCGTGGTCGATCGCTCTGCGGGTACCGTGTTCGCTTCGCACGGTGGCGCCATGACCGTGATAGCGGTCGACGAGTCGTCCGTCGTGCTCCACGGCGAGGGTGCTTGTTCGGGATGTTCACACAGCGACGAAACCGTGCTGGGCACGATCGGGCCGGCCATACGCGCCGACTACCCGGACCTGGTCGAGATCATGATCGAACGCCAAGACCCTGAACTCGAGAGATCGATCCGAGAGGTGAAGCTCTCGCCCGTGCGATTCCTTCGCCAGAAGGGCCGCTAGCCAGCGCGACCGAAGGGCTCGGCGTCGGTCGCGGCAGGCTCGGGTCGCGATCTTGTCACTGCTCCCAGCTCTCCTCGATAGCGGCGTGCGCCGCGGCGAGCCGGGCCACGGGTACGCGATACGCAGAACAGCTGACGTAGTCGAGGCCGAGCCGCTGGCAGAGTCGGATCGACGCCGGGTCGCCGCCGTGTTCTCCACAGATGCCGACGACCAGATCGGGTCTGGTTTCGCGACCCTCGGTTATCGCCAGACCCATGAGACGACCGACGCCTGCTTCATCGATGGACCTGAAGGGGTTCTCGTCGATGATGTGTTCATCGAGGTACCCGAGCAGGAAACTCGCTTCGGCATCGTCGCGACTGACACCGAGCGTCATCTGGGTCAGGTCGTTTGTTCCGAACGAGAAGAACTCGGCGTGTTCGGCCACCTGGCCAGCCGTGAGGGCAGCCCGAGGAACCTCGATCATCGTTCCGATGGGGATCTTGATCGACGTCTTTCGTTCGTCGAACACAGCGTTCATCTCGGCCTCGATGAGCTTCCGGGCCGCGGCCATCTCGTTGGCGTTGCCCACGAGTGGCACCATGATCTCGGCATCGACCTCGTGGCCGTCGGCCTGGACATCGAGGGCGGCCTCGGTGATCGCCCTGGCCTGCATACGAATCAGGGCGCTGATCCTGAGTCCCAGCCTCACGCCGCGCAACCCCAGCATCGGGTTCTCTTCACGCAGTTCCTCGACGCGGGCCTGCATTGTCTTGACCTCGGCCAGCTCTTCGACGAGCGAGTCGACGCTCTCGAGGTCGCTTGCGTTCACCAGCCTGATACGGAGGTCGGCGGCCCTGGTGATGAGCTCGTCATGGTTCGGCAGGAACTCATGAAGTGGCGGATCGAGCAAGCGGATGATGACCGGATGGCCTTCCATCGCCCTGAAGAGCCCGTCGAAGTCGCCACGCTGCAGCGGCAACAACAGGTCGATCGCCTCGCGCTGTTCGACCTGGGTCTCGGCTGTGATCATGTTCCGCATGATCAGCAATCGGTCGGAGGCAAAGAACATGTGCTCCGTGCGACAGAGGCCGATTCCAGCGGCGCCGTAGCGTCGAGCACGCTCTGCCTCAACCGGATCGTCGGCGTTGGCTCTCACACCCAGTGTCCGGAACCCGTCGGCCCACCCGAGCAGGGTCGACAACCATTCGTTGTCGAGATCGGGATCGATGGTCGGGATCTGATCCTGGTACACCCTGCCGGTGGTGCCATCGACAGACACCCAGTCGCCTTCGTGAATCTCGGTGTGGCCGACGGTCATCATTCGGGCCTGGAGGTCGATCTCGATGTCGGTCGCACCAACGACGGCGGGTTTGCCGAACTGGCGAGCGACCAGAGCCGCGTGACTCGTTCGGCCACCGCTCGACGTCAGGATGCCGACTGCGGCGAGCATGCCGTGGACGTCGTCTGGTTTGGTCTCGGGACGCACGAGCAGGACGTCGCGGCCTTCGCCAACCCAGCGCTCGGCCAGGTCGGGGTCGAACGCCACCATGCCGACCGCCGCACCGGGCGACACGTTGAGCCCGGTCGTCAGCACCCCGGCGGCCTCGATGGCGACCGGGTCAAACTGTGGATGGAGGAAGAAGTCGATCTGGTCGGGGGTGACCCTGACGACGGCCTCTTCTCGACTGATGAGACCCTCGTTGGCCAGATCGACAGCGATCTTGACCGCCGCCTGAGCCGTGCGTTTGCCGGCTCTTGTCTGAAGGATCCAGAGTTTCCCTGCCTCGACCGTGAACTCCATGTCCTGCATGTCGCGGTGATGAGTCTCGAGTCGTTTGGCGATAGCCGCAAACTCGGCCGCCACCTCTGGCATGTCGTCACCGAGGTTTGTGATGTTCTTCGTCGGCCGAATGCCGGCTACGACATCCTCACCCTGGGCGTTGATCAGGTAATCACCTTCGAGGTGGTTTTCACCGGTCGTTGCGTCGCGGCTCATCGCCACACCGGTCGCGCAGTCGTTGCCCATGTTTCCGAACACCATCGTCACGACGTTGACGGCGGTACCGAGGTCGTGGTCGATACCCGACGCGGTGCGATAGTCGAAGGCACGTTTGCCTCGCCAGCTCTCGAAAACGGCTTCAACCGCCATCCGGAGCTGCTCGTAGGGGTCGTTTGGAAAATCGACGTCCGAATGGAGGCCAACAACGGTCTTGAACGAGTTGATGATGACCCTGAGGTCGGCCGAGGACAGATCGGCGTCGCTGTCGACCTCGGCGCGTTCGCGTTGTGTCTTCAACACGTGTTCGAACGTTTCGTCGGCGACCCCGAGCACCACTCCCCCGAACATCTGGATGAGGCGGCGATACGAATCGAGAACAAAACGCTCGTTTCCCGTCGCCTCGGCCATGCCCGCAACGACCTCGTCGTTCAGCCCTATGTCGAGAACGGTGTCCATCATTCCTGGCATCGAGAACTTGGCTCCCGAGCGACAGGCTACGAGCAGGGGGTTTTTGGGGTCACCGAAACTCTTCCCAGTCTGTTCCTCGAGCCAGGCCATCGACTCGAGGACCTGATCCCACAAACCGTCGGGCATGACACCGTCGGCGTCCTGGTATGCGTTGCACGCCTCGGTCGTGACGACGAAGCCGGGCGGCACCGGGATGCCCTGCCTGGTCATGTCGCCGAGGTTGGCACCCTTGCCACCCAGAAGGCCGCGAACACCCTCCCAGTCGCCACCCACATACTCCTGCGCTTCATCAACCTGGTCGAATCGGTACAACCAACGCCGCGTCATTTCTCTCCGATCTCGGACTGGCTCCAATCATCAGGAGAACGCTGTCGGGATGGAAGGGTCGGAGGACCCGGCTTCACGGGCTCGCCACGCCCCGCGAGCTGGTGCACCGCTCGTGAGCGCGGCTCCTAGGGGTGGACCAAACCCGCCGTGATCACGGCGATCGCTGTGACCAGCGTGACAGCGACACCAAAAGCGAGCTGCTGCATGCCCAGGACCTTCGCCGGTCGCGGATCGCGCCTCGCCGACACCAGGTTCGCTGCACTCGCGGCGGCGACCGCGACCACTGCGGCTATCGGGACCGCATCAAAACCCCACCCGACGACGACCGCTACCACCGCAGCAATCTGTGCCAGATCGCTGTGCCACACGCGGTGGGGGCGACCATATGTACGAAAGATCTGGAGCCTCACATACGGAATCGCTGCACTCGAACGCGCCGCCAGAACACACCACAGGCCGATGGAGCCGCCAACCTGACCCCCGTCAGCGAGAGCGATCGCCGTGGCGACAGACCCCATGCCGATGCTGCCGGCCAACTCGGGGATCAGCCGCCGGCTGCGGCTGCGCATGTCGAACCAGAGCTCCACACCGATCAACGGAGCGGCCACCAACAACGGAAGCCAGAACCTGCCTTCTGATCCGGCGACGATGATCGCTGCGAGACCAGCGATGACTGCCAGCTCGAGGGCGGCAACCCTGGCCGCCAGGGTGGATCTGTCGAGCCAACGATCGCGGAAGCGATCGACCAATACGACCTTCAACGGTGTACGAGCCATGAACCCGATCATCGCCGCCAGTCCCAGGGCGAGCCCCGGCAGCGACCAGGCGACCAACAACCCGAGAAGAACCGGTTCGGCGGTCAGGCTCCAGCCGCCGTGTTCGGTCGGCATGGCGACCGAACGCAGCGGCGACCGCTGCGCGGGTGCCTCGCCCAGATCGGTCACGACACCACCATCACAGAACAGGGAACCTCTTCGACCAGCTTCTCAGCCGAGTTGCCCATGACCAGACGCCTCCAGCCGGTGCGCCCGGCCGAACCGACGACGAGCATGGATGCGTGGACGTGGCGCACGACCTGAGCAACACTCGGAACCATTCGCCCCTTCGGCAGGTGGGTCTGGCCGGGCTCGAAACCGACTCGCGGGTCGGTGAGCATCTTCTCCAACTCGACCCGTCTGATCTCGCGCTCGATCGCGAGCTTCGCCTCGATCTCTTCGTCGCCGACCTGGACATAACCCGAATCGCGCATGCCCGGTTCACCGTAGAGCTGCCAGGCGTGAACAACATCGAGTTCGCAGTCGAGCCGATCGGCGACAAGCCGCGACGCTGCGAGGACCTCGATGTTCAGCTCGCGCCGCCGACTCGTGGGGTTCACCGCGGCCAATACACGTTCGTTGCGGTACGGATTCGACCTCAACACGAGCAATGGAATCCTGCATTCACGAACCAGTCGAGCGGTGGCTTTTTGTGCACCGGAGTCGTCCTCTGGTGTGATGACCACCAGGTCGTGTCCGCACTCCTCAATTCGTCCGGCTATGGCATCGGTCCGGTTTCCCGATTCGACCGACATCTCGACCTCGACGTCCTTCGTGGCTGGGTGGAGTCTGGCCAGATCGACGAGCGAACGCCGCGCCACATGACGCTGGCCCGGTGGAACCACGTCGAGGAGGTGGATCTTGGGGTGTCGCCCACCCGCCAGATGAATGATGCGCCGCATCGCGGTTTCGTTGCCACGCTCGCCGAAGGGGCAGTAGAGGATGTTCTCGAAGTGCTGCATGGGCGATCAGGGCTCTACGCCGTGAAGCCGTCCATGCGGGCGAGGACCTGGAGCATCACCTCGTCAGCGCCACCGCCGATCGAGATGATCCGGTTGTCGCGCAGGAACCGCGCCGTCCACGTCTCCTCGACGTAGCCGATACCGCCGTGGTACTGAAGACAGACGTCGGCGATCTGGCGCAACAGCCTGCCCGCCTTCAGTTTGGCGATGGTCGCCTGCCTGGTCGTGTCCTCGCCTGCGTCGTGGCGCCCGGCGATCGACCGGCAGTATTCGCGTAGGAGATCGAGATCCGCAGACAGTTCGGCCAGGCTGAATTGGATGTATTGCTTGGCCAGTAGTGGTTCGCCGAAGACCTTTCGTTCACGCAGGTATTCAGCTGTGCGTTCGAGCGCCCTCTCACCAGCCCCGACCGCCGTATATGCGGCCCACAACCGCTCGACGACAAACTGGGCCATCTGCTGCTGGAAGCCCTTGCCGATCTCGCCGATCGTGTTCCCGACCGGAACCCGACAATCGTCGAAGCTCAGCAGAGCGGTGTCCGAGGCCCGCATGCCGAGCTTGTCGAGTTTCTTCGACACGCTGAATCCTGGACTCGATGTCGGCACGATGATCTGACTCATGCCCTGGTATCCACCCTCGTCCGAAGTGCGCACCAACAGGCACAACCAGTCGGCCTGTACCGAGTTGGTGATCCACATCTTCGACCCGTTGATGACCCACTCGTCGCCATCACGCACCGCCTTCGTGCGGATTCCGGCCACATCCGAACCGTGGTCGGGTTCGCTGACGGCAATCGAGGCCACCATCTCGCCCCGCAGAGCGGGCGCGAGATACCGCTCCTTTTGTTCGGCCGTTCCGAACTGCGCCAGAGAAGGGGTCGCCATGTCGACCTGGACACCGAGTGCCATGGGCAGCGAGCCATGATCGCAGCGGCCGAATTCCTCGGCGAGGATGACCGTGAACATGTGGTCGGCACCCTGACCACCGAACTCGGTCTCGTACTCGAGTCCGAGCATTCCGAGCCTGGCCATGTCGCTGAAGATCTCGTGGAGGGGCATCATCTCGGCCTCCTCCCACTGGGGGATGCGAGGGTTGATCTCGCGCTCGACATAGTCGCGGACCATCGCCCTGAACGCTTCGTGTTCCTCTGACATCGTCATCTCCTGTCTCCCCTCATGGCTTGCCACACCTGCTGGAGACGCTGTCACGTCGATGTGGCGCACTCCGAGGTGTGAGATTGCATCGGCGAACGTGTACTGCACAACTGGGCTGATGCACAATAGATCACGTGCCGTCGGGTTGAAACAGTCTCCCGCTCGGACCGGCCCTCGACCGGCCGCTCCGACGATCGGTTGGCTCGACGGTTTCAGATGTCGGCTATCCGGCACAGATGTGAGGAAGGACCTGAGGCGATGAGCAGTCCATCATCGGCGGGCGGTGCTGCAGCGATATCGATCGTCTTGATCCTCGCCGCGTGCGGCGCAGGTGACAACACCTCGGCAATCGACGAATCGAGTGCCGGCGAGCCGTCCACGATGTCGACAGCGCAGAGCGCCACCCCGTCGACCACTACGCCCCCGGCCAGTTCACGGCCAGAAACCACGACGACAACAACAACAGGGACGACACCAACACAACCCCCGTCTGGCGCCATCGCCCTCGATCTGGGCGAGCTGCCCACCCTCGTCGCCGACGTCGTCGACGCCGTCGCGGGAGACGAGGATGTCTATGTGGTCGCGTCGGAGTTCTTCGGTTTCGGCTTCCCGATAGAGCCGCCGAATGGCTCCACACTTCATCGTGCCTCGGCCACCATGAGCAACGTCGACGAACTCGATCGTTGGAGCCTCGCCTACTCGGTGGTGACGGCCGATGGAGCGATCGAAGACATCGATATCGACATCGACGGCTATGGACCCGGGTCGATCGCCGTGACCGACCGCTACGACCCGATCATGACCGAGCTCGACTTCAGCCGCAACGGTGCCACGGCATCGGACCCGGGAGACAAGGGCGGGCCAAACTCGGTGAACCACGTGTACATCCCCGCCGAGGAGGATCAGATCGTCAATGGGGTCAGTGGCCGCCTGCCCAACATCAAGATCTGGGCAGCCGAGGACATCGTCGGTGGTTCGTACAGCGACAACATCGAGATACTGGCCGGCTACAGGTACACCTACGACTTCGAGACAGCAGCGGGCGCCGCCTCGCCGGTACCTCTCATAGAGGCATTGCTCGGCGAAGTCCCAGTGCCCGGTGTGGCCACCCTCGACGAGGCGCGTCTCGACATGGCACACCGCAGCGACGACTCGTTCGACCACGAGCTGGGCACCACCTACGTAAGCATCAGGATCAGCTGGGCGTTGCCGAACGGCACGTTCGACGATGCCGTGTCGTTCTTGGCCGACCCTGGTGTGTTCGATACCTCATCCGTGCTCATTGCGGCCGGGCAGAATTTCTTCGACGAAGGCTCCTACGAGCCGGCCGTTCTCGAAGAGCGATACCGGGGACGGCAAGACCTGGCGGTGCTCCTACTCGAACGCTACGAGGGCATGCTCACCATCTGGCCGGCAGACGACTCGAGCGACGAGAAGCTCGAGTTGTCGATGGAACTGAACCCCAACGCCGCGGTGCTCGAGCCCCCGACCAGCTAGCGGGGCGCGGAGGCACATCGAAGCTCCGAACCCCGAGATACCGCTGGTGTGGGTCTACTCAGACCACGCCTTGATCTTCTCGATAACCGTCAACGTGTCCTCCGGCCCGTCTGCGACGTCGATGTTCAGGTAGGTCACGCCTACCTCCTTGTACACCTCGATGCGTTCACGAACGCGCCCTTCGTCGCCCGTGAGGCTGGCCTTGTCGATGTATTCATCGGGCACGGCAGCCATCGCCTCGCCCTTTTGACCCCCGAGGAACTTGTCCTGGATCTCGATCGCCTCATCGACGAACCCGTACCGCTTGAACAGATCGTTGTAGTAGTTCTTGCCACGGGCACCCATGCCGCCGACGTAGAAGCCGGTGAGGTTGCGCACTGCACCGCGCGCTGCATCGACATGGGGTCCGTCGCCCAGGGCCACGGTGCCGCCGGCGATGATCTCGAGATCTCCCAGCGACTCGTCGCGCTTGGCGCGACCGGCGTCGAGAGAATCGCCCCACACATCCTTGAACTTGTCGGGCATGAAGTGGATCGGCTGCCACATGTTGGCGATCTCGGCTGCCATCTGAACGTTCTTGGGGCCGATTGCCGCGATGGTGATGGGGATGTCGTGGTCGGGCGGCGGGCACATGAGGCGCAGGGGTTTGCCCAGTCCTGTTCCCTCACCTTCGGGCAGGGGAAGGCTGAAGACCCGGCCATCGTGTGTGACCTTGCCACCCGTCCAGACCTTGCGGCAGATCTCGATGACATCGCGGGTCATGGCGAGCGGCTTGCGGAACGGAACACCGTGCCAGCCCTCTATCACCTGGGCGCCAGACGAGCCGAGCCCCAGAACGAACCTTCCGCCCGAGAGTGCATCGATGGTCATCGCCGTCTGGGCGATGAGGGCAGGCGTACGACTGTAGATGGGCAAGATGCCGGTCATGAGTTGCATACGTTCGGTCTTGCCGGCCAGGTAGGCGAGGGTCGAAACGAGGTCGTAGCCGTAGATCTCGCCACCCCAGACGAGGTCGACACCGGCACTCTCGAGGTCTTGGGCCCGCTTCGCCAGGCCGGCGGGATCGAGGCTGTTTCCGGCGCCGAGCGCCATCGAGATCTTCATGCGGACTCCTCCGTGGTGGTGACGCTCGATGGTAGGTGCAAGCACATGCCGCACACCAAGTTGCACGATGAGGTCCCGTGCCGCGAGCGGGATTACATCCGTGAGAGGATCGGTCCATGACGATGCCCTCTCCCGAGTTGACGATTCATCGGGGCGACATCACCCGGCTCGACGTCGACGCCATCGTGAACGCTGCCAATTCGTCGCTGCTCGGAGGCGGCGGCGTCGACGGGGCGATCCACGGCGCGGCGGGCCCAGAACTGGTGGCCCACTGCCGCGTCCTCGGGGGCTGCCCCACCGGCGAGGCGAGGACCACACCCGGGTTCGATCTCACCGCACGGTGGGTCATCCACACCGTCGGCCCTGTTTGGCGAGGTGGCACCGACGGTGAACCCGAACTGCTGGCCTCGTGTTATCGCAGCTCGCTGGCCGAGGCGCACTCGGTCGGCGCAAGAACCATTGCGTTTCCGGCCATTTCGACCGGCGTGTACGGCTATCCGTTGGACGCAGCCGCCGAGATAGCCCTCGACACGATCCGGTCGACACCAACCGATGTCGAAGAGGTCACGTTCGTGTGTTTCAACGAAGAAGCAGCCGACATCTACGAGGCATTGCTGGCATAGGGGTCTAGCCCGACAGATCGACGATCATCGGCCAGCGCTCTCGAACCGAGGCATCGACCTCTGGCGAGATATGGCCCGGATGATGTGAGGCGAGGATGGACTGGACCCTGGCATGGGCCGCCGAGGCCATGTCGAGAGCGCCTGCGTCGGTCCACTCGGTGGGCGTCCGACGGTCGCCTATGTCGGGGTAGATGTACTCGGTGTTCATCATCTCGAGGGTCTGGGAATGCCCGAGGAAGTGACCCGGACCGGCGACGACCTCGGAGAAGACGGGGCGCGACAGGGTGTCGGGGTTGATCTCGATGCCCCTGATGGTGCGCTTGATCGAGCCCATCATGTCGTTGTCGATGACGAGCGCCTCTGGCGACACGGCCAGCAGACTTGCCAACATCCCCGCCGATTCGTAGATGCAGTTTGCGCCGGCCTGGGCCGCCAGGGTGATGTTGATGCCTTTCTCGTAGCCGGCCTGGTTGTCGGGCACCTTCGAATCGGACATGCCGGCGGCGACACCCGACGGCAGACCCAGCCAGTTCACGACCTGGGCGGCGGCCGCGTTCAGAACACCTTCCTCCCCACCACCGCCGCTCATCGCGCCGGTGCGCAGATCGGACACGAACGGCCAGAGGCCCATGATGCACGGATGGCCCGGCTTCATCAGATTGACGACGGTCAGCGCGGCAAGGCACTCGGCCAGCGCCTGCGCCAACGACCCGGCCAGGGCGGCAGGAGACGTCGCACCGGCCTGCCCGGCCGAGAGCAGGTCGATGGGCATACCGGTTTCGACCTGGGCCACCATGCACTCGGCCGACTCCTCGGCAAATCGAAGGGGCGGCACCACAAATGTGTTGTTGGCGACCATGAATGGGCGTTTTGCGAACCTGCCCTCCCCTCCCAGCATGTGGTCGTACATGTCGACGATCTCGTACACATGCTGGCGGTTGAAGAACGATGAACCGATCGGTTTGGTGGTACCCGCGGCACACACGTATGCGGTGTTGAGATCGACGTCGTAGAAGTCCTCGATATCTCGTGTGACACACGTGCGAACGAAGAAGTGGATGTTGTCGAGGGTGTCGACGAGGCGGGCCATGTCGTACAGGTCGCGCGACGTGCTCGGCCGAAACTGCCTGGTCTCGTGGTCGAGCACCAGGACGGCGGCTCCCCCCGTGCCCAGATGGACACGATCTCCGCCGATCTCGAGCGACCGGTCGTCGTCCCAGCCGTGCCAAACGAATTCCTTGGCAGCGGTGGCAATCGCACCTTCGACGACCCCCCGCGGGAAGTACAGGCGGTCTCCGTCGGCCCACCCCCCAGCAGCGGTGACCACATCGACGAACTCGCGAATGGGGCTACCCATACCAACCGTCTCGAGCAGGTCGATCGCCGTGTTGTACACATCCTGGCATTGACCCTCTGTCAGGGGGCGGTAGTGGCCACCCGACATGCCCGGTCTGACCGGGCGCAGCTCGGTTGGGATGTGCGCGGCCTTCTGGGCAATACGCCCGAGACGGCCTCCACCGCGCCGTTGGGAACGAGACTCGACCATCAAACGACCCCCTGTTCGAGAGATTGGACTGATTGGATTCGGTGGCGACAGCGGTCCGAAGCCCTCAGGCTCTGGGCGCCTCGTTGGTCGGGTCGTAGGCAGCGTCGGCCAGAATGCACATCGGACGGCGTTCACCCATGAGCTGCACTTCGAGTTCGGTACCGGCCTCGGAAACGTCGGGATCGACGTAGGCGAACGCCAGGCTCTTGCCCACCGAGTGCCCGTAGGTTCCACCGGTGGTGAGACCCACCTGACGGTCGCCAACATATATGGGTTCGTTGCCCCGGCAGTCGTTGTCGGTGGCACCTACCTCGGCGTAGACCAGGGTCATCTCGAGCGGCTCGGCCTGATCACGGCGCGCCATCGTCGCAGCCTTGCCGATGAACTCGGTGTCGTAGCTGACAAATCGATCGAGGCCTGCCTCGATCGGTGTGATCTCGGTCGTCATTTCCGAACCGTGGGCCTTGTATGCCTTCTCGATTCGCATGGTGTTCATGGCGTAGGCACCGAAGTGCACAAGACCGAGCGGTTCGCCGGCCGCGACCACGGCGTCGTACAACTCTTCCATACGTTCGATCGGGTGGTGCAGCTCCCAGCCGAGTTCGCCCACATAGCTGACCCGCAGAGCGATGCAGGGAACACCGGCGACGTCGATTTCTTGGCCCGTCAGCCAGCGGAACGCAGGAGCGGACAGGTCGACATCGGTCAGCTGAGACAGCAGGTCGCGACTGCGGGGACCGGAGATGCCGAGGATCGCCAGGTCGTCGGTGACGTCGGTGACCGTGACATCTTCGCCGTCGAGCACGTGGAACTGCAGCCAGTCGCGGTCGTGGAACTGGGCGGTGATGCCACTGTTCACATAGAACCTGTCGTCGGCCAGACGTGTCATCGTGATCTCGCCCTCGATGCCACCGAGCTCGGTGAGCATGTGGGCCAGCCTCATCCCGCCCGGCTTGGTGGGCACCTTGTTGGCGGTCATGCGCTCGAGGAAGGCCGCAGCATCCGTACCGGACACTTCGAACTTGCTGAAGGCGGTCAGATCGGCCACACCGACCGCTCCGCGCACACCCCTACACTCGGCGGCCACGAAGTCGAAGGCGTTGGAGCGGCGGAAGCTGTGGTTCTCGGTGCTGCCGTCGGTGGCGAAGTACTGGGGGCGTTCCCAGCCGAAGATCTCCTGGAACCGGGCGCCGCGATCGGCCAGTTTGTCGTAGATGGGGCTGGTCTTTTGGGGGCGGCCGGCGAAGCGGGTCTCGCCAGGTTTTCGCACCTGGTACATCTCGTGGAACTCGTCGATGGCCTTCTCGATGGCGTAGCGGCCCTTTGGCCCGCAGTGGTCGCCGAAGCGACGTGGATCCATCTCGGCGACGTTGATCTCGGTCTGGCCGTGGACCATCCACTGGGCCAGGTATTTGCCGGCTCCGGGTCCCTGGGTGATTCCGATCGAGGCACCTGCGGCCATCCAGTAGTTGCGCAGGCCGGGTGCCGGGCCCATCAGATAGCCACCATCGGGCGTGTGGGTGATGGGACCGTTGACGACCTGCTTGATGCCCGCCTCCGACCAGCAGGGGATACGTTCCATCGACAGCTCGAGCCATGGAGCGAGCACGTCGAGGTCGGGCGGGTTGAGGTAGAAGTGGAGATCCCACGGAATGCCACCGGGCTCGTGCTCTTTTGCGTAGACCTTTGCCCCCTCCTTCTCGTAGGGGCCGATGAGGATGCCGTCGATCTCGCGGCGGTAGTAGCAGCTGGCCCGAGGGTCGCGAATGACGGGCAGATCGAAGTCGAGCGCCTTGACCTCGTCGAGGGGTTCGGTGATCAGGTACTGGTGGTCGACAGAGACGATCGGCACCTCGAGACCCGCCATCGCTCCGACCCTCGGCGCATAACAACCCGCTGCGTTCACCACGTGATCGGCGATGATGGTGCCCTTGTCGGTGACGACCTCCCAGCGCCCATCGGGCAGCTGGTTGGTGTCGGTGACCAGGGTGTGGCGGGCGATCTCGGCACCCAGCTGGCGGGCACCTCGCGCCATGGCGTTTGTACACCCTGTGGGATCGGTCCAGCCATCGTCGGGAGTCCAGAACCCCAGCTTGACGTCGTCGACCCTCAGAAGGGGGTGCTTCTCGAGAATCTCGTCCTGCCCGATCAGGTGGCTCTCGACACCGAGCAGATCGAGCATGCCGTTGACGTGGTGGAACCAATCGACCTCGTCGTCTGTGAGTGCCAGACGGATTGCACCACAGCCGTGCCAGCCCGGGTTGAGGCCGGTTTCCTCCTCGATCTGTTTGTAGAGGTCGATGGCCTCCTTGTGGACCTTGGCCATGTTCAGGCTGCCGATGAAGTTCGGGATGAGACCGGCCGCGTGCCACGTCGAACCCGATGTGAGCTCGCCCTTCTCGACCAGAACCGTCTCGGTCCAGCCCTCCTTGGCCAGGTAGTACAGGGCGCCGACGCCCTGAGCTCCGCCACCGATGACAACAACCTGTGCGGACTCCCGCATTGTGTACCCCTCTTGCATGCCAGACGGACCCCAGCTGGCTTTGCTCCAGTGCCGCGTTCCGCCGGTCGCGTTCCACTGATTGGAACGTTCTGCTGACCGGCGTCTAGGATAGTCCAAATGCAAGCCGTCGACAGGACCTTCGCCGTTCTGCGCGCACTCGCGGCCAAACCCGAGACATCGTCGCTCGCGGAGGTCGCCCAGCTGACCGGGCTGCCGAAGAACACCACTTCGCGATTCCTCGCTGCCCTCGAACGGCTGGGCATGGTCGAGCGGGTGGGCGACCGGTATGCCATCGGCGCCGGATTGGCCACCCTCACCCATGCAGCCACGCCGGTCTCATCGCTGCGAGAACTCTGCCGGCCGTACCTCAGCGAGCTTTCGTGGCAGCTCGGCGAGAACGCATCGTTGGCGGTCGCGGACGGCAACGAGGTGCTCTACGTCGACACGGTCGCCGATACCGGTGTCATCCAGATGCAGGACTGGACCGGCTATCACGTCCCCCTGCATGCGACCGCAGCCGGCTTGGCGCTGATGTCGGCGTGGCGCCGAGACGATGTCGTCACGCTCTGCGATGCCGGCCTCTCACGGCTGACGCCGGCCACGGTCGTCGATGCCGACGCGCTGATCGAGAAGCTCGAGGACATCACCCGAACCGGCATCGCATGGACACATGCCGAGTTCAACTCCGAGGTGAACGCCGTCGCCGCATTGGTATGCGACACAAGCGGTGGCCCCGTCGGTGCAATTACCGTCTTCGGTCCCACGTTTCGTTTTCCGGGTGACCGACCCCGTTCTGGAATCGACGACCTGATCCTGTCGGCAGCCGCTCACATCGGGGCCCGCCTCGAGATACCCGGCGATCTTCCCAAGACCGAGCACTCGTGAGTACCTGAGATGGAGAGAACAATGCGCAAGTGGTTCTGGAGGCTGACGGCAACGGGTTTCGCGCTCGTGTTGGCAGTCAGCGCAGGCTGTGGAGCCAACGACGGCCAGGTGCTCGACGACTTCTTCGCAGACGCAGAGGCCGGCGGGTGGTTCACCACGTCGGGGAGTGCGTTCGTTCGACTCGACCCCAACCTCGACTACCACTATCTGCCGAGAGATCCCGAGGCCGGGACCGAGCTGGAAAACCACGGCGAAGGCATCTTCTTGGGCCGGGTGACCGTCGCCCGCGATGGGCGCACCATCGCAGCGACCACCAGCACTCTGGCGACGGCGAGCCAGGATCCCATCCTGGTCGTGTTCGGGCCGGATCTGACGCCCTTCGACGAGTTCGCCGACTTCGTCAACCACGACACCCACACCGCCTACCGGTGGTCGCCCGACGGCACAAAACTCTCGACGGCGCGGGGCAACTCGATCTTCGTGATCGACGTGGTCACCGGACGCGTCGACACCCTCGACGTCGGGCACGCTCCGACGGTCCGCGACGGTCTGGCCACAGGTACACCGAGCTGGTCGGGCGACGGTTCACGTCTCGTATTCCAGACCGTCGACGATCAGGTGGCGATCGTCGCCGTAGCCAGTGGTGCCGTCGAGGTGATCGCCGAAGGTTTCCTGCCATCGTGGTCGCCCGACGGCGCAACCATCACATATCGCACCGACCGCAGCACCGGCGAAGTCATCGCCTACGACGTCGACAGCGGAGACACGCGCAAGCTGTTCTCGATAGAGAACTCTTTCCAGCACACACTCGCCTGGACACCGGACAGCCGCAACCTGCTCTTCCCACGAGGTGTGGTCAACTCGATATACGGCGATCTGCTGGTCTATTCGTTCGACCACGACACGGTGGTCAACACCGGATCCAAGATCGCAACCATGAGGAACACGGTTGTCGTCACCCTCGATCCACTGTTCGAGCAGCAGCTGAGGCCCGTCGCCGCAGATGAGAATCCGAACCGTCGTTGAACCCGGCCTCCGCGATGCCGTCGCGCCGCCCCTCGAGCGGGTTGATCACATACGAACGCGTTCGTTCATCGGATCGTAGAAGCTGCGGATCGAGGTCGACGCGGGAATCATCTGGCCGGCGACGTCGATGTGCCACTCGCCCTCATCGAGCCACGTCTTGGTGACGCCCTTCTCGTTCTCCGACACCGGGCACGAGATGTAGCCCATTCCGAGCGCTCGACCCTCGGTGTAGCTCCACATCCCCGAGGTCGTGCGACCCACGAGAACACCGTTCCGGTAGATCGGGTCGTCGTGGTAGAGCAGCAGCTCGGGATCTTCGAGGCGGAACTGGATGAGCCGTTTTGTGCGGGGTTCATTTCGCTGGGCCTCGAGAACGGCACGGCCGTTGAAGTCGACGGGCTTGTCCCACGCGACAGCAAACCCGAGCCCGGCCTCGAGCGGTGTGTCCTCGTCGGAGATGTCGTGGCCCCAGTGGCGATAACCCGACTCGAGGCGCAGGGTGTTGAGGGCGTGATATCCACAGTGACGCAACCCGTGTGCCTCGCCGGCCACGACTATGGCGTCGTACACCTCGAGGCCGTGTTCGGTCGGGATGTAGACCTCCCAGCCGAGTTCGCCCACGTAGGTCATGCGAAGCGCCAACACCTCACGTCCGGCGACGGTGACGTGCTGCGCTGTTCCGAACGGGAAACCCTCGTTCGACAGGTCTGCGTCGCTCAGATCGTTCAGCAGCGACCGCGAACGGGGTCCCATGATCCCGAGCATCACATAGTCGTCGGTGACGTCGGTGACGGTCAGGTCGCGCCCTCGAGCCGCCCGCTGCAGCAGCGTCCAGTCACGGTTGGCGGCCGCGGGTGCAGTCACGACGAAGAAGCGGTCGTGGCCCATGCGGGTGACGGTCAGGTCGCTCTCGATACCACCCCGGTCGTTGAGCCACTGGGTGTAGACGGCCTTGCCGATGGGTGCATCGATATCGTTGCCACCGATGGTGTTCAGCACGTCGAGGGCGTCTGGACCCTCGACCATCCAGTTGGCAAACGAGGTCTGGTCGAATAGGCCCACCGCGGTGCGGGCCGCGTTGCACTCGTCACCCGAGACGTCGTGCCAGTTCTGCTTGCCATAGCTGTACTCGTAGCGTCGCTCCATGTCGCCGGTGGCGAACCAGTTGGGTCGCTCCCAGCCGGCCACCTCACCCCAGACGGCACCCATCGCGTCGATGCGGTCGTGCAGGGGGCTCTTGTGTGTTCCCCTTGCGCTCTCGTATTGACGGAACGGCCAGTGCATCGCATAGAGCAGGCCGAGGCTCTCCGAGACGCGCTCCTTCAGGTACATCTCATCGGCCTGGAACGGGAAGGCTCGCCGGATGTCGACACTGTTGAGGTCCATCGGCGGCAGGCCGTCGACGATCCAATCGGCGAGGGCCCATCCGACACCACCGGCCGACTGGATACCCACCGAGTTGAATCCGGCAGCGACGAACACGCCATCGACCTCCGGCGCCTCGCCGAGGTAGTAGACCCCGTCGGGCGTGAACGCCTCCGGCCCGTTGAAGAACAGCTGGAGACCACACTCGCCGAGCGCAGGCATTCGATGAACAGCCTTCTCGAAGATGGGTCCGACGTGCTCCCAGTCCTCCGGCAAGGTCCCGAACGAGAAATCCCTCGGGATCTCGTCCGTGCGCCATACCTTGCCCCGCGGCTCGAAGAAGCCGGCCATGATCTTGCCGGTCTCTTCTTTGAAGTAGGTGTAGCCACCCGGGTCGCGCAGGGTCGGCATGCCGCGATAGGCGCCCTCGAGCGGTTCGGTGACGATGTAGAAGTGCTCGCACGCCTGGAGTGGAACGTTCACACCGATCTTGGCGGCGAGGTGGCGAGTCCACATGCCGGTGGCCAGAACCACTGTCTCTGCCTCGATGTAGCCCTGCTCGGTATGGACGCCCGTGACACGGTGGTTCTCGACGGTCAGATCGGTGACCGATACGCCCTCGATCACCCTCGCTCCCCCGATCTTTGCACCCTTGGCGAGCGCCATGGTGGTGTCCACCGGCGAGGTGATCGCATCGTCGGGAATCCAGAGTGCACCGATCACATCGTCGGCGTTCAACAGAGGCACCTTCTCCTGGGCCTCCTCGATCGAGATCTCCTGGATCTCGACGTCCATGGTCGATGCCATCGACTTGCCGCGGAGCAGCTCCTGCCAGCGTTCCTCGTTCGTCGCGACCGAGACCGAACCGGGGGCACGAAATCCGGTCGCCTGACCGGTCTCGGCTTCGAGCTCCTGGAAGAGCTCGATGGAGTACGTGGCCAGTTTGGTGAGGCTGTGGCTGGACTTGAGCTGCGACGCCAGACCTGCGGCATGCCAGGTAGTGCCGCACGTGAGGGTGCCCTGCTCGAGCACCACAACATCGGTGACTCCACGTTTGACCAGGTGATAGGCCACCGCACAGCCGACGATGCCGCCGCCGACAACTACTACCTGGGCCCGCTCTGGAACGGTTGACGCCATGGGCAACCCTCAACTCTCGAGGTAGGAAACTGGCTGCGCACTATACGCGCCTTCTCGGCGGTGGGCCGTCGCGGTGCACCGGGGAGAGGTTTTCGAGGTCCCCTTTCTTGTGTACACGAAGGTGTGTCGACGAGAAGCCGGCTCACCTCGGCCCACACGAACCACTCATGATCGACGCCAAGAAGCCGATTGATAGGCACTCGCGGGAGTTCGGTGAATGACATCCTCACACGGCGACAGCCGTCCACATCTCAAGGTCGCGGCCCTCGGGGCAACCCTGCTACTGCTCATGGTGGTAGTTGTTGGCCTCGGCGTTCTATCCCTCACATCGATCCAGCGCGACTACGAAACCTTCGCCGAAGAGGACTTTCCCGCCTTCAACCACCTGATTCATGTGGATCGTGATCTCTTCCGTGCAAGGGCTGCCCTCGAGGAGGCCCTGCTCACCGCCGACCTCGAGCACAGCGACGCAGCACTGGTCGAGTACGAGCTGCAGCTCGACCGCACCGAGGCGAGGTGGATCGAGTATCTCGAGGTCGCCAAGAACTCGCCTGGCGAGGTCGAACTGCAGAACGACTACGAACAGCACCGAGCCAGCTGGATCGCCGCAAACCTGACGCTGAAGGAGTTGTCGCTTTCGAACGCTCCTGTAGAGCAGGCGATCGTTTCAGATCTGGTGATGGAGTCGTCGCTCCATTTCGATGCGGCACGCACAGCGGTTCACGACCTCGAAGAGGAGTTCTATGAACCCCTGGTCGAGAACGGCACCGACGCATCACGCTTCGACGCGAGGCTTCTCCTGTTGGTCCTGCTCGGCATCGGCGCCACGGTCGGACTCGGCATCTCGATCGCCAGCGTCAGGTCGACGAAACGCCAGTACCTGGAACTTCGTCAGCGCGAACTGAACAAGCGCTTCCGGTCCCTCGTCGAAAGCGCACAAGACGTCATCACCGTGGTCTCTGGGGGTGATGACCTTTCCGTGATGAGCACGGATCTCGGGCCGCTGGCCGTCTCGCCAGATGCCCCTCCGGTCACGTCGGTGGCCGACATTCTCGACCCGGCAACGTATGAGATATGGGAGGCGGCCGACCGAATTGTCAGGTTGAGCAACCGCACCGAGAAGATCGAGTTCGAATCGAAGTGGACCGGAGGGCCTGCGGTCTATGTCGAGGCTCAGGGCTCCACGATGGCCGATGACCCAACCGAACGTGTTTGGGTGTGGCGAGACATCACAGAGCGAAAGGAATTGGAACTCCAGCTATCTCACCAGGCCTTCCACGACTCGCTCACGGGCGTTGCCAACAGGTCGCTGCTGCACGATCGAATCGACCACGCACTCTCGATGTCCAATCGATCCGGCCGGCCCGTGACCCTGCTATTTGCGGACCTCGACGACTTCAAGACCGTCAACGATTCCCTCGGGCACCACGCCGGAGACGAGCTCTTGAAGATCATCACAGAACGCATTACAAGCTCCGTGCGATCGAGCGACACCGTCGCTCGACTCGGCGGCGACGAATTCGCCGTTCTTCTGGAGGACACCGACGCCGAGACCGCCGCCGAGCTCTGCGAACGAGTTCTGAAATCGATCGCAAGGATCGTTGAGCTGGGCGAACGTTTCGTCAGTCCGTCGGCCAGCATCGGCATCGCGACCGCTCTTCCAGGCACCACGACCGAGGAGCTCATCCGCAACGCCGATCTGGCAATGTACGCGGCCAAGAACGCCGGCCGAGGCCAGTCGAAGGCATACCAGGAGCGGATGCACGAGGTCACCTCCGAAGCCCTGGTACTACAGGCCGACCTGCGGAACGCGATAACGAACGACGAACTAGCGCTGCACTTCCAGCCGACCGTCAGCCTCTCGAACGGCGATATCGAAGGGTTCGAGGCCCTCCTACGGTGGGCCCACCCCGAGCGCGGGACAATCCCTCCGGATCGGTTCATCCCCATCGCCGAAGCAACAGGATTGATCATTCCGATCGGGCGTTGGGTTCTCCAGGAAGCGTGCACGGCCGCAGTCCAGCTGCGCCACGAGAAGGGTGCATCACTGACGATGTCGGTCAACATCTCGCCTCAACAATTGCGCGACCCAAATATCGTGCGCACCGTCGAGACCGCCCTGGCCCGAACCGGTCTGCCGGCGCCAAGCCTCGTCCTCGAGATAACCGAGGGCTCACTGCTCGACGACGATTCGTCGATCGAGCGATTGAACGACCTGAAGAACCTCGGCCTACAGATCGCCATCGACGACTTCGGGACCGGCTATGCATCGGTCAGCTACCTTCAGAATCTCCCGATCGACATCGTCAAGATCGATCGTTCGTTCATCAGCGGCGACGCCCTCACCGAAGGTGAACGCAAGGCCTTCCTGAACGCCATCATCGGTCTCGCAAAGAGTCTCAACCTCCGCTCCGTGGCAGAGGGTGTCGAAGACGAGGATCAGCGCGACGAACTCACGGAACTGGGCTGCGACACGGGCCAGGGTTTCCTGTGGTCGCCGGCCACACCACTATCGCAGACCCAGTTCGTCATCGAGCAGATCTCGGGCGAGCACGCGACCACAGTCAATACGTCCTCAGGCGCTCCCGACTAGCCGGCGGCCCGAGACGATCCGCCCAGCCCGCCACGAGGGTGAAGCGTGCGAGGCGTTCGCCCGAAGGGCATCTACGACAGCTACTCCTCCCTGCCAGCGATGATGCGCCTGGCTCTGGCGTTGATGCGCACACCGAGATCCTGGAACGGCAACTTCGCGTTCGGGCGTCCCTTCGCCAACATCTGCGACAAAAGATCAGAATCGCCTCCGAGGATCATCTCGGCGAGCAGCTTGCCGCCGATGGTTCCCCTGGCGATGCCGACCCCGTTGTGAACAACCGTGCCGTGCACACCCGGCCTCATCTTGCCGAATACGGGCTCGCCGTTGCGGCTGAGGCTCAGGGCGCCACCCCAAGTGTGCTCGAACGGCACGTCGGCCAGACCTGGCCATCGGCGCTCGAACGCCTTTCTATGGGTCCTCGACGCCCAGTTCTTGTGTGTCACGAAATCGCTGCGTCGAGAGAAGCTGAAGATGTTGCGCACGACGATGCGGTTGTTGGGTGTTGTCACGCGCCGCACCGAAGTCCCCGCCGGGTGTGCGGCGATGACCCCGTAGCTGGCGGCGCCACCGACACTGTCGGACTCGGCCTCTGTCAGTTCACGGGTGATCGAGCCCCAGGTGATCAGCGGAATCAGGTGCCGATGCAGGAACCCGAACCCCTCGACCCAGCCATTGTTGGCGAGCACGAGGCTGGGCGTACGCACAGTGCCCCGGGTGGTTCGAATCGTGTGGGGTGGGCCGAAATCGACATCGGTGACCATCGAGTCCTCGAAGACCGAGACATTCGCAGGCATGGTGTCGGCAAGTCCCCTGACCATCGCAGCGGGCTGCACGAGGTAGCTGTGCGGGGCGTGGATGGCCTTGGAGTAGTAGGTGGTGCCGAACGTGTCGGCGCACTCTCCGGTACCCAATCGTGTGTAGTCCTCATCGATGGCGTCGAGGCTCGCAGCGAAGCTGTCGAGCATCCGTTCGCCCCGTTTGGTGGCCGCGGCGTGAAACTTGCCCTCTTGCACCCACTGGCAATCGATCCGGTTGGCCTCGATCGTCTCGCCGAGCCAGTCGAGGCCGGCCCTGTTCAGTTCGATGGCAGCCTTTGCCGCCCGAACCGCATCGGCGAACCCCTTGGCCCGAAGGTTGTGGGCGTGGTCGATGGCGAAGCCCGAGGAGCGCCCGGCGGCATTGTTTCCGATGCGGTCGCCCTCGATCAACACGATCGAGGCGGATCGATCGAGTTCGGCCAGACGCCTGGCCACCGCCAGACCCGAATAACCACCGCCGATGACGACGTGATCAGCGCCAATTTCGCCGGTCAGGACACTTGGTGGGGCAAGCGGCGGGAGCAGCTCGAGCCAGCCGTTCGAACGGTCGTAGTTCGGGGTGCGGTCTATGTGTGTCACGGCTCGGAATCCGTCACTTCAGATCGATCCAGATGGTCTTCAGCTCCGTGTACTGCTCGTGGGCGTGGAGGCTCTTGTCTCGCCCCGCGAAACCGGAGAGACCAAGACCGCCAAACGGGGTGGTGACGTCGCCCTCGCCGTAGGTGTTGACGGTGACGGTGCCGGCGTCGATGGCCCTGGCAGCCAGGTGGGCGGTCCGGAGGTCGGACGTGAACACCGAAGCGGCGAGCCCGTACTGGGTGTCGTTCGCCAGGGTGATGGCTTCCTCTGGTTGGGCGAACTCGATGACAGAAAGAACCGGCCCGAAGATCTCCTCGGTCGCCAGGGTCGTGCCCGGCTCGACATCATCGAAGATCGTCGGCTCGACGAAGAACCCTCCCGAGTCGACGCGCACCCTATTGCCGCCGAGAATGCAGTTGGCGCCCTCGGACCTGCCTGTCGCAATGTTGGCGACGACCTTGTCGAGGTGTGCTTGCTCGATCATCGCCCCGATGCGGGTGGCGGGGTCGAGGGGATCGCCAACCACCCATTCTCGGCTCTTTTCGACGATGAGGTCGAGCAGATCGGCCTTCAGAGACTTGTGAACGATGAGGCGGCTGTTCGACGAGCAGTTCTGCCCGCCGTTCCAGTAGATCGAATTGACGGCGTGTTCGGCGATCGAGTCGAGATCGTCAGCGTCGTGCATGACGACGAACGGGTTCTTGCCCCCACACTCGAGCAGCACCCGCTTGAGGTTCGAGTCTGCCGAGTAGCGAAGGAACCGACGACCGGTCCCGGTCGAGCCGGTGAAGGCTACGGCGTCGACGCCGGGATGACGTCCCAACGGCTCGCCGACCTCTGGCCCGAATCCCGGCACCACGTTGATGACACCGTCGGGAATGCCGGCCTCTATCGCCAGCTCGGCGAGGCGGATGGTCGTGATCGAGGTCTGCTCGGCCGGCTTGAGCACACAGGTGTTGCCTGTGGCGAGAATTGGGCCGAGCTTCCACGCTGCCATCAGCAGGGGGAAGTTCCACGGCAATACGCAGGCGACGACGCCGATCGGTTCGCGAACGACCATCGACACGATGCCCGGCCCGGTCGGTGTGATCTGGTCGTTCAGCTTGTCGGCCGCCTCTGCATGCCAGCGCAGAACCTCTATGGACTCTGGCAGGTCGATCTCGGACGTGTCGGCTATCGGCTTGCCGCCTTCGAGGGTCTCGATCGTCGCCAGCTCGCTTGCGTGGGACTCGACGAGGGTCGCAAAGCGCAGGATCGCGCGCTTGCGATCGCCTGGGCTCATCCGCCCCCACGGCCCATCCAGAGCCGCCCTCGCGGAGGCGACGGCACGGTCGACGTCGGCCTCGTCGCAGCGCGCGATCTGGGCGAGCTCGTCGCCCGTCGCGGGGTTGATCGTGGCGAACGTGGCTCCACTTGTCGAACCGACGGAGCGACCCCCGATGATCGCCTCGGTGGGCATGTGCACCGATGCGGCGAGCGCTCCGGCGTTGGTGGTGGTCATGACGTCCTCCCTGTGGCGTCGGGCTTCCCAGCTGCTTCTGTTCGGCGGACCAACCAATCTTGCTCATCCGCCCACTCGCGCCATTTGAGCCGCGACCGTTGCACACCGTTGACAGGCAACATGGAGAGGCCGGCCTCGATCGCCAGCCTCGCCGCGCCGGTCACAGGCATCTGAGGGCGCCTCACCGGGCCCATCTGACGCCCGACCATCTCGGTCGCAGCCTTGACCCCGGGCAGGAAGCCGACGTCGAGCTCGTTCTCCCACATGAACGCGTTGATGGGCCACATCAGCTTCCACAACTCGAGCGCCTCGGCGAGGCGGCCGGCATCGAGGTGCTCGACGAGCTCTACACACTCGTGGGGCATGATGTTGGCACAACCCCAGATCATGCCGACGGCCCCGGCCATCAGCGCATAGGGAGCGAGCGGGTCGACCCCACACAGAACCCGTGCGTTTGTGCCCTCGCAGATCGCGGCCAGCTTCTGGATGCGGCTCAGGTCGCCCTGGCTGTCCTTCATGTATTTGATGTTGTCGATGGCGACGAGCTGGCGGAACATGGCCGGGGTGATCTCGACACCGCTGGCAGCCGGGGTGTTGTACAGCGCTATGTCTGCCGCCACCGCCTGGGCAACCCGCTCGTAGTGGTAGAGAACACCGCGCTCGAAGGGGCTCTCGAGCCATGGCGGAAGCACCATCAATGCGTCGGCACCGTGGTCGACGGCAAACTTCGACGACTCGATGGTGTCGGTCAGGCTCATCTCGGAGGTCTGGACCATGACGGGGACACGCCCGTCGATGTGAGGCAGGGCGATCTCGACGACCCGCTTCTTCTCGTCTGGTCGCAGGTAGGCGTACTCGCCTGTGCCAGACAGGACGAGCAAACCATGTACACCTGCGTCGATCAGCCAGTCGAGATGATCGAGAAAGGCAGCCTCGTCGATCGCCTCGCCCGCATCGGTCATCGGCATCGCTGCCGCGACAATCACTCCCCGGAACTCTTTCGACACCTCGACGCTCATAGAAGTGATTGTCAAGCAAATAGCAGCATGCCGTCAAGTTCTGTCATACTCAGCCTCGTGAAGCTGGACATCGAATCGCTGCGGGCGCTGCAAGCGGTGGCCGAGACGGGCACCTTCACCGCTGCTGCCGCACGACTCGGGATGACCCAGAGTGCGGTCAGCTGGAAGATCAAGCGCCTCGAGGAAAGGGTCGGCCTCGATCTCGTCAAACGAGGTCAGGAGATCGAACCAACACCCGACGGCTCTGACCTGCTCTCCTACGCGGACAAGCTGATCACCATCCACGACGAGGCCGTCGAACGGCTCGGTCGTTCCGACCTGGAGGGTGTTGTCAGGTTGGGCTCGAACGAGGATCTTCGGGGCGGCGACCTCGCCGACGTTCTCGCCCGATTCGGACGTATGTATCCCCAGATCCGCCTCGACGTCAGGGTCCAGCTCAGTGGAACCGTGTGCGAGTGGCTCGACGATGGAACCGTCGATCTGGCCGTGGTGCAGATCCCCTCGACCGACGTCAGACCCGACGACATCGTGCTGTGGAGCGATCGGCTGCGGTGGGTCAAGGGCGTCGGCCACTCGTTCGATCCTGGCGAGATCGTGCCCGTCGTGTCGTTCGGTCCCGGCCTCGCCTACCTCGACCACGCGACCGAGGCGCTGGCCCGGGCGGGCATTCGATCGCGGACCATCCTCGAATGCCCGATGCTTTCGGGAGTGCAGGCCGCAGTCGAGGCCGGATTGGGCGTCGCTGCCGTGCACTCGGGAAACATCACCGAAGCGATGACCGAATGGGAACACGGCTCGGCATTCGAACTGCCAGAACTGTGCGAGGTGATCCGCAGCTCACATCACGGCGACCCAGGCATCCTCGATGCGCTGAAGAACATGTTGTCGAACGCACTCGTCGGCGAAAGGAGCTGACGTGGCCGGGCGCAGGCGAGGTCGTGGCGCACGGATGGCCGCACGCAAGCGCCGCAACGTCGACTGGCTTCCCGAGCTCGACCGCGGGATCCCCTACCTCGACATCGTGGCCCCCGAACAGCTGATGCGAATCCACGATGCATCGATGAACTTGCTCGAGGAGGTCGGCATCGAGTTCCGCGACGACGAGGCCACGGCGACGTGGAAGGCCGCCGGCGCCGAGGTCGACGGCTACCGCGTACGCATCGACCGAGACCACCTCATGGCACTCATCTCGACCGCTCCGAGCGAGTACACGATGCTCGCACGCAACCCCGACCACTCGGTCACCCTCGGCGGCACCAAGACGGTCTTCACACCGGCCTATGGCGCCCCGTTCGTGCTCGATCTCGAGAATCGACGGAGGGCGGCAACCCTCGACGACTTCGTCAACTTTGCCAAAATCGCCTACATGGAGCCGGCGATGCACATGACGGGTGGCGTGCTCTGTGAACCGATGGACGTCCCTGTCCCCCACCGCCATCTCGAGATGACCAGCGCTCTTCTTCGCTACAGCGACAAACCCCTGATGGGATCTGTCATGTCGCGTTCGCAGGCCGAACAATCGCTGTACATGATGGGCATCGTGTTCGGACACGACACCGTCGCCGACACGACCGTCTCGACGTCGTTGGCCAACTGCAATTCACCCCTGGTCTGGGACCAGACCATGCTCGACGCGGTGAAGGTCTACGCCTCTTCGAACCAGGCGATGTTGTTCAGCCCCTTCGTGCTGGGAGGGGCCAGCACACCGGCCTCGACCGTCGGCGCGGTCGCTCAACTGAGCGCAGAAGCCCTGGCCGGTATTGCATTCATGCAACTCGTCAGACCCGGTTCACCTTCGGTCTACGGCCAGTGGCTGGCGACCGTGGCCATGAACACGGGTGCTCCCCTGGCCGGCACGCCCGAGATCGACCACATCAACATGTTGACCGGCCAGCTCGCCCGGTTCTACGGACTTCCTTGGCGGTGTAGTGGAGGTTGTTCGTCTTCGAAGCTGGTCGACGCCCAGGCCGGATACGAAGCGGCCCGCAACATGTACGGGGTCCTGATGGCAGGTGCGAATTTCGTGTTGTCGACGACGGGTTACCTCGAAAGCGCCATGTGCCAGTCGTACGCCAAGGCGATGCTCGACGGCGAGCAGATGCAGATGATGTACCGCCTCGGCCGCGGAGTCGACATGGACGAGCTCGACCCAGCGATGGAAGCCGTACGAGAGATCGAGCCCGGCGACCACTTCCTCGGCACCGATCACACCATGGCGAACTTCGCCACAGCGTTCTTCATGCCCGAGTTGATGGATGGCGACGCATACGAGACCTGGAAGGTCGGTGGCGAGCTCGACGCAAACGCTCGCGGAATCGCCATGGCGAAGCGGGTTCTCGACGAGTACCAGGAGCCCTCGCTCGACGACGCTGTGTTGGCCGAGCTCGACGACTACAAGGAACGTATGAAGCGCGAAATCCCCGAGACGTTGTCATGAGCACACTTTCCGGAAAGGTCGCCGTGGTGACCGGAGCCTCCTCTGGCATCGGCGCAGCCACAGCGAGCGCGTTCGGCGCCGCAGGAGCCACCGTGGTCGCGTCGGGCCGAAATGTCGATGCACTCAACTCCACGGTCGATGCGGTTCGATCGGCCGGTGGCACTGCAGAGGTGTTCGCCGGCGACGTCACCGACTCGGAGTTCTGCGATTCGCTCATCTCCTGGACCGTCGAGCGGTTCGGTCGCGTCGACGTCGTGGCCAATGTGGCAGGAGCAATCGTGCGCGGCGACGCCACCGAGACCTCCGACGACGAATGGCACCTCATGATGCGAACCAACGTTGACTCGGTCTTCTTCATGTCGCGTGCCGCTGTGCGTGCCATGCACACGTCGGGTGGCGGTGCAATCCTCAACCTCGGGTCGACGGTCGGGCTTGTCGGCTCCCCCGAGCTACCCGCCTACTGCGCCAGCAAGGGCGCGGTCGTGTTGCTGACCAAGGCGATGGCCCTCGACCATGCATCCGAGGGAATCCGCATCAACGCCGTGTGTCCCGGCGCTGTCGATACGCCGATGCTCATCAGCGAACACTCGAAGTCGGGCAAGAGCCGCGACGAGGTGTTCGCTGCGAACGTGGCCTCGATCCCCCAGGGCCGCATCCCGTCACCCGACGAGGTGGCTCATGCCATGGTGTTCCTGGCCGGCGACGCTGCCGGCCACATCACCGGTGTGGCCCTGCCGGTCGATGGCGGATACGTGGCCCAATGAAGGAGGCAAGATGGCTGACCTGACCGGTCGTGTTGCCCTCGTGACCGGGGGTGCTCGCAGTATCGGCGCCGCGATCGCCTACGGATTGGCGGCGAGGGGTGCCGCGGTGGTTGTGGGCGACTTGGTCGACTCCGAGAACCATCCGTCGATACGTCTCGACGTCGCCGACGAGGAATCGGTACGCCTGGCCATCGCCTCGGTCATCGGCGAACACGGGCGGCTCGACATCGTCGTCAACAACGCCGGAATCATGTTCGAGACACCGATCGACGAACAGGATCTGGCCGGCTGGAACCGGATGCTCGCGATCAACCTGACCGGGCCGATGCTGGTGAGCCGGGAGGCCGCACCACACCTGGCCGCCCACGGTGTCGGTTCGATCATCAACATCGGATCGCTCGAGGGCGACGCGTGCAACCCGAGCCACGCCGCCTACGCCGCAACCAAGGCCGGGGTTCACGGCCTCACCAGAGCGACCGCGATCGACCTCGGCCCGAGCGGTGTGCGCTGCAACGCCATAGCCCCCGGCTGGATCGACACGCCGCTGAACGCCAACTACGTCGACAACCATCCGGACCGCGACACCATCATCGACCAGCTGGCTCTGCTGCACCCGGTCGGCCGGGTCGGCGCACCAGACGATGTCGCCGACGTCGCCTGCTGGCTCGCCGGTGACGAGTCTCGCTTCGTAACGGGCCAGATCATCACCGTCGACGGCGGCCGCACCGTCCGCCCATCCCTCCCCCCTTCTCTCGCCTGATCATCCGTTCTGTCTCCAATAGTGGCCGCTGGAGCGGCCACTATTGGAGACAGAACGAGAGGTCGGGAGGTCCGCGCCGGAGCGATCGTCAGATGGCACCATCGCGGACGTGACAGCCACGGCCGATCAGGCCCGATCGTTCGGCGGGCTCAGTTCCCTCCTGTCTGGGGTGGGCCTCCTCGGGCTCGGCAATGGTCTGTTGAACACCCTCATCGGTGTCCGCGCCTCGATCGAGGGATTCGACACCCTCGTGACCGGGCTGATCGTCGCCGGCTACTACGTCGGTTTCATCGGCGGTTCCCAATTCGCCGTCAAGGCCGTCGGAAGGGTCGGTCACATCCGGATCTTCGCCGCGCTCGCGTCAACCGCGTCGACCGCCACACTCGTCTATGGGCTTGTCGTCTCCCCGGTCGCGTGGCTGGTCGTGCGCCTCATCAGCGGCTTCTGTATGGCCGGGTTGTATGTGGCCATCGAGAGCTGGCTGAACTCGCGTGCCGACAACACAAATCGGGGACGTGTTCTGTCGGGCTACCTCGCCATCACCATGCTGGCGGTTGCTGCGAGCCAGCTGTTGTTGACCGTTGCGCCCATCGAAGGTCTCGAGTTGTTCGTGCTGTCCTCGATCCTCGTGTCGATGTCGCTCGTTCCCGTGGTCCTCACCGGAGCGAAGGCACCACCGATCATCGCCCCTGAACCCCTGTCTCTGGTCGAGCTGTGGCAAACCATCCCGACAGGCATTGTCGTCATCTTCATCACCGGGGTGTCTGTGGGCGCACTTCGCGGCATCGGCGCCGTCTATGCGGCCGAGATCGACATGAGCCCTGCGGCGATAGGAGCCTTCGTCGCATCCATATCCCTTGGCGCAAGCCTGCTCCAGACACCGGTCGGGCGACTCTCGGACACGATTCCCCGCCGTGTTGTGATGTTGACCGCCGTCACCGGCGCAGCGGCACTCTCGGCGGTGGGGGCGCTGGTCGATCTGGAAACGACGGCCCTGATCATCTTGATGTTCGGCATCGGCGGTCTTGCAGTTCCCATGTACTCGCTCGGTATCGCCTACACAAACGACTGGCTCACCGACGACCAGCGCGTGCCCGCAGCCGCCCTGCTGATCCTCGTCAACGGAGCCGGGTCGATCGTCGGACCGGTGTTGGCCGGAGCGGTCATGAGCTTCGCGTCGGCAAACGGGTTCTTTGCCACCCTCGTAGCCACACACACATTGACTGCGACCTACCTCGTGTATCGGATCATGCGCAGGCGCGCACACCGTGTGAGCGAACAGACTCGATTCCTGGCCATGTCGAGCCGCGGCGTCGCCCTTGCCGTTCTCCGCCAGCTGACCCCGCGCAAGGCCGACGGCCAGGACCACAACGGCGACGAAACGCCCCGGCCCTCCCGGTAGCACTGCACCAGCCGGCCAGCCAGCCAACGTCTTCGACGTGGACTGCCAATCGTCGCGGCGACGACGACGGCTGGGTCTGACCGATATCCGACGCCACCGCGGACGTGTGGATGACACGTTGAGTAGTGACGAGAGGGTGATCGGATGCGCTCAGCGGTCGGATCCCACTCTGTCCCACCTGGCCCCATCGAGATCGCCTGCTCCGTGTCATGCCGGCTCGCCGCGTGTCGGGCCGGTTCGACGTACGTCGAACCCTACAGAGGGGCTGGGACATCAAACCGGCAGAACGGCCGGCCACCAACCGTGGCAGTCGCAACACGATTAGCGCAATCCACGCCTCCGCGGACGCGCCGACGCCTGAAGCAAGAATTCCGACAGGCTGACTCGGTGTGGACGTCGGGCTGAGGGAGCACCCGCTGTGCCACTCGGTTCTGGGCGAAGGCAACACCGGCATAGACCGGATCGAGGCCGAGGCACTCGCAGAGGCCCTTCGGTCGGCGACGGGCCCCACCTCGCGCCCCCGGTTCCCCTGCCGTGAAGGGGCTTTCGGACGAAAGCCTACCCAGGGGGTGGGACCGCCACCCGAGCCAGCGAGACAGCACTACACGTGCTCGAATAGTCGCAAGGAGTGGTAGCGGCGCGTCCGCGGGAGGAGCCTTTCCACCGCTCGCACGGTGACGGCTAGCTTGGCCGCGTGAGCAGCGCAGCGAAGGACCACAACCCGAAGCCGGCGTCAGAGGCGACCACCAGCCTCAACAAGAGCGAGAAACCCAAGCTGGCCTTCCGAACCGACGACACCGAACTGGCGACCCGTGGTTTCATCGCCAGCCACCCAACAGGGGTCATCGAAGGGCCATTCGGACCGGCTCGGGACTTCAGCCAATACACCTTCCTCGACGAGTCCCAGGACTCACCCGCCACCGTCAATCCGAGCCTCTGGCGTCAGGCTCGGCTCAACAACGTCCACGGTCTCTTCGAGGTCGACGACGACCTGTGGCAGGTCAGGGGCTTCGACATCTCGGTCATCAGCTTCATCGCCGGTGACACCGGCTGGATCATCATCGACCCGCTCACCACCGAGGAGACCGCCGCGGCCGCTCTCGATCTGGCCAACGAACACTTGGGAGAGCGCCCCGTCAAGGCGGTCATCTACACCCACAGCCACATCGATCACTACGGCGGTGTGCTGGGCGTGACGACCCGCGAGGCCGTCGCCAATGGTGAGGTCGACATCATCGCCCCCGAGGGGTTCCTTCACGAGATCGTCTCGGAGAACCTGATCGGCGGTGGCCCGATGCTTCGGCGCAGCCACTATCAGTTCGGCATCTACGTACCCCCCGGCGAGAGGGGCCACGTCGATGTCGGCCTGGGCCAGACGGTCGCGAAAGGGTCGATCGGGCTGATCGCCCCCACCATCTCCGTCAGCGAGACAGGCCAGGACCTGACGGTCGACGGGGTGCACATCGTGTTCCAGAACACACCCAATGCCGAAGCTCCCGCCGAGATGAACTTCTACTTCCCCGACAAGAGGTGGTTGTGCACGGCCGAGAATTGCACACACACGATGCACAACCTGATCCCCTTCAGGGGAGCCCAGGCTCGCAACACCCTCGCCTGGTCGAAGTACATCGACGAAGCGATCGACCTGTTCGCCGCCGATGCCAAGCTGGTCTTCGCGTC
>JAAETH010000110.1 GCA_024228575.1 Actinomycetes bacterium
CGGCTACGACGGCCTCTGGAGACATCTTGAACCGAGACAGGAGGTATGGCGATGATGCAGATCGAGACCCACGGACGAGTTCTGGTAGTAGACGACGACCAGAACTTCGTAGCGTTCCTCGAGCGGGTTCTCGAGGACTCGGGCTTCGCGGTGGCCGTGGCCTATACGGGCCACCAGGCGGTCGAGCGCTCCCGCGATCACGAGCACGACCTGATCCTGATGGACATCCGCATGCCGGGGATGGACGGTATCGAGGCGTTTCGCGAGATCAAACGGCGCTCGCCGGAGAGCTGCATCGTGTTCATGACCGGCTACGCCAGCTCTTCCATCGCTTACGAGGCGCGGCCGGGAGGACCGATCGAAATGATGGTTCGACCGCTAGATCTCGAAAACGTCGCGGACCTCATCGAGAAAGTCGCGGTGCAGAGAGGTGCCCTGGTGATCGAGCACGAGCTCGGCACTTGCCGCTCGCTGCAAAAGGACCTCGAAGTGCGGGCGCTCGAGGTCCGTGTTGCCCGCGATGCCGAGGAGGCGATCGTGCTGTTCGAGCGCAAGCCGCGCCAGGTGGTGATCCTCGAGAACGGACTGAAGGAATCAGGGCTGATCATCAAAGAGGTCACCCCCACCCTTCTGGTCACGTTGCTGAGCGGAATCGAGGCAAGCGGGGTCCTTCCCGATGGCGAGATCATGCCTCGCGTGCTCACCAAGCCGTTCGAGCCCGAGCGGTTGCTTCAGACGGTGCGCCTGGCGGTCAGTCGTGGCGACACCTCCCCGAATTGACGGCCTGGCAGCCCGTGGTGAAGTCAGCCTCAGGGGAGAGCGCAGGGTGCGGAGGGGAGTGATCGGCGACGGTTGGTGCGTGCAGGCCTTCAGGATGATGACTCCGGGAGCTCTGAGAACCGCTCCGGACCGCGGCGACCGAGGCAGGCGCCAGCCACTCCGGAAGCGGCTGCTCACCGCGCTCGGAGCCCTGCTGGCCCTTGAGCCGCCGCTCCCGGGCGAGAGCCCCCCATCTGGCCCCTTCCAGGAGAACCCGCCGGGCATCGAATTCCAGCACTTGACGACCGAAGACGGGCTCTCCCACAGCACGGTCTGGGACGTTCTGCAAGATCGCCGGGGCTTCCTCTGGTTCGCCACCGCCGGCCACCTGCAGCGCTTCGACGGCTACGAGTTCATCTCCTTCCGGCACGACCCCGACGACCCCGAGTCGGTGTCGGCAGGAAAGGTCTTGGCGATCCTCGAGGATCGTCAGGGGCTATTGTGGATCGCAACACGCGGCCAGGGCCTCGACCGATTCGATCCGTCGACGCACCGCTTCACCCACTTGCCCCCCGAGCCCGACGATTCCAGACGGCTCTCGGACGGCCGTCTATGGCCGTTACACGTGGACCGCTCCGGAGCTCTGTGGACCGGCAGCTACAGCGGCCTGCACCGATACCACCCCGAGGA
>JAAETH010000111.1 GCA_024228575.1 Actinomycetes bacterium
ACCCCGGCAAGCCAGCCGATGCTTGATTCGGCGACACGCGTTCGGGCTGCTCGCTCGACGGTCCGCATCCACCAAGTCTTGGCGGAGGCGTTGGCGAGTTGGTCATAGAGCGGGGGCTCACGTCGCAGGAAGTCGGGTGTCCGCACCGGTAGCTGTTCCCGGTTGGCGGCATCTGCGTCGGTGTCGAGTGCGGCTTGGAGCGGCTCGGAGACAGCTAGTCCGAACAGGGCGGTTTCGGCGTAGCGATCGGCGTCGTCGTTGAGCGACTTCATGGCGAGCGGGGTCACTCGGTCGTCGGGTTCGAGACCGACCAGGACTCGTAGCCGTTGAGCCATGGCAACGTCGTAGGCATTGCCGGTGGTGTTGTCTAGCAGGGTCGGGTCGATGCCCTCGGTTTCTTGGTGGCCGCATGCGAGGCAGCCTCGGTAGGCCCAGAAGGTGTTGTCGATCCTGGAGGGTGATCCGTCGTACTCGCCCCACCCGCCGTTGTCGTTGCGGGTGTCTAGTAGCCAGCCGGGATCGGGTGTGATGGCAAAGTGTTCGGGGCAGGCAGCGATAGCACTCAAGACAAGCGACGTGGCTCCGGTTGAGGGTTCGCCACCTGGGTAGGTCGACCAGACTGACGACCCTATGGTGACCTCTGATAGTGCGTGGCATGCACTGCCGATAGGGGTCGCGAGCGGTTGGGCGCCTTTGACGGTGACGAGGGCTCGGATTGTGCGGGCAGCCATGCCGTAGTCGACGACTCCAGAGGCTGGCATTCGGATGAGTCCGTCGGGGCTGATCTGGTTCTCGAGCCAGGTGGCTGCACG
>JAAETH010000112.1 GCA_024228575.1 Actinomycetes bacterium
CCGACCCGAGTTCATCAACCGCATCGACGACATCGTCCGGTTCCACGAGCTCTCGCTCGACGACCTGCGTCCGATCGTCGGGATTCAGCTCGACGCAGTTCGGGGACGGTTGGCCGATCGAGGCATCGCACTCGAGGTCACTCCGGCAGCTATCGCCCGTCTGGCCGAGATCGGCCACGACCCGGCGTTTGGGGCAAGGCCACTCAAACGAACCATCCAACGCGAGATCGTCGACCGCCTGGCAATGATCCTGCTCAGCGGCCCCGTCGATGATGATGCGGTGGCCACCGTCGATGCCGTTGACGGCGAACTCGACATCTCCATCGGGGTACGTGCAACCACCTGATGACCCCCACGCGACAAATCCGGTTCGCGAGACGTCAACACCAATGACGGCAACCGACCTTCGTCGGTGGCGAGCGAATCGAGAGACACATGGCTGACAAATCGACCGACAAGCTCATTCCCGAGTGGGACGTCGAGGAAGATCATCAGATCGCGATCGTTGGCACGGTGATCGGGCTCGTCATGTTGTTCGGCGTGTTCGGCTATGCCGGGTTCGCTCTGGTCGAGAAGGTCTTCTCGGGCTGACGGCCACGGTTAACGCATGAGTAAGCCCGGTGAGGGATGCTTCGTTCGTGGGTGACGAACGAACAGGCTCGGGGTCGAACCCGAGCATCATCCAGGAAACCGGCTTCTGGCGCCGCCGCCGTTCGTCCATAGAGGAACCTGTCACGGGATCGACTTCTGAACGCGATCCGAGCGGTGGTTCGCGGGATCGGCCATCACGCTTCACCCTTCTGTTCGCCGCTGTCGTCATTGTCGCCGGCGGCATCTTCACCGTGTGGGGCGGTGCTCGTTTCTTCGATCAGTTCGGACCCAGCCTCACCGAGGACGCCACGATCACCGACCGCGACCACAGCACCTACACCTGCACCCGAGGCGGTGGAAACACGCGTCGAAACGAGACCTGCCACCGCTATGTCGTCGAGGGGCGTACCACCGGCGGCGATTCCTGGTCTGTGAAGGACAAGCACGCCTACGACGAGTCTCGACGAGGTGAGTCGATAGAAATCGAGCGGTCGCGCGTCACGGGGCGAGTGCTGAAGCTCCAGGGATCCGATTGGAGCTACAACGCGCGCAGGGCGATCATGGTCCAGCTCCTCGGGCTGATGTTGCTGGCCCTTGGGATCAGAGCCCTGGTCATGGGGTATTCGTTGGCCAAGGGTGGACCATCGCTCGCTGTCGCTGTTCCGGTTGGGGCGATCTTGTTCGCAGCGGGCGCCATCCCGACCGGTCTCGTCGTCATCAATCCGATCGATTCGGGCACGGCCACCGACTCGGCCGGCGTCGAGGACGTTGCCGCTACGTCCGATGAGCCATCAACCACAACGACAGAGACAACGACGACCACCACAGCCACGACAACGACTACGGTGCCCGCAACCACCGAAGCTCCAGCGACGACGGCGCCCACGACGACCACTTCGACGACGGCCCCGGCCGTTCCGGGCCCTGGCACCGGGGCCGTACGGTTGCTCGAGATCTTCGGTGCGCCATCCGTTTCGCTCGAGATGGCTCGGGTCTCGCTGTCGCACTTGGGCGAGGGTGGGCCCTTCGACCTCACCTTCATGGCTCCGCTGAACTGGACGATAGAGGTGGGTGATGGTTCGCGATTCACCGTCGAGATCGTGCAGCCCGAAGACGAATTCGGCGAGTACCAGTACTTCGCAGAGGACGTTTCGATGGCCTTCTGGGGGCGCCAACCGGCGACCGTCTTTGAAGAGCATGCACTGCAAGTCTTCCTGCGCGATCTCGAATCGGGCGACATCGCAGAACTCGTGATCGACGGACGGGCGGCGTGACTGGGAGTCCAGTACTTCGAGAGCGGCACGGTCCGCCACATCGCACCGATCGACGCCTCCACTAGCACTGCGCTTGTGGAGGTGTTCCACAGTGGCGATGCCGACGAGGCTTGGCTCGTCGACCTGCTCTACGCGGTGGTCGCCAGTATGGACATCGACGAACCTGCGGGTTGAGTCGCAGTCGCTGCGAACTATGGGGTCAGGTCTCGGAGCTCGGTCGACATATTCAGCCGGGCCTGGTCGTGCCAGCGGGCGTGGCCCGGCTCTGTGCCGTAGATGCGCGGCCGGTCCAGCATCGACCGCAGGAACACCAAACGCCCCTGTTTGAAGGTGTCGTCGTCAAGATGTCGATACTCGAGGCGTACTCCCTCGGTGTAGGCGAAGTAGTCCCTGGGGCTTGCGCCGAGGATCGCCAAATCGGCGTCGATCATCGCCGACCCGACAGAATCGCCTGATTCGACCGCGTGGCCGGCCGTCAACAAGACCAGGCGGGCTGTCTCGTCGATTGTTTCGCGGTCGATGAGACCCTCCAGCGAGCGGCGTGCGAGATCTGCGCTCTGTTGCTCGTTGTCGGATGCTGTTGCGTCGTAGATCGCGTCATGGAACCAGACCGCTAGTTCGAGGGCCACCCGGTCGTCGAGTTCGGGGTGTTCGTCGGCAAGCCACGAAACGTGGGCCAGCATTGAGTTGAGATGTGAGAGGTCGTGGTAGTGCCGATGAGGTTCCGACCACAGGTCTCGAACCTTCTCCAGCTCGGCGCGCAACAGTGGCGCATCGGAGAATGACGACAGCGACAGCTCGAGTGGGGTCACCCCACCAAGATCGCGCGTTGCCGGTTCCGGCACCACCCACGCAGCAACATACGAAATCCGACTCTCGTCGCTCTGTCGAGGGCTAGGCTCGACCAACGTCGTGCACATCCCCGACGTTTGGAGATCCGTGTGCCTGCAACCATCGCAGTTGGCACCCAGTGGGGCGACGAAGGCAAAGGTCGCGTAGTCGACGTCGTCGCCAAGGAATCGAGCATCGTGGTTCGCTATCAGGGCGGTCACAATGCCGGGCACACGCTCGTGGTCGACGGAGAGACGTTCGCTCTTCAGCTCATCCCATCGGGGATCCTGTACGACCATGTCACCCCCGTCATCGCAAACGGCGTAGTCGTCGATCCCATCGTGCTTCTGGCCGAGATCGATTCGCTCGAACGCAAGGGCGTCGACTGCAGCCGCATCAAGCTGTCGTCGCACTGCCACCTGGTGATGCCCTATCACCAGGCCCTTGATGCCCTCAACGAGGAACGCCTTGGCGACTCGAAGATCGGCACCACCAAGCGGGGCATCGGTCCTGCATATTCGGATAAGGCGGCCAGGCTCGGGGTACGTATGGAACACCTCGCCGACCCCAGGACGTTCCGCCGCATGGTCGAAGCAGCACTCCTGGACAAGAATCACCTCATTCGCGAGGTTCACGGTCACGAAGGCTTCGATCCTGCCGAACTCGCGGAACGATTCCTCGACGAGTTGGCGCCCCGGGTGATGCCATATGTCACCGATACCGTCGACCTGCTCCACGATGCTCTCGGTCGTGGCGAGAGGCTGCTGTTCGAAGGTGCCCAGGCGACGTTCCTCGATGTCGACCACGGAACCTACCCCTTCGTGACGTCATCGAACCCTGTCGCCGGTTTTGCCTCGGTCGGCGCCGGAGTGGGTCCAGGTGTGTTCGACCGTGTCGTCGGAATCACCAAGGCGTATGTGACGCGTGTCGGAAGTGGCCCCTTCATCACAGAGCTGGAGGACGAGACCGGCGATATCCTGGTCGATCGCGGGCGTGAATATGGCGTGAACACCGGTCGTCGGCGTCGGCCGGGTTGGTTCGATGCCGTGATGGGTCGTCATGCGGCGCGTCTGAACGGGCTCACCGAACTCGCATTGACCAAGCTCGACATCCTCGACACCTTCGAGACGATCCGGGTGTGTGTCGCCTACGAGGTCGACGGTGCACAACGGCGGGTCATGCCGGACCGGTTTGCGGACCTCGAGAGGGCCAAGCCCGTATACGTGGAGCTTCCAGGCTGGCAGGAGGACATCTCGGGTTGTACCGAACTCCACCAGCTGCCGAAGCGTGCTCTCGACTATGTCAAGTTCCTCGAACACGAGGTCGGCGTGCCGATTGGGCTCGTCTGTGTGGGTCCCGGCCGCGAACAGTATCTCCAGTTCGGGCAGTGAGATGGGCAATAAGGCTGCAATCTCGAATGTCCTCGCCGATCGGTATGCCAGCTCGCAGATGTGCGAGATCTGGTCGCCCCGCGCAAAGGTCGTCAGGGAGCGAGAGTTCTGGATAGCGGTGCTCGAGGCTCAACGCGAAGCGGGACTGGACGTACCTCAAGAAGTTGTCGATGCATATCGGCGCGAAATCGACAACGTCGACCTCGACTCAATCCGCGAACGAGAACACGTCACCTTGCATGATGTGAAGGCCCGCATCGAGGAATTCTGTGCTCTCGCTGGCTACGAGCACATCCACAAGGGCCTCACCAGCAGAGATCTGACCGAGAACGTCGAGCAGCTTCAGGTTCGCGACGCAGTTCTGCTGACGCGGCGGCGGGTGATTACCGTCCTGGCAAGGCTCGGAGTGAGGGCGAGCGAGTACTCGTCGCTCGTGATGACAGGCCGCTCTCACAACGTCGCGGCTCAGGCCACAACTCTTGGAAAGCGGTTTGCGACCATTGCCGACGAACTCATCACAGGACTCGAGCGACTCGACTCATTGGTCGAGACCCACCGATTGAGAGGTATCAAGGGTCCTGTCGGGACGCAGCTCGATCAGGTCGATCTGCTGGGATCGACAGCCGCGGCCACCGAACTCGAAGGACAGATCGCCTCGCACCTGGGTTTCGAACGTACCTTCGACAGCGTCGGCCAGGTCTATCCCAGGTCGCTCGATCTCGACGTCGTAGCAGCCTTGTGTCAGGTGGTGTCGAGTGTCGCCAACCTCGCTCTTGTGGTGCGTCTCATGGCCGGGGCCGAACTATTGACCGAGGGGTTCAGGCCGGGTCAGGTCGGATCGTCCGCCATGCCACACAAGATGAACACCCGCTCGACCGAACGAATCAGTGGTTTCATGACGATCCTTCGTGGCCACCTCACGATGGCCTCGGGTCTCGCCGGCGATCAGTGGAACGAGGGCGACGTCAGCTGCTCGGTCGTGCGCCGGGTTGTCCTGCCAGACGCCTTCTTCGCTGCCGATGGAGCCCTGCAGACTGCTGCCACGGTCTTGGACGATCTTGGGGCCTACCCAGAGATGGTTGAGCGAGAGTTCGAGCGATATCTCCCCTTCCTCGCAACCACCAAGTTGCTCACGGCGGCCGTCAAGGCCGGAGTCGGGCGCGAGCAGGCCCACGAGATCATCAAGGGTCACGCCATTTCGGCTGCGATCGCCATGCGAGAGCAAGCATCCGACAACACCATGATCGTTGGGCTAGCCGACGATCCCGCTTTCCCACTGGACCACCAGCAGATCGATCAATTGCTGGCCGATCCGATCGAGTTCGCTGGGCTGGCCGAGTCCCAGGTCAAGGCCGTGTTGAAACGAATTGAGTCGATCGTTTCCGACGACCCTCGGGCAGCTGCTGAGGGGCCGGAACCAATATTGTGACGCGCAAAGGTCGGCGAACCCTGGTCCGCCGACCTCGACATGAGCCCACCAGATTGTGTTGGAAGGGCCTTCAGGAACCTCGTTTGATTCCTGCGGCCGTCAACACGGGTGCTGGCACCCCGAACTCACGCCATGTTGCGTATTCAATACCCTTGCGCTCGGCGTAGGTCTTGGCAACCTCTACGAAACCCTCTTCGAGCGCCGAGATGTCGACGACCTCTTCACGCTCGAGCAATTCGCGCTCGAGGTCACGGCGAGTCTGAAGAAGGTCGAGCTTTGATGTGCCTGTTGTTTCGTCGAGCTCGATCGAGATCGCTTCGAGTTTTGCTCTGATGCTCTCGGGGGTCCGCTTGCGCCCTCGCTTTGGCCTGTGTGTCTCGAGTACTTCGAGATAGGCACGAACGGTTGCACCTTCGGTGCGACCACGTGCCAAAGCGGCTTTGTGTTCATCGGACATTGGTGACTTATTCGGTGGAACCATGGGCGTGATTATTCACCAGATATGGGTGACTTCCAACATCCTGATACCAATTTCCTGGCGCACGAGTCGATCCTTGGCCGCGTTCAGTGCTGGGGGTACCACCCAGCGGAGTGCTCGTCTGGTATTCGTGGAGCGCGTGTCGGCTGCACCCGTTCGCGACGATTGGGATAGACGGCGAGATCTCATCGTGCTGGGCGTTCTCGGTGCAGGACTGGTCGCCCTGGTGATCGTGACCCTCGCTCGTCAGCAACTTCTCGATGCACCCGCGGTGGCCAATATCGCTGTGACAGACCCCATCGATGGGTGGCTCGATGGTGGAGGTGGGCTCGAGGCAGACCTATTGCTGGCGCGAGGTGCCGTCGATTCCTCCGTGTTGGTCCAGGTGGGAGCCGACAGTCGATCTCTACGTTTCGAAGCCGAGTCGTCACGAGATCGGTCCAGCCAGATCGAGCTGGCCAGCGCACTCACGGCGTACGAGTTGGCTCGTGTCAAACTGCGCTCCGAGTTGGATGATCGACTTTCGTTTGTTCCCTCCTTGCTCGAGGTAGCCAAACACCGTCACGAG
>JAAETH010000113.1 GCA_024228575.1 Actinomycetes bacterium
AACGCGGACGGCAACCCCACAGACGCCACCGACACCGACACCGACACCACACCCAACTACTTGGATACCGATGATGATGGTGACGGCCTACTCACCGTCAACGAATCAGCCGACCCCAACGCGGACGGCAACCCCACAGACGCCACCGACACCGACAGCGACACCACACCCAACTACCTCGACACCGACGATGACGGTGACGGCCTACTCACCGTCAACGAGTCGCCGGACCCTGACGCGGACGGCAACCCGGCAGACGCCGTCGACACCGACTCCGACACCACACCCAACTACTTGGATACCGATGATGACGGTGACGGCCTACTCACCGTCAACGAGTCGCCGGACCCTGACGCTGATGGCAACCCGGCCGACGCTGTCGACAGCGACGCCGACACGACACCGGATTATCTGGATGCTGATGATGATGGTGATGGGTTGTTGACGGTGTTTGAGTGGCCGGATCCTGATGTGGATGGTGACCCTGTTGATGCTGTTGACACGGATGGTGATAGCACACCGGACTATTTGGATGTTGATGATGATGGTGATGGTGCTCCAACGGTTGAGGAGAACGCGGATCCTGATACCGATGGCGATCCACTAGACGCTCTCGACAGCGATGGTGATCTGCTACCGGACTATCTGGATGTGTCTGGTGGCTATGACTGCACCTTCGCAGCCGGGATCCCTCAACACGAGTGCGACTACTTGGCTGCGTTAGCGAACACGACGACCGTCACAGGCTGGGTTGACAATGACCGATGGTTGACCAACAACTCGCCATGCCGATGGTCGGGTGTGGTCTGCGCGGCCGGTCACGTAACCAATCTCGTACTCATCGACAACAACTTGACTGGCACAATTCCTGGCAACATCGCCGATCTTGACGGCCTCGTCGAACTCGACCTCTCACGCAACCAACTCTCGGGAACAATCCCCGATCCGAGCACAATCACCACTCTCGAAGTCCTACGCCTCAACGACAACGAACTCGGCGGACCGATCCCCAACGGACTCGATCAACCACCCGCGCTGCGTATCGTCGATCTCGACACGAACTGGCTCTCGGGAGGCATCCCAGCCGACCTCACCACCAGCAGTTCAATCGAATACCTCGATGTAAGCCACAACGACCTCGGCGGAACCATCCCATCATCGATCGGATCGATGAACGCCCTGGTCACACTCGACGCTCAAGGCAACGAACTCACAGGCACCATCCCGACCACAATCGGATCGCTAACCGGCCTCGAACACCTGAACCTGGCATCGAACCAACTCACTGGCGAACTACCAGCAACGATGACCTCACTCACATCGATACGCACGATACGCCTCTACGACAACACCTTGACAGGCACCCTTCCCGCCAGCCTGTCAGCTCTGACACAAATCGAGATGTTCGCAATCAACAACAACAACTTCACCGGTGACATCCCAACCACACTGTCAACCTGGACCAACCTGCGCTGGTGGTCCAGCCAACGCAACGAAACCCTCGGACCAGTCCCCACCGAAATCACCAACCTCCCACTCATCGAAGTGACCCTGTGGTGAGATTGAGCGGGCCCAGGTTGTAGGTCCAGGTGCCATGCGAGTTGTAACCGATCCTCCAGCCCTCAACCACGACTAGGGCTTCGAGGAGGCTCTCGAAGTGCCACAAGTTGAATAGTCCGTCTCGGAACCTGCCGTCAAACGACCCGATCCAAGCGTCTCACCACGGGCTACCGGGGCCGATGAAGATCGTGATGAGCAGGCCCACGGTCTCACAAACCCCGAACGTCTTTCGGCCCGAGATCTTCTTTCCTGCGTCATGACCCCTGACAACAGACCCGACGATTGAGGCTCCGTTGATGGTGCACGCATCGATCGCTCCCGCTGATGGGTGCGGTTCGCGGCCCTCGAGATCGCCTACTGCAGCGGTGGCTCAGTTGTGTGGGTTGGCGGCTGGTCGTCGCTGAAGCAGTGGTGGGGGTGGCCGACTGGTCGTTTGTGACAGTCACGGGCACGTTTACGTGTCCCTTCCCACATGTGCAGGCCTCTTCGCGCCGCCGGGATTCGGCGGTGGCATCGACTCGATGACCCGCGCCCTGCTTTCCGACCCCGTCAAGGGTTCCTCGCGTCGCGCTCGACGCCGCGCTCAGCGCGGCGCGCTCACTACCGCGCTCCTACTGGCGAGCACACTCACCACACCAGCAGCCGCGACCGCTGGGACCCAGAGCGCTCTAGCGGTCAGCTCCACCACAGACAACACCACCACCGCCAACCAGACCACCGAGGAGACCACCGCCGGCGAGATTGCCGCCGAGGCCACCGTGATGGGTGACGTGTCACCGGCCGCGTGCACCGACACAGACACCGATGGCCTATGCGACCTCGAAGAAGACGCAAACACCGACCTCGACGGTGATCCGGCCACCACCCCAGGCCCAGACACCGACGGCGACACGACCCCCAACTACCTCGACACCGACGACGACGACGACGGCACGCCGACCGCAACAGAGAACGCTGACCCGAATGCCGATGGTGACCCTCGCGATGCTTTGGACAGCGATTGGGATGGCCAACCCGACTATCTGGATGACCCGATCACTGTCGCCTCCGACGGCACAATTGGTGGCGAGCAGAAGATCTCCGACACCGTCGGTGGGTTGACAGCCGTCATCGACAACGGCGACTACTTCGGCTACTCGACGGCTTCGATCGGCGACCTCGACGGCGACGGGAACGCCGATATAGCGCGGAGGGGCGTCGGGGAGGGTGAGAGTGGCGACCTCCGGGGTGGCCGGAACATTATGAAACTGAACGCTGACGGGACGGCCAAGGCAGAGCAGAAGAGCTCCTCCACGGTCGGTGGGTTGACAGGGCCCCTCGACAGCTACGACTACTTCGGTGCGGCGGTGGCTGGTATCCGTGATCTCGATGGCGACGGGAACGCCGATATCGCGGTCGGTGCCTGGGCCGATGATGACGGCGGCTCTTTGCGGGGGGCCGTGCATGTCCTGTTCCTCAACGCTGACGGCACCGTCAAGGCCGAGCAGAAGATCTCCTCCACCGCTGGAGGGTTCACAGGCCCCCTCGACAACAACGACTACTTCGGTGCGTCGGTGGCTGGTGTTGGTGATGTTGATGGTGACGGGATAGTCGATATCGCGATCGGTGTCGACGCTGATGATGACGGCGGCTCTGATAGGGGTGCCGTCTACGTTCTGTTCTTGAACGTTGACGGCACCGTCAAGGCCGAGCAGAAGATCTCCTCCACTACCGGTGCGCTCACCGGTCCCCTCGACAACAGCGACCGGTTCGGCTCTTCTGTGGCCGGAGTTGGTGATCTCGATGGTGACGGGATCGTCGATGTGGCGGTCGGCGCCTACCGCGATGATGACGGCGGCTCCGCCCGGGGGGCCGTCTATGTCCTGTTCCTCAACGCCGATGGCACGGTCAAGGCCGAGCAGAAGATCTCCTCCACTACCGGCGGGTTCACAGGACCCCTCGACGACACCGACTGGTTCGGTCGCTCAGTGACTGGTGTTGGCGACCTAGACGGCGACGGGTTCGCCGATCTCGCAGTCGGCACCCAAGATGATGACGGCGGCACCAACCGGGGCGCCGTCTATCTCCTGCTCCAGAACGCTGATGGCACCGTCAAAGCTGAGCAGAAGATCTCGTCGCTTGCTGGTGGGCTCACAGGCCCCCTCGACAACAGCGACGAGTTCGGCATTTCGGTGACCGGGGTCGGTGACCTCGACGGCGACGGGACCATCGGCCTCGTTGTCGGCGCCTTCGCCGATGATGACGGTGGCTCCGCTCGAGGAGCCGTCTATGTGCTGAACCTCGCGGCAGCTGTTGATCACTGTGCGGTTGACTCGGATTCTGATGGTCTGTGGGATTGCGAAGAAGACGCCAACACCGACCTCGACGGCGACCCCGCCACAACCCCAGGCCCAGACACCGACACCGACACCACACCCGACTACTTGGATACCGATGACGACGGCGACGGCCTGCTGACCGCCAACGAGGGCGCCGACCCCAACGCGGACGGCAACCCAGCCGACGCAATCGACACCGATGGTGACACCACACCCGACTACCTCGACACCGACGACGACAACGACGGCCTCCTCACAATCAACGAGAGCGCCGACCCCAACGCAGACGGCAACCCCACAGACGCAATCGACACCGACACCGACACCACCCCCAACTACCTCGACACCGACGACGACGGTGACGGCCTCCTCACCCTCAACGAGGGCGCCGACCCCAACGCAGACGGCCGCCAGAGCGACGCGCACGGCACGGGCGTCGACCCCAGCCCCCACCGCATCAATAACGAAGAAGAAGGTG
>JAAETH010000114.1 GCA_024228575.1 Actinomycetes bacterium
AGCACAACGCGGCCGTCATCTGCGTCGCCCGACGACGCTGCGACCTCATCCTCGCCATGCTCAAAAACGAGACGACCTACCGGCAACCCATCGCCAAGAACCTTCAAATTGCCGCTTGACAACAAGACAGGAACACCCCCCATCACAAACGAGTGCTCTGGGCGTTTGATTCGTGTCTCGAAACGCGGGGCGGACACGTACAGCGCGCTTGGCGCGTCCGCGGACGTGTGGCTGATCTCCGCGCAAGGCGGACGTACAAAACGGAGAACCGCCACGGCGCCGGTCAGCTAGCTGCCTTGGTGCAAGAAAGGCTGCCCAACAGCGGACCTGGGCTTTCGAGCCGTCGCCCCTTCGGGCCACGTTCGAAAGCCTACTCAGGGGGTGGGACGGCGATACCGAGCGCAGCGGACATGGCCCTGCGTCTGCGTCACTGTCGGCGGTGACAGACCTGCGGTGAGTGATCTTGACGCGTCCGCGGACGCGTGGGCCGCGCAGGCTCCGGCACGTTCTGTACTCGGTTCGGTGATGCACAAGTGGTCGGTCACGCGCGGAAGTGGTGTGGCTGCCGGGCCCGTACACGACCGGGCCTCCAGAGCGGGTCTTTCCAGTCCGGAAAGGGGCACACAAGCTCGACGATTCGACTCCACACGGGTCAGAAGGCACCCTTGCCAAGGACCGTCCCGACGATGACCTCGATCAGCGTGAAGTCCGATTCGGCGCTGACGTCCTCGAAATACACGGTTCCCGGCCAAGGAGGGGCCGTTGAGCCGTACCCGTTCTCAGCGATGGATCGGGCAACTGTTCTGATCGCATCCACATGATCGTTTGCGACCGTTCGGAGGTCGTCGCATGCAAGTTCCAGATCGACGACACCGTGCCGGTCGATCTGGGTCGCCCCGATGCCCATGAACAGAGGAACGTTCCGCTCGATGGCCTTCTCCACGTAGAACGAGCCGGGTATCCGATCATCGGCGAGACGGATCACGAAGTCCCGGCAGACGCTGTTCTTCGCCTCGAACAGTTCCGTCAGGCTCGGGCCCCGGTTGTTGGTCGTCGTCGCTCCCCGTCGTCTCGACGAGCCATCCCGTTTCCTCGCCTGGGTGACCCAGTCGCCGCGGTAGTTGGCGTCGTAGACCCGCTCTCGCCAGGGCTTTTGTGCCACGAGACGTTGTGTCGATGCGATGGCCAACTCCTCGCAGTTCCGCGGACCGATGAAGAACGGTGATCCCGAAGCGTCGGAGAGTTCGATCCAGCCGTCGGGATGGTTGTCGAGGAAGTGATCGATCCACGGTTCGAGCACGGCGTCGGCCAGATGATCGAGGAGCTGTCTCACGAACTCGGGCTCGTGAGTGAGGGCGTTGATCAGCTGCTCGTGACCGTAGATATCGGCGGCGAGGCTGTAGGGCGCGGAGAGGTGCATGACGGGCCTGAAGCCGGTCAATCGGCTGTAGGACGCCAGTGTTTCGTCGATGATGGAGGGGATGTGGCCCGTCAGGTCGAGCACTGGCCAATGGTTGGGGTTGCGAGCGGTCACCAACATGTTGTCTGGGTCGGTTCCAGGCGAGAACCTGTCGGAGTAGATCATCGGCTGGCCGAGCGCTTCTGCGGTGAACGCATATACCGGCCAACTGAGATACATCTTCGACATGCCCAGCAGCTTCAACGAGGTCAACACCGAGCGGACGTATCTCTCGGGGTCACCCTTGTAGAGCTCGGCTGCGGTGATACCGAACAGGTCGTTGAGGAGCCCCAGCGTGAGCAGATCGACCGAACCCGAGGTGTGGACTGCATCCCTGGGTGCCGGGTTCTTGAACGTGCTGTCGAATGAGCCGCTGAAGGCGGCGGTGAACACGTCTCTGAGGCGATCCTTGTCTGGCTGGGTGCCGGCCTGCCAACCAGCGAGCAGGTGGAGCCCGGAAGGGAAGACGAATTCGTCGACGTCTGGTTCACTCGACTCCGTCATCTGGTCATGCCCCCGAGGTCGTTTTGTCGGTGATGGGAACGGCGACAGTCGCAGCGTCGGTCACGAAACGGACTCGGTCGCCGCGATAGAGGTCCGTGCCGTAGTCGACGGGTCGACCCCGGTCGTCGAAGGCGAGGCGGCGTTCGAGCATGGCCGGTGCCCCAGGAGTGGCACCCAGCCATTGGGCTTCGATCTCGCTGAGGGCGACCGCTTCGAGGCTTTGGCGGGCGTACAACACGTCGATGTCGTACTCGGTGCGCATCACTTCGTACACGGACCGCTCGCTCATGTCCCACAGCTCGAAGCCGGGCACGAGGTCGGCGGGCAGGGCGAACGTCTCGATCAGGATGGGTTGGGAGTTGATCGTTCGCAGCCTGTGGCATCGGTAGATCTCCGCTCCCGGCGACAGTTCGAGTTCGGTGGCGACGAACGGTGACGGTACCGCTCGCTCGAGGTTCAGTTCCCTGGACCCCGCAGCGAGGCCTCTTTGGCGGATGTCTTCTGTGAAGTGGAAGAACTCGGCGGCGCCTCGTTCGATCCGTGGTTCGGAGACGAAGGTGCCGGCTCCCTGGCGTCTTTGGACCAGGCCTCGTCTTTCGAGAACTTCAAGGGCCTGGCGGATCGTGCGGCGATTGACGCCGAACTCGGTGGCGAGTGTGCGCTCGGCCGCCAGACGATCGCCCGGAGCGAGAGCCGCATGTTCGATCCGCTCGAGCATCACCTCGACGATCTGCATATAGACGGGGATGCCTGCCGGGGTCACGCTCGCGGCCCTGCCTACGATTGATCGAGCAGGGGGCGGAGGTGTGATGGGGGAGGGATGTCGACTCCGGCGAGCTTTCCGTAGTCGATTGTGGTGATGCTCATGGCGCTCCCGTACCTCAGCTGAGGATTCCTGCAATGGTATACACCAATCGCGGGAAGGGACAGCAACATCTTCCGGGTCCAGGGACCGTGGGGGCGGCACTGGCAGCCATCCGTTCGCCCGAATGGAAACGGCCTCAACGGGACTCGAACTCTGTGAGGCTCTCATGGACGATGGAAAGGGATCGATCGATCTCGTCATCGTCGACGGTCAGAGGTGGGGCGATGCGCCAGACGTTCTCCGACACGACCTGAACCAGTAGCCCCCGCTCGCGACACGCTCTCCAGACGGCGACCGCGGCATCGGGGGCGGGCTCGAGGGTAGAGCGGTCGGTGACGAACTCGATTCCGAGAAGAAGGCCCCGACCACGGATGTCGCCGATGATCTCGTGATCTTGGGCCAGTGTGCCAAGCCCCGACTCGAGCCTCTCGCCCTGGCGTGTCGCGGATTGTTCTTCGACGTGCCGACGGGCCAGAGCGAGCATCGTCAATCCGATCATCGCCATCGATGGCTCGTTCATGTGAGAGGTGAGGAATCGAAAGCCGTTGCGTTCGGCTCCTTCGGCGATGTTGTCGGTCATCGCAACCGCAGCCAGCGGGAAGCCGCCGCCCAGACTCTTGGAAAGGGCGACTATGTCGGGGACGATGTCATCGGATTCGAAGGCAAACATGTCGCCGGTGCGGCCGAGGCCGGTCTGGGCCTCGTCGATGATGAGCTGGATCCCGCGTTCGTCACATCTCGCCCTCAGGTGTGCGAGGTACCCGGCGGGTGGCTTGAGCATGCCACCCGTGCTGAGGATGGGTTCGATGATGCACGCGGCGACCTCTCCGGTTCGTTGCACGTCGACCGCTGTCATTCCCACGTCGATACAGGCGAAACCACAATCTGGATACTGGGCGTCGATGGGGCAGCGGAAACAGTACGGCGCCGGCAGGGCGTGGACACCCGAAGGGGCCGGCCCGGTTCCGAGTCGGCGAGGGAGGAACGTCACGGCGGCGGCGCCCGCAGTGTGGCCGTGATACGAACGCGAAACACCCACCGACTCCCACCGGCCGGTGGCCATCTTGGCAGCCTTGAGAGCGACTTCGGTGGCTTCGCTGCCCGTGCTCAGCAAGGTCACCTTTGACAATTCGGGCGGCAGGAGCGCCAGTAGCCGCTCGCCCAAGCGGATCACCTCTTCGCTGAGCAACAGACTGCTGGAGTGCACGGTGCGGGTGAACGACGCCAGGATTGCTTCTCTCAGGGGGGCGGGGTTGTGGCCGAAGGTCGCACAGAGCTGGCCAGATGTGAAGTCCAGATACTCCTTCCCCTCACGATCCCAGATCAGGGTTCCCGATGCCCGGTCGACCAGCACCGGGTCGATCGGACCAGCATGTCGCAGCAGTGTTTCCTCTGCGAGCTCCAGCAAGGCGCTGGTTTCCACGGCGGACGGGAACACATCGGGAACTTCGCGCTTTGGCATCGCGGAAGTATGGACAACCTCAACCGCAAACGAAAAGCAATCAATTGTGATCTCACTAGTTGATTATGCTTACGCGAGTGGAACTGCTGCTCGATACCCGGTCGCTGATGGTCCTGAGAGAACTCGAGGCACACGGCTCGATTGCCGGTGCGGCCCACTCGCTGCAGATCTCTCCGGCAGCGGCATCACAGAGGCTCTCGAGGTTGTCGGCGCGAATCGGCACAGATCTGACCGTCAGCGATGGGCGCGGGATTCGACTCACGCCGGCAGGTGGCCGGCTCGCCGCCCATGCTGTTCGCGTGTGTCGACAACTCGAACTGGCCGAACGAGAGCTCGGTGTCGAGCAACCACCGTTCACCCCGACGCCCGTCTCCGTTGCGACCTTCGCTACGGCGGCCGAACACCTGCTCCCGGAGGTCATCGATCGACTCGGCCCAGGCTTTGCCATCTCCTTGGCCGAACTGCCGCCAGATCAGGCGATCCCGGGGGTCATCTCCGGTGAACACGACTTGGCGATCATCCGCACCCACGAACCGACGACCTTCACACGACCAGCGACAACAACTGCCAAGCTGATCGCGACCGAACCACTCGACATCGTCGCTCCACCGTCAGCGGGCGCAGACGAGGTCACCCTGAGCTCGTTGTCGGAGGCAGCCTGGATTTCGGGACCCCTTGGCAGCACCCTTGCGGCCGCGATAGAGAGCACTTGTCGCACCATCGGTGGTTTCACTCCAAGGGTCGTTCATCGAGTCTCGGACGCCGCGGTCGTCATCGCCTTGGCCGAACGTCGCCTCGGGGTCGGGCTCCTGCCCCGACTGGCAACCCAGTCTGCGCCCGCTCACTTGATCCACCCGGCGCCCGGAGCCGTGACCAGGTCGATCATCGCGGTCACCCAGCCCGATTCGCTCGAGTACCGGCCGGTGCGAGAGGTGTGGGATGCCCTGGATACCCTCGACTGCCTCGGCGCCAGCACTGCGGTATGCGATGAGATCGGCGTCCACCCGGCGGGGGATCGAGATGAGCGAGGGCCCAGGCCTTGATCTGCGGTAATCGCCTGCTCAACTAGCGACCCGGCGCATTACCCATTCGAGTGGACCTCGTCGGTACCGGCGCCTCCACGCCCATGAGAACAACACCGCAGCGAGCGAGAACGCGAGGCTGGTGGTGACAGCCCATTCCAGCGACTCGTTCTCGAGGCGGTCCATCAATTCGAGAATCCCCATTCCCACGAACACATGACCGAGGTAGATCGACAGCGCAAGCTGCCCGGTCGACACGAAGGGTTCGGTGAGCT
>JAAETH010000115.1 GCA_024228575.1 Actinomycetes bacterium
GACATCGATGGCCGGTTCGACGAGCGTGCGCCTTTCGGCGGGAGCCACCAGTTCTGCCAGCGCAACGAAGTCCTCGCCGTTCAGCGACTCGATGACCTTTTCTGCAACCTCTTCGGGAGACGCCCCACCGTCGGATCTCGACCCAGCCCTGCTGACGATGAATACCGCGCCCGCGACCAGAACGGTCGCCATGACAGCCGAGGCTGCCCACACGATCCACCTGCTCGAGCCACGATCGATGGCCACCGTCTCGCCTACGTCAAACTCGTTCATATCCGTCCTTCGGTCGACCGCACCAAGAATAAACGCCATTCGATGGTTGTCGGTTCCCTCGACCGTCATCGTGATCACGCCTCGGATCCGAGGAAACGCCGGCGATCGCTCGTCGACGATCCTCTCGCTGCGGCGTTCGTTCCTCGGTGTCCTCAGCCGAGGTTGGACATGACACCACGATAGTGAGATACCCTGTCCCGATGGCATTGTTGGCGCGCGTGGTCCGGAGCTTTTGGCAGTCGCGAGACACGCGGTGAATCCAGACGAAGTTGTGCTCGAGGTCGACGACCTCCGTACCGAGTTCTTCACACACGACGGAACGGTCCATGCCGTCAACGGCGTGAGCTTCAGCCTCAGACCCGGCGAGTTCCTCGGCGTCGTCGGCGAGAGCGGATCGGGCAAGAGCGTCACGATGATGTCGCTGTTGAAGCTCATCCCAATGCCCCCCGGCGAGATCGTGTCCGGTACAGCGATGTTCGACGACATCGACCTACTCGCGACCGACGACACAACACTGCGCTCCGTGCGCGGGGGCAAGATCGGCTTCATCTTCCAGGATCCGATGACATCGCTCAACCCGGTGCTGACCGTCGGATACCAGATCGCCGAGTCGGTGCGGCTCCACACCGAAGCCGGCAAGAAGGAGGCACTCGACAGAGCCGAGGAGCTCCTCACCCTGGTCGGCCTTCCCGATGCCAGAGACCGCCTCAAGTCATACCCACACGAGCTGTCGGGCGGCATGCGCCAGCGAGTCATGATCGCCATCGCTTTGGCATGTTCACCTCGCGTCATCATCGCCGACGAACCCACCACGGCTCTCGACGTCACGGTGCAAGCCCAGATCATCGAAATCATGCGCGGGCTACGTGAACGCTTCAATACCGCAGTGATCTGGATCACCCACGACCTGGGCGTGATCGCGGGCCTCGCCGACCGAGTCCTGGTCATGTACGGCGGCCAAATCGTCGAGGAAGCGCACGTCGACGAGCTGTACAGCCAACCGACACATCCCTATACCCAGGGCCTGTTGCAGTCGTTGCCACGCCTCGACCAGCAAGGTCAGGAACTCACAAGCATTCCGGGGCAACCGCCGAGCTTGTTCGAACCCCCATCGGGGTGCTCGTTTGCACCGAGGTGTCCCCACGTGTTCAACAGGTGTCTCGAAGAGAACCCCTCACTCGTCGAGGTCGGTGCCCGACACCGAGTCGCCTGCTGGTGGGACACAGTCGAGGGGAAGGCCCGCTAATGACAGACACCACCACCGAGGTCGTTGCCACGCGTGCGGCACACGAGGAACCGCTGGTATCGGTCCGCGACCTCACAAAACACTTCCCCATCATGAAGGGCTTGCTTCGCCGCCAGGTCGGTGCGGTTCGCGCCGTCGACGGAGTGTCGTTCGACATCTACCGAGGTGAGACGCTCGGTCTTGTCGGCGAGAGTGGTTCTGGCAAGTCCACCACCGGTCGAGCACTCCTCGAGCTCGACAGCCCCACCAGCGGCAGCGTCAAGTTCGACGGACTCGAACTCACCACCATGTCGAACAGCCAGGTTCGTTCGCTGCGCCCTCGCATGCAGATGGTGTTCCAGAACCCCCACGCGTCGCTGAACCCACGCATGACCGTCGCGTCCATCGTTGGCGAACCACTCTCCGAACACAAGGCGGTCACCAACTCCTCCGAGCGCGGCGACCGCATCAACGAGCTGCTCACCATGGTCGGGCTCCGACCCGCACACGCCAACCGCTATCCCCACGAGTTCTCGGGAGGCCAGCGTCAGCGAATCGGCATTGCGCGCGCCATAGCACTGAGCCCCGACTTCATCGTGTGCGACGAGCCCATCGCGGCGCTCGATGTGTCCATTCAGGCCCAGGTGGTCAATCTTCTCGAACGTCTCCAGAACCAGCTGTCGCTGGCGTACCTGTTCATCTCCCACGACATGAGCATGGTTCGCCACATCGCCGACCGGGTGGCGGTCATGTACCTGGGCCGCATCGTCGAACTGGCACCGGTCGATGTCTTGTACGAACAGCCCACACACCCCTACACGCGGGCGCTGCACTCGGCTGTTCCGGTCCCCGATCCCAAGCTCGAAGCCAGCCGCGGCCGAGTTATCTTGGAGGGTGACATCCCAAGCCCGGCCCATCCGCCGCCGGGTTGTCCGTTCCACACTCGTTGCCCCGTCGCCCGCGCCAACTGCGCCCATGACGTACCCGAGTGGCGCGAGTTGAAGCCCGGTCACTGGGTCGCGTGCCATTTCGCCGACGAATCCGGGTGGTGAGTGGGCCGCGAACCAGTTTGGTGAGCACCACACCGCTCGAAGCAATAACATATGCAGAACCGCCTGACCACATGGTCAGACTGGAGGGAGAAAACAAATGAAACTCACGAAACTGCTGGCGCTGCTCTTAGCGCTAGCCATGGCAGCCGCAGCGTGTGGCGATTCGTCAGATTCCTCTGACGACACCACCGCTCCGACTACTGAGGCAGATACGACCGACGACACCTCGGATGCCACCGACGATGACGCCGACACCACCACCACAACCGCAGCCGAGGCGCCCGAGGGCACCACGGCCGGTGAAGGTGGTCAGCTCACCATGTTGCAGTGGCAGGCACCCTCGCAGGCCAACGCATATCTGTCGACAGGCACCAAGGACCTTCTCGCCGGTTCGCTCGTACTCGAGCCACTCGCCGAGGTAGCTCCTGACGGTTCGCTGGTTCCGGCGCTCGCCACCGAGATCCCATCTGCGGGCAACGGCGGCATCTCCGACGACCTCACGACCGTCACCTGGAAGATTCAAGAAGGCATCGTCTGGGCCGATGGTTCGCCGCTCACGTCCGCAGACGTGGTCTTCACGTGGCAGTACTGCACCGACGAGCTGACCGGCTGTTCGTCATCTGGCTTCGTCGGCGTCGTCGATGTCGCAGCCGACGACGAACTCACCGTCACCATCACCTTCGATGGTCCCAAGCCATACCCCTTCGAGGTATTCGTCGGATACACATCGCCGATCATCCAGCAGGCACAGTTCGCCGATTGTGTCGGTGAAGCCGCCGCAGGTTGCTCGGCTCAGAACCTCGCTCCCATTGGCACCGGCCCGTACACGATCACCGACTTCCGTCCAGAAGACGTGGTCACCTACGAGCTCAACCCCAACTACCGCAAGGCCGCTGAGGGCAAGCCCTACTTCGGCACCGTGGTCATCCAGGGTGGTGGCGAAGCCGAGGCTGCTGCACGTTCGGTTCTCGAAATCGGCGAAGCAGACTATGCCTGGAACCTCCAGGTTGCGCCCGAAATCCTCCAGCCGATGGAGGCAGCAGGCAACGGTCGAGTGGTCACCTCGTTCACAGCGAACGTGGAGCACATCAACCTCAACCAGACCAGCCTTTCCAGCGATCCGCCATCTGACTACAACGAGGGAACCAACCCCAGCGAGTTCTTCTTCGAGAACCCGCAGCTGCACCGTGCGCTGTCGTTGGCCATCAACCGCGACGAGCTGGTCGAGGTTGGCTACGGCCCCACCGGATCGCCCACATGCAACATGTGGCCGGTCGGTTCGCAGGCCAGCACCAACAACGACTGGTGCCTGACCCAGGACATCGCCGAGGCCAACCGCATCCTCGACGAGGATCTTGGCTACATGGACACCGATGGTGATGGAGTGCGCGAACTTCCCGACGGCACACCGCTCGAGTGGGACTACGTCACCTCCACCAACGCTGTTCGTCAGTCCAACCAGGCTCTCGTCGAGACCTACTGGGCCGAGATTGGTGTCAAGGCCAACATGAAGAACGAAGATGCAGGCATCTTCTTCGATGGCACGAGCCCAACCAGCATCTGGAGCTTCCCCTGGGACGTCGAGATGTTCACCAACGGGTCCGGCACCTCTGATGCAACCAGCTACCTCAAGGGTTGGATCACCGAGCAGATCCCCGAGTCGTCGAACAACTACTCGGGCGACAACATGCCTCGCCAGGCCAACGCCGAGTTCGATGCAATCATCGCCGAGCTGTCGACCACGCCACTCGACGATCCGGGCCTCGACGCCTTGGTCATCGCGGCCAACGACATCCTGGTGAACGGTGCCGTCATCCCGCTGATCCACCGTGGCAACGTCTCGGGCATCTCGCTCGACATCGAGGGCTACGGCGATCCCAACGGCTGGGACAGCGAGTACTGGAACGTTGAAGACTGGTTCCGGGCCGAGTGATCGACCCGCTCATCCGTGAGCACAGCATCTGAGTAATGCGGCTGTGGCTCCGGGGTTCGCCTCGGAGCCACAGCTCACTCTGGGCTCAGATTTGAAACACAACCCGACATCGTCGGATACCGAACTACCCTCACGCACAGGGGAGCACCATGGGGCGCTACGTCATCCGACGGACGCTGTTTGCGATACCAACGCTGCTGGCAATCAGCTTCATCATCTTCATGATCCTCGATCTGGCACCTGGCGACCCCACCAGCAATCTGCCTCTCACCATTCCCGCCGAGCAGCGCGAACGAATCCGTGAGAACCTCGGCCTCGACGACCCACCGATCCAGAAGTGGATGGCGTGGAACGAGTTGATGTTCATCAACGAACCGCTCGAGCTTCTCAACGACGCCACCGGCATCTGTGTCGGCGAGTGCGAGGACCGGGACCGCATCATCTCGTGGTCGTCGAGTTCACCGGCCATGGACACGATCTGGCAGCGTCTGCCACAGACGCTCTGGGTGCTCGGTCTGGCGTTCCTCATCGGCACCATGCTGGCCATCCCCATCGGCATATATTCGGCCTACAAGCAATACTCGGCCTTCGACAACATAGGCACCGTTGTAACCATGATCGGGTTCTCGGTGCCCACATTCTTCACCGGCCTACTAGCCATCGTGTTCTTCAGCGTCAAGTTGGGCTGGTTCCCGTCGTTCTACGACTCCACCCACGACACCAGTTTCACCAGCTGGAGCAGCATCTGGTTCCAGATGAAACAGCTCATCATGCCGGTCACGGTGCTGACCTTGTTCAACACCGCCGCTCTCAGCCGCTACGCCAGAGCATCGGTGCTCGACAATCTCAATGCAGACTTCGTACGCACAGCACGGGCCAAGGGCGTGGGCGAGCGGGGCGTTGTGCTGATCCACGTGATGCGCAACAGCCTCATCCCAGTGGTCACGCTCATCACGTTGTCCATTCCCGCCATCTTCTCGGGTGCCATCATCACCGAGCAGATCTTTCGCATCAACGGCCTCGGAGCATTGCTGATCAGCGCCATCAACGGCAGCGACGTACCGATGACCCAGACGCTGACGTTCATGTTTGCGGTGCTCATCGTCCTGTTCAATCTCGTCAACGACGTACTCATCGGCTTCCTCGACCCACGGATTCGTTATGACTGATGTCCTCGAACCCCCGCCCAGCGACATGGATCAGGCTCTCCTCGACCTAGAGGACAGCACGCTCGGCACACATCGATCGCTTCGCGCCGATGTGTGGCGCCAATTCAAGCGTCACAAGGGAGCGATGCTCGGGCTGATCATCCTGTCCATCGTCATCCTCAGCGCCATACTCGGCCCGTTCCTGTGGAGCATCGACCCATTCGCCGTCGACGTCCCCGGGCGTAACCAGGGTGCATCGTGGGACCATCCCATGGGTACCGACCAGGTGGGACGCGACGTGTTCGCCCGTGTGCTCGCAGGCGGCAGAGTGTCGCTGGCGGTGGGTTTCCTGGCCATGTTGGTCGGATTGTTCATCGGCACACTCGTGGGTGTGCTCGCCGGCTTCTTCCGCCTCATCGACGGCCCGCTGATGCGCTTCACCGACCTGTTCCTGGCGCTGCCGCTGCTGCCCCTCCTGCTGGTTGTGGTCATCTACTTCCGAGATCCCCTTATCGATCGTTTCGGCCAGAACACGGGCATCTTCATGCTCATCGTCCTCGTCATCGGCGCCACCAGCTGGATGCAGACGGCGCGCATCGTGCGAAGTGATGTGTTGGCCGTGAAAGAAGAAGAGTTCGTGCTGGCGGCCCGATCCATCGGGACACGTCCACGCAGGCTGATCACCCGTCACATCCTGCCCAACGTCTTGAGCCCCGTCATCGTGGCTGCGTCGCTGGGTGTGGCAAACGCAATCCTCACCGAATCGGCCCTGTCATTCCTCGGGCTCGGTTTCCCCGAGAAGTTCCCCACGTGGGGTCGTCTGTTGTACGACGGCAAGGAATACCTGGCCATCAACGCCTCGCGCGTCATCTGGCCTGGAATCATGTTGTCGCTCACCATGATGAGCGTGAACTTCATCGGCGATGGTCTCCGCGACGCACTCGATCCCAAGCTCCGCAGCAAGGGTTAACCGGCTTCGCCGGCCAGGACACCCCTCACCTTCGCAGACTCGGGCGAAACACAGAGCAACCGCCCTGCGCTGACTAGCTGCGGTCGAACTGAACGATGCGGCCGAAACCGACCGCATCGAGTGCCGCACCTCCCACCAGGGCTCCATCGATGTCTGGTTTGGAGAGTAGCTCGTTGGCGTTGGTGGGCTTCACAGAACCGCCGTACTGGATACGAACACCGTCGCCGGCACCCTTCTTCATGTCGTCGACCACCCGACGCACGTGGGCACACATCTCCTGTGCATCGTCGGCGCTGGCTGTCACGCCGGTGCCGATGGCCCAGATCGGCTCGTAGGCCACAACAAGGCCGCCGAGCTGTTCTGCGGACAGTCCGGCGAGGCTTCCTCTCAGCTGGGCTTCGATGACAGCCTCGTGTTCGTTGATGTCGCGTTGCTCGATCGTCTCACCACAACACACGATGGGGGTCATCTCGTGCTTCAGGACCGCCTTGGCCTTCTTGTTCACGATCTCGTCGGTCTCTCCGAAGATCTGGCGACGTTCGCTGTGACCCACGATCACATAACCGACGTTCAGCTTGGCCAACATCTCGGGGGCCACCTCACCGGTGAACGCACCCTTCTCCTCGAAGTGCACGTTCTGAGCACCCACACCAAACTTCAAGCGATCGGCATCGATGACGGTCTGCACCGACCGGATGTCGGTGAACGGCGGATGAACCGACACCTCGACGGCCTCGAAGTCGTGATCGACCAATTCGTAGCTCAGCTTCTGAACCAGCTGGATGGCCTCAAAATGGTTGAGGTGCATCTTCCAGTTGCCGCTGACGAGCATTCTGCGGGACATGTGGACTCCTCTGTTGCGTTCCCCGGCCACGCAGGCCGTCTTGGGAACTTGACGTTGTGACTCTACGCCGCAGAGCGATTCGGCCGGATCTTCGGCGAGGGCCGTCTTGGGAACTTGACGTTGTGACTGCGGTTAGTTGTTGGGGGCGTTTCGGAGGGCAACGAGTCCGGGAAGATCGCCGTTCTCGAGTAGTTCGAGACTGGCACCACCTCCGGTGGACACATGATCGACCTCTGCCGCGAGCCCGAACTCGGCAATCGCCGCTGCGCTGTCGCCTCCGCCCACAACGGTGAATGCCCTGGTATCGGCCATCGCCTGGGCGACCGCCCGGGTGCCACCCGCGAACCGGGGGTCCTCGAACATGCCCATCGGACCGTTCCAGAACACCATACGAGCATCCATGACCGCATCGCCGAACTCGGCGGCCGAACCCGGTCCGATGTCGTAGCCGGTCCAGCCATCGGGCAACCGTTGACCCATTTGACGCACGTCGGAGCCATCGGGACCCAGAGCCGTGACATCGCTGGGCAACAGGATCGGAGCGTCGGAGTCGAGCAATGCCCGAGCCACCTCGACCTGGTCGTCCTCACAGAGTGAATTGCCGACGGGATACCCCATCGCCTTGAAGAAGGTGAAACACATGGCACCGCCGACGATCAGTTGATCGACGATGCCAGACAGCGCCGAGATGACCCCGATCTTGTCGCTGACCTTTGCCCCACCCAGCACGGCCACAAACGGCCGCTTCGGCTTCGACCTCATGGCACCGAGGATGTCGACCTCTTTCTCGAGGAGCCGACCGGCAGCACTGGGCATGGTCTGGGGTGGACCGACGATAGAAGCGTGCGCCCTGTGGGATGCGCCGAACGCGTCATTGACGTAGCCGTCGAAACCAACGGCCAACTCGGCAACAAATGACGGATCGTTTGTTGTCTCGCCCGGGTTGAACCGGAGGTTCTCGAGCAGGTCGACACCCGGTGCGAGCTCGGCGAGCCTCGACCGCACCAGGTCCATCGAATAGGCGGGGTTGGGCTCACCCTTTGGACGGCCCAGATGGGACGCCGCCACAACGATGGCGCCCCTCTCCTGGAGCCACTCGAGGGTTGGCAATGCCGCCCTGATCCGCAGATCGTCACTGATGACACCGTCGCGCAAAGGTACGTTGAAATCGGTTCTTACCAGGATGTGTTTCCCGGCGAGGTCGCCGCCGAGGGCCTCGAGCAGATCCTCTAGCCGCGGGACGTCGAAGTTGTCTGACATCGTCCTAGGACGCGGTGTGCATCACGAGGTCGACGAGACGGTTCGAGTAGCCCCACTCGTTGTCGTACCAGCCGCAGACCTTGACCAGGCTGCCCATGGCCATGGTCATGCCAGCGTCGATGGTGACGCTCCACGGAGTCCCGACGATGTCGGAGCTGACCAGAGGATCCTCGCTGTACAGAAGCACAGAGGCCAGCGGGCCCTCGACAGATGCAGCAGCGTAGGCGGCGTTGATCTCTTCAGCGGTCGCCTCGGTCTTGAGGACGGCGGTGAAATCGGTGATCGAGCCGACGGGAATCGGCACACGTAGGGACGTACCGTCGAGCTTGCCCTGCATCGCCTGAAGCACCAGGCCCGTGGCACGCGCGGCGCCGGTCGATGTCGGGATGATGTTGATGGCTGCGGCGCGAGCACGGCGAAGGTCGCTGTGTGGACCGTCGACGATCGACTGGTCGCCCGTGTAGGCGTGGATTGTGGTCATGAGGCCCTTTTCGACGCCGAACGCTTCGTCGAGCACCTGGACCATGGGGACAAAACAGTTGGTGGTACAGCTGGCGTTCGAGATGACCTTGTGCTCGGAAGCATCGAAGTCGGTGTGGTTGACGCCGTAGACGATGGTGGCATCGGCGCCCGATGCGGGAGCCGAGACGATAACGAGCGGAGCGCCGGCCTCGACGTGCATAGCCGCCTTATCGCGGGCGGTGAAGATGCCTGTCGATTCGATGACGACATCGACGCCGAGATCGCCCCACGGCAGGTCCGCAGGGTTGCGCTCGGACAAGACCTTCAGCACGTCGCCGTCGACCGAGATTCCGTCTTCGGTGGCGATGATTTCGGACTCGAGATTTGGCATCACCGAGTCGCACTTGAGGAGGTGGGCCATGGTGGCCTTGTCGCCAAGGTCGTTCACGGCGACGAAGTCGATGTCGGCGCCCTGGGCCTTCGCTGCGCGAAAGAAGTTGCGCCCGATGCGGCCAAAGCCATTGATGCCAACGCGTACGGTCATTTCAATCTCCGGTGGTTTGTGTTGTAGATGGAGAACTCGTGGAACCGCGAGCGACGTCGCGGTGTTGCACACCCAGACGGTAGCCCCTGATGCGCAGTCTGCGGGCCACTTCTTCTGCGAGCGCCACGCTGCGATGACGACCGCCCGTGCAGCCCATCGCGATGGTCAGATAACTCTTCCCCTCGCGGATGTAGGCAGGCACCAACAGATCGAGTAACTGATCCAGCCGTCTGAGGAACTCGCGTGTGGTCGGCTGCCCCAGTACATAGTCGCTGACCGGACGATCGAGACCGGTGAGGGGACGAAGCTCTTCCACCCAATGGGGGTTCGGGAGGAAGCGGCAGTCGAGAACCAGGTCGACGTCGCGGGGCAGCCCGTGTTTGTAGCCAAACGACGTGATGGTCGTCTTCATCAGCTGGTCGGTGGACGAATCGCCGAAGTATTCGACGATGCGTTTCCTGAGGTCGTGCACGTTCAGCTCGGTCGTGCTGATGACGAGGTCGGCCTCTCCCCTCACACCCTCGAGCATCTCGATCTCGCGCTCGATTGCGACGGTCAGGCTCTCGCCCTCGCGAACCTGGGGATGCCGACGACGGGTGTCCTCGTAGCGTCGCACCAACACCTCGACGCTGGCCTCGAGATACAGAACCCTGACCCGTGCACCCATCTGACGGAGCTCGCCGAGGGCGTCCAGTACCTCGTTGGCGTCGTGGGTGGTGCCCACGACCATGGCCGTTCGGGGCGAAGCACCACCCGGTCCGGCCAGCTCGGCAACCTTCGGGATCAGCGATGGTGGCAGGTTGTCGACCACGAACCAGCCGAGATCCTCGAGTGTGTTTGCGGCCTGAGAACGTCCGGCGCCACTGAGACCGGTGACGATCAGGAACTCGGTCGAGGTCGCTTCACCATGGGTTGTGCCGATTGAAGTCACGGTCCCCATTTCACCGCATCGAGCACCAGCAGTCGAGGAATTGTCGCCGCGGCCTCGTAGGCGGCCGCCCTGGCCAGGAAACCGGGGGGCGGAGCGGGTTCGATCATGCCGGCGACAAGCAGTCCATTCTCGGCCATCGCATTGACATATCGGCTGACCGGCCGGTGAATGAACGGGATGAAAACACCCTGCTGCACCTCCTCGATGGTCTCGTCCTCGATGAGGTAGTCGCCGACGCGCCAATACTGCTCCGGCGGATCGATCATCTGATCATCGATCCAGCCACTGTTCGGGGTCTGAAGCAAGGGGTGATTCAACATGAAGACGAAGCGGCCCCCGACCTCGAGCACACGGGCCACCTCGGCGATGGCGGCGTCGACGTCGCTGATGTGTTCGAACACCAGGCAGGCAAGGACACCGTCGAAGCTCTCATCACAAAATGGCAGCGCCGCGGCCGCGTTGCGCACGATGTGAGGGCCACCTCCGCGTTCTGCGGCGACCCTGATCTGCTCCCATGTGATGTCGGTCGCCACAACCTCACTGCCCTGGGAAGCAGCCAGCCTGGCCAGCTGGCCCTCCCCCGCCCCAACGTCGAGCACTCGTCTTGTGCCCTTCAGAAGCTCGGCAGCGATCGGGACGATCTGTTCGACGTATTCGGGGTCGGCGCCATCGGTGAACCCGTCCTGCCACCAGGCGGCATTCTTCTCCCAGAGGTCAGGATCGTCCACGTTCATGCTCGCAGCGTACGTCCGATCTCGCCAGGCCATGGTCATCGCGAATCGGTGTCGCGTCGACCTCGATCCCCACGGCACGTTCCGGCCTTCGACCGTTTCACCACTCCCGTGAACTACGCTCAGTAGCGAAACCCCCACGATGAAGGATGGCCATGCGACGACATGTCCTCACGATCGGTCTGGCTCTGGCGCTGATCACAACCGGATGCGGCGGTGGCAGCGACGAGTCAGCCGACGACACCACCACCACCACGACAGCGGCGGCGGCTCAGACGTCGACAACCGCAGTCGCAGACGCAGACGCAGACGATACCTCGACCACCACAACCTCCGAAACACCCGGCGGGCTCATCGACATCTCCGAGATCCGCAACTCGGTGGTCCAGATCCAGGCTCAGGGCACGTTCGAGTTCTTCGAGGGAACAGCACGAAACGTCCCCAGCACCGGCAGCGGCTTTGTCATCAGCGAGGACGGGTTGGTGGTGACAAACAACCACGTAGTACAGGGTGCTGCGACCCTGGCCGTCAGCTTTCCCGATGGCGACGTTCCTCTCAACGCGAGGCTCCTCGGAGTCAGCGAGTGTTCCGACCTTGCGGTCATCCAGCTCGTCGGCGACGGCTTCACACCACTCACGTTTCGCACAGACCCCGTCCTGGCAGGGGTCGAGGTGTTCTCGGCCGGATTCCCGGCGTCCGACGAAATCGACTTCGACAACCTCGACTTCACGTTGACCAAGGGCATCGTCGCCTCGACCCAAGCCAATGGCGAAACAAACTGGGCATCGGTCGACGGCGTCATCCAGCACGACGCCAGAATCCTCGGCGGCAACTCGGGTGGACCCCTCGTCGACGAGGATGGCCGGATCATCGGAATCAACTACGCGGGCAACGACCAGTTCGACACCAACTATGCAATCGCCGCCGCCGAGGCCAAGGGCATCATCGACCAGCTCGCCGCCGGCAACGACATCGATTCCATCGGCATCAACGGTGAGGCGGTCGCGTTCGACGGCGGGTTCACCGGCGTCTGGGTCCGCAGCATCGCAAGCGGGTCACCGGCCGATCGGGCCGGCATCGAACCCGGGGATCTTCTGCTCGAGCTCGAGAGTCTCGTGCTCGCCACCGACGGCACGATGGCCGACTACTGTGACATCCTTCGCACCCACGGAACCGAGGCCACGCTCGACGTCACCGTCTACCGCCCGACGCTCGATCTCGTCCTGGAGGGCCAGCTGAACGGTGAACCCATCATCGTTCCGCTCATCACCGAAACGGTCATCGACGAGAGCACGGCTGAAGGCGGCGATGTCACTGCGACGGGTGGCGACGGCGCTCCCCTGCCCAGCTATTCGTACACAACCGTGAGCGACGCCTCGGGCCTGATCACGGTGTCTGTTCCCGCCGGATGGGCCGTCGATGGCAGCGAGAACCCGAACTTCGGCCCCAGCGTCTGGGCGTCGCCCGACCTCCAGGGATTCGTCGACACGTGGAATGTGCCGGGCATCGTGGTCGAGTCTGCACCGAACCGACCCGCCTCCGACATCCCAATACTGCTAGAAGAGCGTTCGACCTTCGGCAATTCGTGTGACGACCTGGGACAGGAAGACTACGACGACGGGTTGTATGTCGGTGTTCTCCAGATCTATGGCAACTGTGGTGGCACCGACACGTTCTACGTGATCCTCGCCGCCGCGCCGATCGACGCCGACTACCTGGTCAGGGTCGAGATCCAGGCGGTCGACACTCGCGATCTCGAAGCCGGCGACGAAGCACTCGACACCTTCATCGCCAACAACTGACCCGTTCTGTCTCCAATACCGGTCGCCGCCGCGACCACAAACACGCCCAGAACCTCCCGCCGGGTTTGGTGTCCCACCCCAGTGCTGAAATATGCCGTATGGCATCTAATGGGAGCGAACTAGCACTACAGATCCCTAAACAGGCCGCTATGCAGATAGCGGCGAGACAACACGGGGTGATCGCGTCGTACCAGCTCCGGTCGACCGGGACCAGGTCGGCGATCCGGCACGAGCTCGACGGGACCGGCCGATGGGACCAACTCGAGACGGGCCTCTACATGGCTCGAGCGTCACCGGCCTCTCCCAAGGCCAACCTGATGGCGGCTGTTCTGAGCAGTGGTCCGGGTGCGGCAGCAGCACGATCCTCGGCCGCGGCGCTCTGGACGCTGCCGGGCTTCGAAATCGAGCCCGCTCATGTCGTGAGGCCCAAATCGACCAACTCGACGACGAGACGGGGGTCGTATTCAAGACACGAGTCACGTCGCCTTCCGGGCGACGACATAACCGTCGTCGACGGTATCCCGACGACCGCACCTCCCCGAACCCTGATCGATCTCGGCGAGCGTATGTTTGCCGGCCGTCTCGAACGGCTGCTCGATAGGGCGTGGTCGCTTGGCCTCGTCAGCCATCAGAGCGTTCTCGAATGCTGCGATCGTCTGGGCGGGCGGGGCAGGCCGGCCGTGCCAATCCTTCGCAAGCTGGTCGAAGACCGTGGATCGAAGTTCGTGCCACCGGCTTCGAACCTCGAGTCTCGACTCAACCAGCTCCTCAAAGGAGCCGGCCTGGGAGTGGTTCGCAGACAGGTTGCCGTCGGGGGCGTCACCTGGCTCGGTCGCGTCGACTTCCTCCACCCCTGTGGTCTCGTCATCGAGGTTCAGTCCGAGGGTTTTCACGCGTCACTGAGCGACGTCAAGGCCGACGAAGCACGATTCGCAGCGATGCGCGACGCCGGTTTCGACGTCGTCGCCGTCTGGGATCGCGAGATCTGGCATCAGCCCGAACGAGCACTCGACTCCATCAGGCTGGCCCTCAATCGTCGACGCTCGACCCGGGCGTAGCGGGGGTTGCCCTAGCGACCGTTTTCGGAGACAGAACCGTGGTGTCAGCGGGAGGGAGTTGGCGAGTGGACCTTGTCGTGGATCGCTTGGCCGACCGCGTCTGGTAACCAGGACAACTCGAGCAAGGTGTCCAGTGTTGCAGCCTTGACCTTGCCAACGCCGCCGAGTTCCTTGATCAGACGTTTGCGTCGGGTCTCGCCCAGCCCGGGGATGTCGTCGAGGATCGATTTCGTCATCCTCTTGCCTCGAAGCTGACGGTGATAGGAGATGGCGAACCGGTGGCTCTCGTCGCGCAACCGCTGAAGCAGGTACAGAGCCTCGGACTGGCGAGGGATCACGACAGGGTCGCTTCGACCGGGAACAAAGACCTCCTCGAACTGTTTGGCCAGCGAGGCGACCGGTATCGAAGCACCCAGACCGAGTTCGTCGAGGACCTTCATGGCCGACGAGAGTTGCCCCTTCCCCCCGTCGACGAGGAGCAATTGAGGCGGATAGGCGAACTTGCCCTGTTCGTGGGCCGGTTTCTCGCGCTCGACGAGGTAGTTGGTCAGGCGACGGCTGAGGACCTCCTCCATGGCGGCGAAATCGTCGTTGCCGTCGACGGTCTGGATCTTGAACCGGCGGTACTCGCGTTTGGCCGGGATGCCGTCTTCGAACACAACCATCGAGCCGACGTAGTCGGTGCCCTGTAGATGGCTCATGTCGTAGCACTCGATTCGAAGAGGTGCCTCCGGCAACAACAGGTGCTCCTGCAACTCGTTGAGCGCCTTGGCCCGAGTGTTGTGATCACTCGCCCTCTTCAGCCTGTGCCGCTTGAAGCTCTCGTTGGCGTTGTGGGTGACGGTCTCATGGAGGGACCTCTTGTCGCCTCGCTGTGGAATCCGAACCTCTACCCTCGATCCGCGCTGGAACGCAAGCCACTCCTCGTAGACGCCGACCGACTCGGGCAGGTCGGGCACGAACACGGCCTTTGGCATGCCGAGCGGGTTGTCGTCGTGATAGAGGCGCTCGAGAATGACCGCGACCAGTTCGGCCCGATCGAGGTCCTCGACCTTGTCGACCACCAGCCCTCGACGACCCGCAACCCGACCACGCCGCACGAAGAAGACTTGCACGGCGGCCTCGAGTTCGTCGTCGGCGATGCCGATGACGTCGAAGTCTTCGTTCTTGGTCCCGGCGATCTGCTGTTTCTCGATCGCCTTGCGAACCGACGTCAACCGGTCTCGATAACGCGCGGCCAGTTCGAACTCGAGAGCGTCGGAGGCAGCCTGCATCGAGGCTTCGAGTTCGACGACTATCTCGTCGGTGTCGCCTTCGAGGAACCGGATGAGCTCGCGAACCATCCGGTCGTACTCATCCTGCGACACTTCGCCAACACACGGTCCTGCACATTTCTCGATGTGGAACAGCAGGCACGGACGCTCCGACCGCTGATGGCGCTCCAACTTGTTGTCGCTGCACGTACGAATCGGGAACGTGCGCAGCAATAGATCGAGCGTTTCGCGGATCGCGTAGGCATGACCGAACGGGCCGAAGTAGCGATTGCCGCGTTTGCGTCTGCCGCGCATGACCATCGCCCTCGGGAAGTCATCGATGAGGGTCACGGCGAGGAACGGGTAACTCTTGTCATCGCGCAAACGAACGTTGAAACGGGGCTGATGTTGCTGGATGAGCGAGTACTCGAGCATCAGGGCATCGACTTCGGTATCGACCTCGATCCAATCGACACTGTCGGCCGTCGCAACCATCTGGGCGGTGCGCGTTGCAAGGTTGCGCGGGTCCTGGAAGTAGCTGTTCAGCCTGTTGCGAAGGCTCTTGGCCTTGCCCACGTAAATGATGCGACCACCGACGTCCTTGAATTGATAGCTGCCTGGAGAGTCGGGAATGGTTCCTGGTTCTGGTCGCAGCGCCACGGCGATGAGCCTAGGCGGTCGAGATTCTCAGACAATGCTCATGTCGGAGCTCCATACTTCACTTCATGCCAAGTCCTGTTTCAACTCGCATCGCAGCCACTCTGCTGTCATTGGTCTTGCTGGTGGCCGCGTGCAGTGGCAGTTCCTCTGACGACGCCGACGACGCTGGCGGCGAGATTCGCACGCTCGATTCAAACGTCACAGAAGTAGCCACCGGTGCCGGGGACCTCACCACGGAGGATGCCTCGAACGAGGCACCAGACGAGGAGCGCACGATCGAGGACGCCCAGCTCGAGTTCGCGGTTTGTATTCGCGAGAGTGGCTACCCCGAGTGGCCCGACCCCGATCCGAACGCCGAAGGCGGAGCATTCCGAGGACAGGACCTCGAGGCGCTCGGAATCGACTTCGACGACCAGGAGTTCAGGGAAGCTCTCGACTCGTGCCGCAGCGTGTTCGAAGGTGTGGCCGGTGGGCGCGAAGACCTCGATCCAGAGCAACAAGCCGAGCGGGAGGACCAGGCTCTGGCGTTGTTCGCCTGCATCCGTCAGAACCCGGGTTGGGAAGACATCCCCGATCCGGACTTCTCGAGCCAAGGCGGAGGGGGGCTCCGCGAGCTGTTCATCAATGGAGACCTCGACGTCGACGAGTTCAGGACCCTCGCCCAGGAATGCCAGACCGAGCTGGGCATCGAGGGCGGCGGCTTCGGTGGCGGCCGCGGACCGGGTCGATCACGTCCCGCGTCCGGCGGTTGACGACGGTGAGTAGGACAACCCTTGTTCTGGGAGCGATAGCCACCGTCGCGCTCGTCGCAATCGCGCTGGCCGTCGTGTCACACCAGGACGATGAAGTCGGCGAGTCTGAGTCGACGGCAACCACCGAACCCCAGAACCTCAACCTCGCGGTCGTGGCACAGAAAGACTTCGTAGAGACGACCGAGATCGAAGGCACCCTCGGGTTTGGCAGCCCTTCGGCGCTCCCAAATCGAGCTTCTGGCACCGTGACCTGGCTCCCCGACCCGGGCACAATCGTCAATTTCGGCGACATCCTCTATTCGGTGAACGACGTTCCCGTCGTATACGTGCCGGGACAAATCCCCGCCTACAGGTCCATGGACACAAAGGCCGAAGGCACAGACGTTCTCCAGCTTGAACAGTGGCTCGACGACCAGGGGTTCATGGAACCACTGGCAGCAACCGTCGATGGTGACTACACCAGCTACACGGGTCTCGCTGTCGAGGATTGGTATGAGGCGGTGTACGAAAGAACCGGCCTGGACACAATCGCAGACGGACACGTCGTGTTCGGCACCGAGCCCTTCAGGATCAGTTCGGTGTCGACAACGCTGGGCAGCACGATCAACGGAGGATCGGCGCTCAGCTCGACCTCACAAACCCGTCTCGTCTCGGTCCAGCTCGACCCCGCGCTGTCGGGCATCATCGCCGAGGGCGATTCGGTGATCGTCGAGCTGCCCGACGAGTCCGAGGTCGAAGCGACGGTGACACTGGTCGCCGACGTGGTCACGACCCAGGGAGAAGGCCAGCAGTCGCAGTCGTGGATCGACGTCGAGTTGACCCTTGCTGGCTCCGGTTCGGCCTTCGACGAGAGCCCTGTCACGGTACGGGTCGAAGAGGCCATCGAGCTCGACGCCGTGGTCGTGCCCATTCCCGCCCTGCTGGCCCTCGCCGAGGGCGGATACGCCGTCGAGATCGTGCGCGACGGGGAGATCGTGCTGGTCGGAGTCCAGATCGGTGGCTTCCTTTTGAACGAGGCATCGGTGAGCGGTGATCTACGGCCCGGCGAACAGGTGATCATTCCGTGAACGACTCCCGGGTGACCCCGGTCCTTCGTTTGGACGGTGTCGAGAAGTCCTACCCCGGATCTCCACCCGTTCACGCTCTGGCCGGAGTCGATCTGGAGATTCGCACCGGCGAACTGGTCGCCATCGTGGGACCGTCGGGATCTGGCAAGAGCACGATGCTGAACATGATGGGCGCCCTCGACCGGCCGACTGCCGGTTCGGTATGGGTCGAGGGACGGAATCTGAGCACACTGTCGGACCGTCGGGTATCGAGCCTGCGCGGTCGACGGATCGGATTTGTGTTCCAGCAATTCCATCTGATCGGTGGCATCAGCTGTGTCGACAATGTGGCCACCGGCCTGCTCTACCAGGGTGTCCTGGGTCGCGGCCGCAAGGCGGCTGCCATCGAGATGCTCGAACGTGTCGGGCTGGGGCATCGATTGTCGAACAAACCAAACCAGTTGTCGGGTGGTGAACGCCAGCGCGTCGCCATCGCAAGGGCTCTGCTGGGCGACCCCGCCATCGTGTTGGCAGACGAGCCGACAGGCAATCTCGACTCGAGAACGTCCACCGAGATCATCGATCTGATGCACGAGCTGCACGAACAGGGGTCGACCATCGTCGTCATCACCCACGACCGCGAGCTGGCAGCCTCGATGCCGCGTACGGTCGCCCTGCTCGACGGCAGAGTCGAGCACGACTCTGCGCTCGCAACGCGATGACCGCCACCCGAATCGCGCGTCGCGAACTGTCGCGCCTTCGCCCCCTCGATGTCTTGCGTGTCGGCAGCCTCGGCTTGAGGGCACGAAGGGTCAGAACCATTCTCACCGCTGTCGGAATTGCCATCGGAATCTCGGCCATGGTCGCCGTTCTGGGCATCACCGCGTCCGAGGACGCCCAAGTCCAGGCTGAATTGGACGCACTGGGACCCAACCTCCTGGAAGTGATCGAAGGTGATTCCATCACCGGAGACGACATCCTCTTCCCGGTTGAAGCCGCGGGCATGATCGAGCGGATAGGCCCGATCAGATTCGCGGCCCAGGTGGCACCCGTTCCAGCAAGCGTCAGGCGCACGGAGTTCATTCCGACCGGACAAACCGGTGGCATCGCGGTGCTCGCTGCCGACACAGACCTACTGGCACCGGTCGGCGCCACGATCAGCGAGGGTACGTTTCTCAACGACTCCTCGACAGCACTCCCCCACGTCGTGCTCGGTTCGGTTGCCGCCGACCGCCTCGGGGTCCGCTCGCTCGACAACCGTCCGGTCGTCTTCTTGACCGACACCTACTTCGATGTTGTCGGCATCCTCGACCCGATCGCTCTGGCGCCCGATCTCGACCGTTCGGCTTTCATCGGCGCGACGATCGCCGCCGAACTGTTCGACGCCGACCTCTCCCCGACCAGTATCTATGTGGAAGCGGCCGACGGTCGTGTCGACGACATCAGGCCCCTCATCGGACCGACGATCCGACCTCACGCCCCAGACGAGGTTGTGGTCACCCGGCCCTCCGACGCCATCGAGGCCAGAGAGGTCACGAGCGACAGTTTCCGCAGCCTCCTTCTGGGGCTCGGAGCGGTCGCCTTGCTGGTCGGCGGAGTCGGCATCGCGAACGTGATGGTCATCTCCGTGCTGGAACGTCAGGGCGAGATCGGCGTTCGTCGGGCGCTTGGTGCGACGCGTCGCCACATCCGCCTCCAGTTCGTCGTCGAAGCCGCATTGTTGTCGCTGCTCGGCGGACTCGCCGGCGTCGCACTCGGCGCCGGCATCACCGTCGCATACGCAAACCGTGAACAATCCGTGGTCGCGATTCCCATCGAGGCGTTGGCACTTGGCGTCGGGGCAGCTCTTGGGATCGGCGCACTCGCAGGCCTCTATCCCGCGGCACGCGCCGCACGCCTCGATCCCGCCGAGGCAGTCCGTCCGAACTGAACCGTTCGGCAGCACCCGGTCGTGGTGGGTGTGTCGCCGGAGGGGAAGGACTCACGCCATACTCGGACCATGACTCCAACCGTGTCATCTCTGCGAGAGTCCCTCGAGGCTGTGGCCGACTCGTCCATCGCTCCCGAGATGGAGCGCTACATGCGCAACCGCGCTCCCTATCTCGGGATCAAGACCCCTGTGCGCCGCAAGACGGCTGGCCCATGGATCAAGAGTATCCTCGCCGACCCGGGTGCGGTCCGGCCACTGATCGACGAGTTGTGGGATCAACCCGAACGCGAGTTCCAATACGTCGGCCAGGACCTGCTGGCCAAGGCCGAGAAACACCTCGACGAGAGCGACCTTCCCTGGCTTGTTTCTCTGGTGAACACGAAGAGCTGGTGGGACACGGTCGACGCCTTGGCGGCGATCATCGGAGGGGTCGCCCTCGACCGGCCTCCGATGTGGGAGACGATCGACACCTGGGCGAACAGCACGGGCAAGGTCGGGGACGACGAGCCTGCGATGTGGCTGGCCCGTTGCGCAATCCTGCAGCAGCTGCGCTACAAGGAACGCACCGAAGAGGCCGTGTTGTTCGACAGGTGTTTGCGCAGGGTGCAGGACAAGGAGTTCTTCATACGCAAAGCGATCGGCTGGTCGCTACGCCAGTACGCCAGGACCTCGCCCGAATCGGTCAGAGTCTTCGTTGCCGCGAACCGCCACGAGATGTCGCCACTGTCGATTCGCGAGGCGACCAAACACCTGTAGAGAACCGCTGACTCGCCCGTGCAGCGTCAGCCCAATCGCCAGCCACGATGCCCTCCGCACGGGCCGCATGGCAGGCCTCGCTACGGGGCAGCTCCGCGCTCGAGCAGTGGCCGCAGGTACCTGCCGGTGTGGCTGTCGGGAGTGGCCGCCACGTCTTCTGGAGTGCCTTCGGCAACGACCATTCCCCCACCTGACCCACCCTCGGGACCGAGATCGACGATCCAGTCGGCCGTCTTGATGACGTCGAGGTTGTGTTCGATGACGATGACCGTATTGCCCTGTTCGACGAGGCGGGTGAGCACAGTGAGCAACTTGGCGATGTCTTCGAAGTGCAGGCCGGTGGTCGGTTCGTCGAGGATGTAGACGGTGTGCCCGGTCGATCTCTTCGACAACTCGCTGGCGAGTTTCACCCGTTGGGCCTCACCACCGGAAAGTGTCGGCGCCGGCTGGCCGAGCCGAACATACCCGAGACCGACATCGACGAGTGTCTGCATGTGTCGCGAGATGACCGGCTGGGCGGCGAAGAACTCGAGCGCCTCCTCGCACGGCATGTTCAGGACCTCGGAGATCGTCTTGCCCTTGTATCGAATCTCGAGGGTTTCGCGGTTGTAGCGGGCTCCCTTGCAGACCTCACACGGCACGTAGACATCGGGCAGGAAGTGCATCTCGATCTTGATGGTCCCATCGCCGGCGCAGGCCTCGCAGCGGCCACCCTTGACGTTGAACGAAAAACGGCCGGGCAGATAACCTCGAACGCGAGCCTCCTGAGTCTTCGCGAACAGCTTGCGAATATGGTCGAAGACACCGGTGTAGGTGGCGGCGTTCGACCTGGGCGTTCGCCCGATGGGCGACTGGTCGATATCGATGATCTTGTCGACGTAGGCGAGGCCGTCGACCGTCTTGTGGAGACCGGGGACCTCCTTGCTGCGGTAGATCTTCTGCATCAGGGCCTTGTGCAGGATCTCGTTGACGAGGGTGCTCTTGCCCGAACCCGACACACCGGTGACCGACACGAACAACCCCACGGGAAACTCGACGTCGATGTTGGCGAGGTTGTTCTCTCTGGCACCACGAACCGTCAGGCGTTCGAGGGTTGGTGTGCGCCGCTGCTGAGGAACGGGAATCGATTTCTTGCCGGACAAGTACTTGCCGGTGATCGAGCCGCGCCGCTTGAGCAGCCCCTTGACCGGTCCCGAGTAGATGATGTCGCCGCCGTGTTCGCCCGCACCTGGACCGATGTCGACGACCCAGTCAGATGCAAGAATGGTGTCTTCGTCGTGCTCGACGACAAGAACCGTGTTGCCGAGATCGCGCAGGTGGACGAGTGTGTCGATGAGCCGCTTGTTGTCTCGTTGGTGCAAGCCGATGGACGGTTCGTCGAGCACGTAGAGAACACCCTCGAGGCCAGATCCGATCTGCGACGCCAGCCTGATTCGCTGAGCTTCGCCACCGGCGAGTGTTGCGGCCGACCGGTTCAGCGTCAGATAGTCGAGGCCGACATCGAGCAGGAAATTGAGCCTCGCGCCGATCTCTTTCAGGATCGGCCCGGCGATGATCATCTGACGTTCGTTGAGATCGAGGCTGGCAACCGCCTTCGCCACCTCGCCGATCGACATCGAAGAGAGGTCGTCGATGTTGCGTCCGCCGACTCGAACCGCAAGCGACACCTCGTTGAGGCGGGCACCGTTGCACGTGGGGCACGGCACCTCGCGCATGTAGCCCTCGATGCGGTCGCGGCTCCAGTCGCTTTCGGTGTCGGAATGGCGCCGCTGCAGGAACGGAATGACACCCTCGTAGGCGGTGCTGTAGCTGCGCTGGCGGCCATAGCGGTTCTTGTAGCGCACCGTCAGCTTGGTATCGCCGGGTGCGCCGTGGAGGAGCATCTCGTGTTGTTTGGGCGTCAGCGAGGACCAGGGTTCCGCCGGGTCGATGTCGTACTCGGCGCAGACAGCGCCGAGCAGCCGGTCGAAATACTTGCTGGACGAACCGGCCCACGGCGAGATTGCGCCCTGCCCGACCCCGAGGTCGGGATTGGGCACGATCAACTCGGGGTCGACCTCAAAACGTGTGCCGAGGCCGTCGCAGGCACCACAAGCGCCGTAGGGCGAGTTGAATGAGAAATTGCGCGGCGCCAGCTCGTCGAACGATCGTCCGGTCGACGGCGAGTAGAGATGTTGGCTGAACTCGAGAACCTCCGGATCGCCCTCGCGCGGAACCACCTCGATCCAGGCGTGCCCTTCGGCGAGTCCCAGGGCGGCCTCGAGTGACTCGGTGAGCCGCTGCTCGACCCCTTCGCGGAGAACGAGACGGTCGACGATGACCTCGATCGAGTGGTTGAAATAGCGATCGAGGCGGATTTCTTCGCCACCGATCTCGTGAACCTCTCCGTCGATCTTGGCCCTGGCGTAGCCCTGGGTGGCGAGATCCTGGAGGAGTGTGTGGTATTCGCCCTTGCGATGGCGCACGACGGGTGCCAGCACCTGGAACCTGGTGCCATCGTCGAGGGCCAGGATGCGGTCGACGATCTGTTGGGTCGTCTGGCGCTTGACGATTTCGCCGGTATCGGGGTCGTGCTGGACGCCGATACGGGCGAACAGCAAGCGCATGTAGTCCCAGATTTCGGTGATGGTGCCCACCGTCGACCGCGGGTTGCGGCTCGCTGTCTTCTGGTCGATCGAGATGGCCGGCGACAAACCCTCGAGAAAATCGACGTCGGGTTTGTCCATCTGGCCAAGGAATTGGCGCGCGTACGCCGACAGCGACTCGACATACCTCCGCTGGCCCTCGGCGTAGATCGTGTCGAACGCGAGCGAACTCTTGCCGCTTCCGGACAACCCTGTGAAGGTGATGAGCCGGTCGCGCGGCAACTCGAGGTCTACGTTCTTGAGATTGTGTTCGCGCGCCCCGCGAATTACGAGCTTGTCACCCACGGCGGCTCACTCTAGCCAAGGGGTGGGACATTCAGTCCCGGTGAACCGATCGGCGTCGACAAGCCGGGCTCGGATCAGGCGCGGACCACCAGTGTCGAGCAGATCTTGTCGTGGAACGTCTGGTTCTTGTCGTCCCAGAGCGGCCAGAGATACCCGAGATAACACGGAAGGCTCGACAAGAACGTGGCGAAGAAACGTCCGGTGGCAAGCCCGTAGCCAACCGGGGCCGGGCTCGCGTCTCTCACGACCTTCACACCAGCCGCCATCTTGCCGACGGTCTGGCCCGTGCTTCCGATCATGAGGACGTGGTAGGCGACAACTCCCAGAATCCAGATCAGGTACAGACCGGCGATGGCGCTGCTGTTGGACTGAAAGGCCACCGCCGCCACCCAGAGAGGAACCGACACGATGAGGTAGTCGAGAAACCACGCTCCAACCCGGCGCCACCAGCCCGAAAGGTGGTAGGTCGGCTGGGGCGAATCGAATACCGGACCGCCGAAGCTGGGCGGTGGTGGTGGCAGATCTGTCACCTCACATCCCCCAACTCCGCTCCCGGTCGCTCATCAGGCGCGGACCACCAGTGTGGAGCAGATCTTGTCGTGGAACGTCTGGTTCTTGTCGTCCCAGAGCGGCCACAAGTAGCCGAGGAAACACGGAATTGCAGACAGGAAACCCGCAAAATATCGCCCGGCTGCCAGGCCGTAGCCGACCGGCGCAGGGCTGCCATCGCGAACCACGATGATGCCGGTGGCCATCTTGCCGACCGTCTGCCCCCGACTGCCGATCATCAAGATCGAGTAGAGCGCCACGATGGCGATGTTGAGCAAATCGGACAACGCGTCGCCGGCGATACCTCCGCCCATGGAACTCAAGACGATTCCGCTCGGAATCCCGACGATTATGCCGTCGAGAACCACAGCTCCGAAGCGACGCCACCAGCCCGAAAGGTGGTAGGTCGGCTGGGGCGAATCGAATACTGGACCACCATAAGCTGGTGGCGGTGGTGGCAGATCTGTCATGGGTCTCCCGACGTCAGGTTCGCCAAACAATAGTGCGCGCGACCAGGCCGCGAGTCGTTTGTTGTTTGGGGTTCCCTGAAGGATGAGGGCCGCTCAGTCGGGGCTGCCCTTCCACCGATCTTGCGGCTCGGCGAGCCGCCGGGATTGGTACACGGCTCAGCTGGCGTCGCGCAATTCTCGTTTGAGGTCCTTGATCTCGTCGCGGAGCCTGGCCGCGTACTCGAAGCGCAGATCGGCCGCCGCATCGGCCATTTCGGCTTCGAGGGTTTGGATGAGTCTCGCCAGCTCGTCGGTGGGCAACTCGGCCAGATCTCGTTTGGCCCTGTCGGCTCTGCTGGTGGACAGGGCCTCCGGTACGGGTGCCCCCTGATCTGGGCCCCGCAGCACCGCCAGGATGTCGCTGACCGCCTTGCGGACCGTTTGTGGCTCGATGCCGTGCTCGATGTTGTAGGCCTGCTGAAGGCCACGTCGGCGGTTGGTTTCGGAGATGGCCCGCTGCATCGAGTTCGTGACCCGATCGGCATACATGACCACCTGGCCGTCGACGTTTCGGGCCGCTCGACCGATCATCTGGATGAGCGACGTCTCGGACCGCAGGAAACCCTCCTTGTCGGCATCGAGAATGGCCACGAGTGAGACCTCTGGCAAATCGAGGCCCTCGCGGAGCAGGTTGATGCCGACGAGCACGTCGAACTCGCCGAGCCGGAGGTCTCGGAGGATTTCGATGCGTTCGATCGTGTCGATCTCGCTGTGCAGATAACGCACCCGCACGCCGAGCTCGAGCAGGTAGTCGGTGAGATCCTCGGCCATCTTCTTGGTGAGGGTCGTGACGAGGATGCGAGCGCCCGAAACGACACGTTCGTTGATCTGCTCGATCAGATCGTCGATCTGGCCCTTTGTGGGTTTGACGATGACCTCGGGATCGACGAGACCGGTCGGGCGCACGATCTGCTCGACCACCCGTTCGCTGATCTGTAGCTCATAGTCGCTCGGCGTCGCCGACAAGAACACACATTGGTTGATGCGATCGAGCACCTCTTCGAAACGAAGCGGCCGGTTGTCGCGCGCAGACGGCAACCGGAACCCGTGGCCGACGAGAGTGTCCTTCCTGGACCGGTCGCCGGCGAACTGACCGTGCAGCTGGGGAACCGCCACGTGGCTCTCGTCGATGACCAGCAGGAAATCGTCGGGGAAGAAGTCGAGCAGGGTGAACGGAGGTTCGTCGAACACGCGCCCGTCGAGATGCATCGAGTAGTTCTCGATGCCATTGCAGTAGCCGACCTCTTGCATCATCTCGAGGTCGTACTCGGTGCGCATACGCAAGCGCTGGGCCTCCAGCAGCTGGCCCTCGGCTTCGAAGTGTTGAAGGCGGTCGCGTAGCTCGACCTCGATACCGGCGACGGCAGAGGCCAAGATGTCGTCTGACGTCGAGTAGTGGGTGGCCGGAAACACGGTCAGCTCGGTGAGCTCGCCGAGCCTCTCGCCCGTGAGGGTGTCGACCTTGGTGATGCGCTCGATGTCGTCACCGAACAACTCGACCCTGACCGCGAACTCCTCGTAGGCGGGATGAAGCTCGATGGTGTCGCCCCGAACGCGGAACTTGCCCCGGATCAGGTTCATGTCGTTTCGTTCGTACTGCATGTCGACGAGCTGACGCAGGATCTCGCGCTGATCCATCTGGGCACCGAGGCGTAGGTAGAGCATGTTGCGGCGATACTGGTCCGGAGAACCGAGGCCGTAGATAGCCGAGACGGACGCGACCACGATGACATCGCGCCGTGTGAGCAAGGCGGCCGTGGCCGAATGCCGCAACCTGTCGATCTCGTCGTTGACCGAGGAGTCCTTCTCGATGTAGGTGTCGCTCGAAGGCATGTAGGCCTCGGGCTGGTAGTAGTCGTAGTAGCTGACGAAGTACTCGACCCGGTTCTCGGGAAAGAACTCCTTGTACTCATTCGCGAGCTGTGCGGCCAGGGACTTGTTGGGCGCCAGGACAAGCGTTGGCCGCTGGACCTGCTCGATGGCCCACGCCACCGTTGCGCTCTTGCCCGACCCGGTGATGCCCAACAGCGTCTGGAAACGTTCACCGGCCTCGACACCCTCTGCCAGGGAGGCAATCGCCTTGGGTTGATCGCCGGCGGGGTCGAAATCGGAGACGACCCTGAACGGCGGCGAATGCCCGTCCTCGCCCAGGAGAGGTGCCTCGTTCGGCTCGAACCCGGTTGCACTGGAGCCCGACGGACCCCGCGAGCCATCCCCGGAACTCTTGCCCGCATCGGCATCCGAGGGGTTATTTGCTGCGACATCGACCACGCTCAACAGCATATTGAGGGGGTGAGACACTCCTCGCACACATGTCGATCGGCCTATTCCGGCAAACAAATCGGCCGATCTTGGCATCTATGGGATGACCTGGCCCAAAGTTCTGGATATCCTCCCGCCTGTCATCCCAACTGATCGACAAACTCGACGCCCCAGGAAACGACTCAAATGGCCGACGACATCGACCCCGCAGAAGCCGAACCAGACAACGACGCCGACCTCGAAGGCGAGGACGAGCTCGAAGGCGATCTCGACATCGAAGACGATCTCGGTGACGAGGTCGCCGACGACGACGATGGCGAAGACGCCGCCGACGAGGACGCCGACGCCGACGGCGACGGCGATGGCAAGCCAGCGCGCCCGGGCGAAGACGACGACGACGACGACGAGGACGAGGACGATGTCGAGGCCGACCTCGATGCGATCCTGAAGGAACGCCTCGCCGAAGAAGACGACGACGAGGAAGAGGACGACGAAGAGGAAGTTGTCGTCACGACCAAGTCGAAGTCGAAAGCGAAGAAGCCGGCGACCAACGACGACGAACCCGAGGGTCGCGCCGACGACGAACACATCTGCAATCTGTGTTTCCTGCTCGTCCGCGAAAGCCAGCTGGGCCCAAAGGGCGCACGCAGCTGTCCCAGTGGAGAACTCGAGTCCGACTGCCCGGCCATCACCTATTTCGACGGCTGATCCTCGCTGCCGCCTAGGCGCGCCCAGCCGCTTTCAGGGCGGCGTCGAGCTGAGACTCGACGATCGACAGACCTCCATGCCAGAAGTCGGGGTCGGTCAGATCACATCCGACCTTGGCCCCGAGATCCTCGGGTGGCAGCGAACCGCCGGCCGAGAGTAGGCCCAGATAGTCCTCGACGAAGTCTGGACCCTCGATCTCGTACTGGTGGTACACCGACAGGGCCAACAGCTGCCCGTACGCATAGGCGTATACGTAGCCGGGGGTCGCGATGAAATGGGGCACATAACTCCACCAGTCCCGATATCCCTCCGAGATCGTGACCGAGTCGCCCAACATGTCTGCCTGGGTCTCGACCCAAAGTTCGCCAAATCGCTCCACGGACAGCTCGCCGACCTCGCGACGCTCGTCGTGAGCTGCGTCCTCGAAGCGATTCATCGCCGTCTGGCGGAATACGGTGGCGATCGAACCTTCGATGTTCTCAGCCAGCAACGCGAGCCGCTCAGCAGGGTCTGTGGTGTGTTCGAGCACCCGATTGAACGTAACCGTCTCGCCGAACACCGAGGCCGTCTCAGCGAGCGTGAGCGGTGTCTGGAAGTGGAACAGCCCTTGCGGGCGGCTCAGGTAGGCGTGACAACCGTGGCCGAGTTCGTGAGCGAGCGTCATGACGTCGCGCGACTTGCCAGTCCAGTTCAAGAAGACGTACGGATGGTGCGACGGCACTGCATAGGAACAGAACGCACCCGGCCGTTTCGATGGGCGTACGGGGCCGTCGATCCACTTCTCGTCGACAAATCGGCGAGCCACATCGGCCAGCTTCGGCGAGAACGAGTCATAGGCGTCGATCACCAACTCGGTGGCCTCTCTCCATCCGACCTCGCTCTCGGCCTCGGCCACGGACGCCATGCGGTCGTAGTCGTGTAGTTCGATGCCGAGCATCTCGGCCTTCGCTCCATACCAACGATGAGGAATGTCGTACCGAGAGACCACGGCGTCGATGAGCGCCTGAACGGATTCGTCGGTCGCTTCGTTCGATAGGTTGCGGCTCGACACCCACGACGGATAGCTGCGAAGGCGATCATCGGTGGACTTGTCGGCGAGCAGGGTGTTGTAGATGAACGCCCGTGTCGACAGTGTCGGCTGCAGGCCCTCGTTGACTCTCTGAGCCACACCTCTGCGCACCTCGGGGTCCGGCGAGGCCAGCTGAGCCAGAGCCTCGGCGAGGCTGACACGGCCCCCGGAATCGTCGCCCTCGGACTCCGCCGGTGCCGTCTCCACGGTGATCTCGGACGAGAGCTGGCTGAACAACCGCGACCAGGCGCTGGAACCGGTGACCGACTTCTCGGTCAGAACAGCTTCCTCGGACTCGGAGAGAAGGTGATCCCGGTAGCGCCTGGACGAGCGCAGGTAATGAGCACAGAACTCGAGGTCGGGGTCCGACAACAAGCTCTCGGCGACGTCATCGTCGAGGGCCGCCCACTCGAGTTCGACGAACAACAGTTGGGTGGACAGGCGGGCGGCTCGTTCCTGCACCGCCTGGAACAACGCACCATCGCCGGTATCGACCGAGAACCTCAACTGGGCGTAGGACCCAGCCCGATAGATGGCTTCCTCGATCGTTTCGATCTCGCGCATCAGCTCGACGAGTCGATCCGATGCGATCGACGAGAGCTGCCCCTTGAACCTCTGAACCCGGCCGACCGCCGTTTCGGCCTCATCGAGCCACGCGTCGACCGAAGCGTCTACCGACAACCCATCGCGAACGACAAGATCGTCGATCATCCACGCAACATCGGCGGCCGTCAGGTCGCGTTCGTCGCGCATCGATTCCATCCATTGCCAGGCAGCCTCGATCTGGCCTGCGAGGTTGTCGAGACTTCCACCGTTGTCGATGACGAAGTCGGCCATCTCGAGGCGATCCTCGCGTGTGGCCTGGTTTGCGATTCGTGCCCTGGCATCGGCCTCGTCGAAACCGCGATCCGAGACGAGACGTTCGACGGCAATGTCGACCGGGCAGTCGACAACCAGCACGGCAGCCATGTCGTGTTTGGACTTGCCGTCCTTGGTGCGCCCTTCGGCCAGCAGTGGAACGTCGAGAATGACGATGTCGCCCGACCCTGCGGACTCGACACGATCGCGCATGGCCTTGCCGACCATCGGGTGAACGATGCCGTTCAACGCCTCCAGCTGGTCGCTGTCGTTGAAGACGATCTCTGCGATGGCAGCACGATCCAGCCGACCGTCGGTGTCGACGATCGAGTCGCCGAAATGCTCGACCATGGCGGTGTGGACGGTACCGCCTGGTTCCTGCAAGGAGCGGGTGATGGCGTCGGCGTCGACAATGTCAGCGCCGCGCTCTGCGAGCGCGGCGCTGACAGTCGATTTGCCGCTGCCGATACCGCCCGTGAGGCCGATGACCGGCATGGGTTGTCAGTCCTCGGCGGGCTGATCGTCGGCCGGGGCCTCTTCAGCTGCCTCGACCGCTGGCTCATCGTCGAGCACACCGGCCGGGTCGTCGCCGGCACCATACTCCGATACTGCTTGACGGTAGGCCTCTTCGCCATACTGCTCGTAGTACTCGCGCCAGGCCTGGCGGGCTTCTTCGGTGTAGTCGACGACGCCCTCTTCGTTGGTGGTGAGGGTGTCATCGCCGATGTAGTTGCCGTCGGCGTCGTACTTGTCCTCGCCGAATGCGTCCTGGTACTCGGCAGCGACGACACCACCCTCGGCAGCCTGCTTGATCGAAAGGCTGATGCGGCGACGCTGGAGGTCGAGATCGATGATCTTGACCCAGAGCTCTTCGCCAGGTGTGACGACCTGTTCGGGAAGATCGACGTGGTGGGCAGACATCTCCGAGATGTGCACCAGACCCTCGATACCTTCGCCGACCTGGACGAACGAACCGAACGGAACCAGCTTGGTGACCCGGCCGTAGACCAGCTCGCCGACGCGGTGCCCAGAAGCGAACTCCTGCCACGGATCCTGTTGGGTCGCCTTGAGCGAAAGGCTGATGCGTTCACGTTCGCGATCGACCTCGAGAACCTCGACCTGCACCTCGTCGCCGACGGCGACAACAGAACCGGGGTGGTCGACATGTTTCCACGACAGCTCGGACACGTGGATGAGTCCGTCCATTCCGCCGAGGTCGACAAATGCGCCGAAGCTGACGACGGACGAAACAACGCCGGGGCGGCGTTCCCCCGGCTTGAGGTTGTCGAGGAACTCCTCGCGCTGTTCCTTCTGGGTCTCCTCGAGCCAGGCGCGGCGGGACAGGACCACGTTGTTGCGGTTCTTGTCGAGCTCGATGATCTTGGCCTCGAGGTCCATACCGACGTAGGGCTGGAGATCGCGTACGCGGCGCAGCTCGACCAACGATGCGGGCAGGAAGCCGCGGAGGCCGATATCGACGATGAGACCACCCTTGACAACCTCGATGACCGGGCCCTTGACGACGCCGTCGGCTTCCTTGACCTCTTCGATCTTGCCCCAGGCACGCTCGTACTGAGCACGCTTCTTGGAGAGGACCAGGCGACCCTCGGTGTCTTCCTTCTGGAGGACGAGCGCTTCGATCGCGTCGCCGATCGCTACGACCTCGGCTGGGTTGACGTCGTTGCGGATACTCAACTCTCGTGAGGGGATAACACCTTCGGACTTGAAACCGATGTCGAGCAGGACTTCGTCCCGGTCGACCTTGACGACGGTGCCGTTGACGATGTCACCGTCCTCGAACTCAACGATCGTGCCGTCGATTGCGTCCTCGAAAGACATGCCGTCGAGGTCATCCTCGACGATGGTGCGCGGGATGTAGTCGCCAGCGTCGGTGAAGGTACCGAACTCGTCTGACATGTCGTTCGACGAGAGGGTGGCGGCGGTGGAATTGGTGGTATCGGACAAGGTGAGCTACTCGATTGGATGGTAGGGACAGAGCTGTCGGCAGACCGGAGACTGCGCGACTACTCGAGCGCGCTATACGCCGCACACAGGCTACACGCGTGAAGAGGCGATTGTGTGAGACCAGGTGCCGTACTCTCTTCACCGATGACAAAACTGTACTCCTCTCTACTCGTCTGCGCTCTCACCGCGATCTCGTTCGCCACAACACCAGCCGAGACGGCGAGCGCTGCCGACCCTGCGACCGACTTCAATGCCGACGTTCACGCGTTCGGGGTGCCGTTCTACGGCGACACCGCCGAGATCGAGCCGGTCAAGCGCATCACGACCATGGCCGCCACCCCCGATGGTGGCGGCTACTGGTTGGCCGCATCCGACGGAGGCATCTTCGCGTTCGGCAACGCACCGTTCCTCGGATCACTCGGCGACCTGACCCTCAGAGAACCAATCGTCGGCATGGCCGCCCACCCTTCGGGCAACGGCTACTGGCTGGTCGCATCCGACGGAGGTGTGTTCGCGTTCGGCAACGCACCGTTCCTCGGGTCACTCGGCGACCTGATTCTCGACAAACCAATCGTCGGCATGGCCGCCCACCCTTCGGGCGACGGCTACTGGCTGGTCGCATCCGACGGAGGTGTGTTCGCGTTCGGCGCCTCGAGGTTCCTCGGGTCGATGGGCGGAATTCCCTTGAACAAGCCGGTCGTCGGAATGGCTCCGAGCCCCGAGGGCGACGGCTACTGGCTGGTCGCATCCGATGGAGGCATCTTCGCGTTCAACACCCCGTTCCTCGGAAGCACCGGCGCCCTCACACTCGACCAGCCTGTCGTCGACATGGCGGCAACATCGTCTGGAGGCGGCTACTGGATGGCCGCAGCCGATGGCGGCTTGTTCGCTTTTGGCGATGCCGGTTTCTTCGGCTCAGCCGCTACACAAACCCGAGGTGAACCCGTCGTGGGCATGGAGGCCGCGCCGGACGGCAGCGGCTACTGGATGGTCAGGGCAGCGGGACCACATTGGCCGTTGACGGGTCTGCCGACAGACGTTGTGAACCCCCGACCCGCTCTTGCCATCAAGATCGACAACCACTCGGGGGCTCGTGGTCAGTGGGGTCTCGCCCAGGCCGATGTCGTCTTCGAGGAGCAGGTCGAAGGAGGGCTGACAAGGTTCATCGCCGTGTTCCACAGCAATGACGCCAACCCCGTTGGGCCGATCCGCTCGGCTCGCGAGTCCGACCTCCAGATCCTGCCGATGTTCGGCGACAGCCTTCTGGCGTTCTCGGGCGGCAACAGCTTCGTGCGGTCGATCGTGACCGATTCCCCATACGTTCAGGGAATCTGGCCAGACGCCGAATACGGGGGCGCCTACTACCGAACCTACCGGCGGTCGGACCCACACAATCTGCTGGCCCAGACTTCGAGTTTCTGGTCGTTCGCCGAACCCGGCCGCACATTGCCGAACCAGATCTTCGAGTACCGCGAACAGGTACCGGTCGATCCCCTCGGCAACGACACCACCACCATCTCGCTCGATTTCGGCGTCCAGACGGCCTCATGGCATTGGGAGGCAGGTCGCTACGTCAGATCGCACAGCGCCTATGCCCACCTCGACGCTGACCTCGCACGGGTCGACGCCAGCAACGTGATCGTGCTCGAGACGCCATACACGAACAGTCCCTCAACGGGATCTCCGGTGGTCAACGCACTCGGGTCTGGTCGAGGCATCGCGATGATCGACGGTCGAAACGTCGAGGTCACGTGGTCGAGGCCTTCGCTCACCGAACCCTTCACACTGACCCGACAGGACAACGGTGCGGCGGTGCTGCTGACACCTGGAAGGACCTGGGTAGAGCTGGTCCCCGCCGGCAACACCCCGTTCGTGTGAGGTCGGTGTGAGCGGAGCCCATTGGTTCGAACCGTTGGCCGATCACCTCGGCCCGACCTACCTGCGCTACGCGTTCACCAAGGGAACCAAACGCGAGGTCGCGTTCCTCGTCGACGTGCTCGGGCTCGCGCCGGGGATGAGGGTTCTCGATGTCGGGTGCGGACCGGGTCGCCACGCACACGCCCTGGCCGAGTCCGGAATTGAGGTCGTCGGCATCGATATCAGCGAACGATTCGTCGAGCTGGCCAACGACGCGGCACCTCATGGCGCCACGTTCATTCGCCTCGATGCACGCGACATGCCCTTCGATGAAGAGTTCGATGCGGCCTACACCATGTGCCAGGGAGCGTTCGGGCTCCAGGCAGGCCCTGCTACGTCGGGGGACCGGGGCGGCCTGGCCGGCGATCGATCGGTGCTGACCGCGATGGCGCAGGCGGTTCGCCCCGGCGGGAAAGTTGGAGTTGCCGCATTCTCCGCGTACTTCCAGGTACGGCATCTCGAGGACGGAACCGGGGGTACGTTCGACGCGGCGACCGGGGTGCATCACGAGGTGACCGTCGTACACGATCCCGACGGCACCGGCCGCGAAGTCGACCTCTGGACCACGTGTTTCACTCCACGAGAGCTGATCCTGCTCGCCGAGTCGATCAGCCTCGAACCGACAGACATCTGGTCTGTGTGTTCGGGCTCACACTACGAGCGCCGCCACCCCACCCTCGACGAGCCCGAGTTCTTCATGGTCTCCATCCGGCCGTAGACCCGAAGGACTCACGACTTCGCGTCGGCCCAGGTATCACCGACCGACACGTTCACCTCCAGGGGCACCCGCAACGACGCTGCGTCGCGCATGGTGGCGACCGTCAGATCGGTGGCCTCTTCGAGCTCGGCAGCCGGAACCTCGAGGATCACCTCGTCGTGAACCTGCAACACGATGCGTGCCGACAGGCCCGCCTCTGCGATCGCGTCGTCGAGCCTGACCAGAGCGATCTTGAAGATGTCTGCAGCCAGACCCTGGATCGGGGCATTCATCGCCTGACGCTCGGCCGCACCGCGCACCTGACGATTCGGCGAGTTCAGCTCGGGGATGAGTCGCCGACGCCCGAACTCGGTCTCGGTGTAGCCACGATCGCGGGCCTCCGACACCACCCTGTCCATGAACGACCTGACGTTGGGGAACGCAGCGAAGTAGGCCTCGAGAATCTCGACCGCTTCTGCCCTGTCGATGCCAAGCCGTTGAGCGAGACCATAGGCCTCCATGCCGTAGGCGAGCCCGTAGCTGATCATCTTGGCCTTCGATCGCTGCTCGATGGTGACCACATCTGGCTCGACGCTGAACACCGACGACGCGGTGGCGGTGTGGATGTCCTGCCCTGACTCGAATGATCCGATGAGGCCTGGATCCTCGGCCAGGTGAGCGATGACCCGCAGCTCGATCTGGTTGTAGTCGGCGACCAGCAACTTGAGCCCGGCGCTGGGAACGAACGCCCTGCGGAACTCTCGTCCCTGCTCGGTGCGGACCGGGATGTTGTGCAGGTTTGGGTCTTCCGAAGACAGCCGACCCGTCCGGGCCACCGTCTGATTGAACGTTGCGTGGATTCGATCGTCGCCACCGACGACGTCGAGCAGGCCCTGTCCGTATGTGCTGCGTAGCTTCTCGACCTCGCGATAGTCGAGCAGGTGGGCGACGATCGGATGCTGATCGCGGATCTTCTCGAGCGAGGCGGCGTCGGTCGAGTATCCGGTCTTCGTCTTCTTCTGAGGGGTCAGTTCGAGTTCCTCGAACAGCACTTCGCGTAGCTGCTTCGTCGAGTTGACGTTGAACTCGTGTCCGGCTTCCTCGATGATGGCCACCTGTAAGCGGTCACACTCGGACACGAGGTAGTCGCGCAGACGGGTCAGCTCGGCCACGTCGACACCGATGCCCAGTTCCTCCATCTTGGCCAGCACCCGCACGAGTGGGCGCTCGAGCTCGTCGTAGAGATCGCGCAGGCCGCGCTGTTTCATGATGTCGGAGAGCACCGGGGCGAGACGGTCGACGGCCAGAGCCCGCCGCGCCGCGTCGAGAGCCGGGTCGCCCGCTTCGTCGCCGAACGAGAGCTGGCCCGACGGGGCAGAGTCGTCGCCGGCCAGTTCCATCTGGGCGTAGCGAAGGAGCAGATCGGCCAGCCCATATCGTGAGTCGGCAGGGTCGATGAGGTAGGCGGCCAGCTCTGTGTCGACGTCGAGACGGGTGACGTCGATGCCATACCGCGTCCGCAGGATGCGCATCAGCGGCTTGATGTGGTGAGCGTTGAGGGGGACTCCCCCGTCGCCCATCAGTGCGCCGAGAGCCTCTACCACCGTGGCGTCGGCGAGGAGATCTGTGTCGATGAAGGAACACTCGGCGTCTTCGGGGGCGCTCACCAGGGCAATTCCCGACAACTCGCCCGAAGGGCCGTCGACCCAGAGAGCCTCGATGGCAACGGGTTCCCTTCGGGTTCGCAACCGACCCAGAAGTGCCACTGCCGTCGCTGCGTCGTCGACCCTCGTCATCTCGGCTTCGAGGACACCCTCACCCGCCGAAACGTCGGGAAGTCGACCGTCGAGAACGGTGTTCAGGCGCTCGTAGAGGCTGCGGAACTCGAGGAACTCGAACAGTCGCTGGATCTCGTCGACATCGACCTCGTCCCAGCGCACCGTGGTCGGGTCTATCTCGAGGGGAGTATCGCGACGCAGGACCATCGCCTCGACGTTCAGCCGGGCTCGGTCCTCGTTCTCGGCGAGATTCTGGCTGAGCTTCGGCGTCTGATCTGCGACGTGCTCGAAGATGCCGTCGAGCCCGCCGTACTTGTTGATGAGCTTCGCCGCCGTCTTCTCGCCGACGCCGGGCACGCCTGGCAGGTTGTCCGAGTTGTCCCCCCTCAGCGCTGCGTACTGCGGGTACAGAGTGGGGTGGACACCCGTGCGTTCCTCGATGCCCGCCTCGTCGTAGAAGGCATAGTCGGAAACGCCCCGCTTGTTGTACAGGACCTTGATA
>JAAETH010000116.1 GCA_024228575.1 Actinomycetes bacterium
AGGAAACCCCGTTCACCTCTATGGCGCCCTGCTTGCCGTCCACGATGACCTGGCGAACATAGTCAGCGTCGGTCACGTTCGGGTTGTCGACGAGTGGCGGGAAGGTGCCTTCGATGCCCACACCGCCGGCCTGATGACACGACGAACAGCTGTCGGTGTAGACAGTTGCCCCTTGCCTGAGTGTGTCGTCGGAGACGCCGGGAACGGTCTCGGTCTCTTCTTCAGGGGTGTCACTGTCCTCGGCAGTGGCGACCTCGTCACCGGTCTGGGCCGCGGTGACATCCTCGGCCATTGCTGCGGGGGCTGACAAACCGAACACCACAACGGCTATCGCGAGCAGGGCCGCGACGGCCTGGCGGGGGAATCTTGGCCGCAGGACCGGCTGGGTCTGCGGGGCCAAATGTGGCCTGTCGGCTTCGGATTGGGTGGACGCCATGAACTCCAACTCGCGAGTCGTCGGACAGCTACGAACTGCTCCGAATTGTCACTCTACTATCAAACACCAAACAGGGTCTTAGGTCCCTGGCTCTGAAATGGTGCGGAGTCGGCACAACGTTGGCCACAACCGCATATGTCAAGGACGAGGTGGGTGAGCGTACCCGAGCCCAGCTCGACTGACGCGCAGCGAGCAGTGCCTTCTACTTCGACCTGCACACAAGTTACCTCAGCCTGGGCCCCCGTAGAGCAACCGATGCCGAACCCGCGCACGGGCAAGGGAGGACACGTCCGTACAACGGTGTGCGCTCGCCACGGTCGAGCGTCGACCCGAGGCGCATTTGGATGACCGCAGGCCGACTCAGCGGGCCGAGGCGATCACGACCTCGGTGCCTACAGCGAGAGACAATTCGGCGGCGGCGGACCGCTGCGGGGTGGCGATGGCCAACATGCCGTGCACATCGGGAGCGAGACCGATCTGACCATCCTCGATGTCGACGATCGACCGATGCACGGTCGCGGTTCGGGTCCGACCCGAGAACGAGAGGATCAATGTGTCACCGAGGTGAGCCAACGTGTCGCAGTCGACGTTCAGCTGGATCTTGCCGTAGTGGTCGATCCACATGACCTCGGAGATGACCTGCTCGTTCTCGAATCGGGGCATGGGGAGCGTCGATGGCAACAGGGTGGTGGGTTCGACGACGTCTCCCAACTCGGCGATGTCTAGGCCGTTCGCCACGTGTGCTGCCGCCGGCACCAGGACGTCGCGGAATGCACAGACCTGGCCGGGGCTCACAAGCCGGTACTTCTCCGACACAATCTCACGGCACCGTCCGGACCCGCCAACCACTGCCACAGCCGAAGCGAGAAGTCCGTTGTCCGGCCCCATCAGGACCCCCGCACCGTCGCCCACCTCTACCGCTATCGACCGACGTGCTGCCGAGCCGTCGGGATCGACCGAAGCAACGACAACACCCGGAACGATGTAGGGGGCACTGCGCGCCAGCATCAGGCTGCCGGAGCAGACGTCGTGGACCGGCACCTCGTGACCGAGGTCTATGACCCTTGTGTCGGCGGCAATGTCGCGGACGATGCTGTGGGCGACTCCCACCGCTTCGTCTGCGCGTCCCCGGTCGGTGAGCAAGGTGATGGTCTGGAACTGGCGTGACATCGCCACATGACGTTATCGGCCTCCAAGATCTCGCGACCTTTCAGCTGCCCTGCTGACCGCCTCGAGAAATGCCGAACGCACACCGTGTCCCTCGAGCGCGGCGAGCCCCGCCGCAGTCGTGCCGCCGGGGCTGGTCACATTCGCTCGTAGGGTGGCGGCATCTGCACCCTCGAAAAGGAGCATCTCGCCGGCTCCCGCGATCGTGTTGAAGGCCAGGACGGTTGCGAGGTCGCGAGGCAATCCGTTGAGCACTCCAGCCTCGACCATCGCCTCCGCGACCAGGAAGATGTAGGCCGGGCCACTTCCCGACAGACCCGTGACCGCGTCGAGTGCAGCCTCGTCGACGGTGACAACGGCCCCGACCGACCCGAGGATGCCTACGGCCCATTCGACATCGTCTGGGGTTGCGGCGGTACCTCCGGCGAGTGCCGACGCTCCCTTGCCGACGAGAGCCGGAGTGTTGGGCATCGCCCGGATGGCGGCGATGCCTGGACCGAGCGCATCCTCGAGCGTGGCGAGGGTCACACCAGCGGCGATCGACAGGACTCGCGAGACTCCAACCTCGGCCAGCTCACGACAGACCGACGCTACGTACTGGGGTTTGACAGCAACGATCGCGGCCTCGGCCCGGACCGGCGCTTCGAAGGTCGACACGCCGTAGGTGCCTTCGAGTTCTGCGCGACGCTCGGCTACGAGTTCGACCACAGCGATGCCTTCGGGCTGGACTGCCAGGAGCCCGCCCAGCAGTGCCTCGCCCATCTTGCCGCCACCGACGATGAGTAGTTCGACCATCCGGCCGACAGTACCTGCTGGTGTGTGCACCATCGTCGAGATCTGGTGGCGCTGCCCTCCGGGAGAACACGAACGGATCGGGCACTTCGCCTACTTCCCCGATAGCGGGTGCCCGATCCGTCTAGATGTAATAGTATGAAATAGATTGAAATATGTCAAGAAACTATTTGAGGCGTGAAGAGAATGCCAGCCGTAGAAGTGGCCGGAACCAGCGCTCGACCGCCTCGTACACCGTTCCGAGTATGCGGTCGAGCTCGTAGTCGTCGATCGTTTGATATCCGATCTCGCCTTCGATGAAGATCGCATCTTCGGCACCGATCGAGAACCGAGCTCCTGAGAGCTGGTGGTTCCAGCGCAGCAGGGTTTCGAACACCTCAGCCCTGTTGTCTTCCGGTGCCGGGGTGATGAACGATTCGAAGGCGAGTGTGCGCTGCCGCAGGGTCAGCCACACCGCGGTGAAATCGCGCTCCTCGCCTTCCAGTCGTACGTACCATCGGTACTGGAGATCGGGATCGACGCTGACGTCGGCGAAGGCATCGTTCTCCTCGAGTTGCTCGAACAGCCAGCGCTGGACAAAGTCGGCGATGGACGAGAGTTCTGGCACCGATGCTGGATCGCGATACATCACCGAACCCTAGGCCTTCTCGGATCGCAGGACGCCGGATCGACGTCTCGACCATCGGTCAGGAGCAGGAGACGAGTTCGCGGGTCCGCAGCCGATCGAATACCTCTGTCACCGCAGCGGCGGCCGACCCCCAGGTGAAGCCGAGCGAGTGCTCGTAGGCACACCCACCCATCGACAGCGATTTCGAGCCGACCAACACCGTGTCGAGGGCTGCAGCGAACGCAGCCGGTGTGCGTTCCTGCACCAACAGCCCAGTAGCCCCATCGACAACGATCGTGCCAAGGCCACCGACATCTGCGGCGATGACAGGTGTGCCACAAGCCGAAGCCTCGAGTGCCACAAGCCCGAACGACTCTGACCGACTGGGAACCACGCAGACGTCGACCGCCCGATAGAACGACGACAGAAGGTGGTGAGGCTGGGGGTCGAACCAATGGATACGGTCAGCGACACCCAGGTCGGCCGCCCGCTTCTGCAGATACTCGACGTAGTCCGCGCCGCTGGAACCCGACGGGCCCCCGACGACGACCAGATCGGGACGCGACGTCGACACCGCCACGGCCTCGATGGCCAAGTCGACACCCTTGAGGGGTTGGAGCCGACCAGCAAACAATGCGAGACGACGATCGGTCGGCAAGCCGAGCGCTTGGCGAGCCGCCCAGCGCTGACCCGGCGAGAAGAATGCGTGGTCGACGCCGGGGGCAACCAGCTCGATGCGCCCACGGGCCGCCTCGTAGTGTTCGATCAGTTGGAGTGCCTCGGTGTCACACGAGGCGAACACCACATCGCTGCATCCGATGATCGACTGCTCTGTGTTGATGCGGAACTGGGGCTCGTCGTCGCCACTGGCTCGTTTGACGGCACCGAGTGTGTGGAACGTGACAGCGAGGGGTATGTCCAGCTCGTGCTTCAACCGGTGCCCGACATCGGCGGACAGCCAGTAGTTCGCATGGAGGCCATCGACGGGATTGACCTCGAGAATGCGCAACATCTCGTCGGTGAAGGTACCGACGATGGCGGGGAGATCTTCCTTGGCCAGTTCGTAGCCACCGGCGGTGATGTGGTGGAGGCGGAACCCGGGTTCGACCTCGATCACATCGGGCTGAGAGTCGTCGACTCTGCGGGTGAACACCTCACACCTGACACCCTGATGGGCCAGCGAGGTGACGAGCTCACGAACGTAAACATTCATCCCGCCGCCGTCGCCGGACCCGGGTTGAATCAGCGGCGACGTGTGAAGAGAGATGATGCCGATGGAGCGCACAACTCGTGCAACGTATCAGGGTCGCCGCTAATTCCCGACTCCGTCGATCAGCTTTGGGACCAACAGCGATGTCCGGGGTGATTCGTGCAACCGCGGCCGGGCGATTCTCACCGTCTGATGCCGAATCGCCACGAATCACTTGATTCACATCTGTTTCATTACTATCCCATCCTTCGAGTAGCTTTTCAATCACTACTCGAATATACGTTTTACACCAATTCGATAGAGCAGCAGTAGCGCCTTCGTCCACGACGCCGACGGCGACCCCGTCAACATCACCAAGGCCAGATGCCTACCCAAAGCCCCATCCGGCTTCGAGCGAACGCGTCCGCGGACGGACAAGATGCGCTGAGAGTGCGACCGATGCACGCACAGTCGCAGCGGCGTCGCAAACCAGCCTTGGCGGTGTCAAGCCTGATTGGCGCCGGTTCGGTCGTTTGGTGGGCCTACCTGGTAGATGACCACTTCCAAGCACCCAGAACGAGTGAGGATTTGAAGTCGACTAGACCGCTACGTCCTGGCGTCGCGCGATCTCTTCGTCGATCTGATCCAGCCGTTTCTGGACGAGACGCCTCTGGACCGAGATGCGAGCCTCTTCTGCTTCTAGACGAACGACCAATTCACGCAGCTCGGTACGGCTGATCGACCCGATCTCGAGCATCCTGACGGGGGATACCACAGAGTCGAGATCCTCGGCGTAACCAGGGTCGATCTCGATATCGGGGGCAACAACCCCTGCCTGGGAACTGCTGACACCACGCTCGGCGAGAACATCGGGGAGTCGACGAATGATGTCACTCAGATCGCTCGACTGACGGCCGGCAGCGCGCTCGGACAATTCGGATCGGGCGACATCGATACGGCTCTGTGCGACGCGACGCAGGTACGACATCTGCCCCTCGACGCAGCGAAGCCGTTTGCTGCGCTCGGCGAGATCGTCCGCTGGAGCGCCGTCGACGTCGTCGATCGCCGCGGGAGAAATTGCGTACTCGAGTTCGGGATGGGGCATGCGGTGTCAACCTCTGCTGGGCCAGTACATGACCTGTCGGGACTTCGGTACCCGACCTTGAGGCTCAGACACCCGTCGAAAGGCTCTCCAGATACCTACCCACGAACCAGGCCCAGATGGGGGCTAGCAGGAGAATGCTGTCGAGACGCCTGAGCGCTGGCGTGACGACATCGGCTCGTGGCAACAAGAAGCCCGCGAGTATGACCCCGGCCGGAAGAAGCACCACGGCGGCTGCCCCGAACCGCAATCCGGCCGCCTCGTCGAGGGGCGGCACACCCACCGACACCAGGGCAAACGACATGACAGCGACACCGAAGGCACCCGCCACAGGGCCCTCCCAGAACTGGGTCGAGCCCGCACCGATCAGGTAGTGGCCGGCGTCGTAGATGGCCGACAGCGCCAACAACCAGACAGCACCTCCCACTTCGTAGCGGTAGACGAGCACAAAACTCGCAGCCGCCAACCCGAGCGGGAGCCAGCTCTGGATCGTGAAGCCGGCGTCGATTACCGGCGAGGAATTGTGTGGGCGTTGCACGCTGGCACCGAGCAACGTGACGACGACACCCGCGATCAGCAGAGCCCCGAGAGCCGCTGTGTGAACCGCAGCGGCGGGAGGACAAAGGCCAGCCATCAGTGCTGCTAGGTGCACGTCGGCTCGTTCTCCCGCAGCGACCCACGCAGATGCGAGCTGGTATCCGGCCATCGCAGCCACACAGCCCAGCACCAAGGCCACGGGCCAGACCCCCAACCACATGGCCAGCGACATCGAGCCGAACCACGTCAGACCCAGGGGAACCTGTCGCGCTGTCGGCACAGGATGCCACCACCAGCGGGTGGATTTCGCCGCCGTACGCCGTCTAGTGGTCCTCGTTCCCGAACGTTGGGCGCGGGGCGATTGGCGCTGGGAACGCTGTCGCGACGATGCCGCCCGGCGTGACTTGGTGGTGCTCACCCGCCCGACACCGGGGGAAGCACAGCGACTTCGTCGGTGTCTGTCACCGCCGTGTCGTTCTCGGCGGGATCGCCGTTGCACCAAACCCGGCTGTGCTGCACAACACGTTCGAACTCGCCGCCATATTCGGAAACTGCCGCTTCGATGACTTGCCCGACGGTGCTGCCGCCGAACTCGGCCGACGAAGTACCCGCGGCCTCGCGAGCCTGAGCGAACAATCGAAGCTTGGCCATCGCGACAAGGCTAGCGAGTACCTTCGCTACCCATGACTGAGCTGCTGATCGTCCGCCACGGCGAGTCCGAGTGGAACGCGACGGGCCGGTGGCAAGGGCAGGCGAACCCGCCGCTGTCGGCGAGAGGCCAGGACGAAGCAAGGGGCGCTGCGGGCTACCTCGCGCAGGGCGCGCTCGGTGACTTCGACGCGATCTGGTCCTCCGACCTCGACCGCGCCTTCCACACCGCACGTTGCATCGCTGAGGCACTCGCCAAACCGATCATCACCACCCACACCGGCCTACGGGAGCGCTTCGCAGGTCCGTGGGAGGGTCTCACCCGCACCGAGATCGAGGATGGCTGGCCAGGCTTCCTCGAGAGGTTCGAGCGCCCCGAGGGATACGAGGACGACGAGGCGATGCTCGCCAGGCTCCTGCCGGCTCTCGACGAGATCGCATCGCGGGTTGTCAGGGCGGTGGTGGTTTCCCACGGAGGTGTGATCCGGACCCTCGAACGACACCTCGGCGCCCCAGAGGATTCGATCGTCAACCTCGCCAGTCGGCTGTTCGTGAACAACGGCGCCGGGTGGAGGATCGCCGAGTCCCATGAACTCGCGAAGGGAAGAGACACCGGTCTCGAGTAGCCAAGCCCGAATGGATCAGTCGGTTGGAATCCAGCTGGTCAAGGCGACCACATCAGCATCGTTCGCAGACATCTCGCGCAGGGTTGCGTCGACGCGGAACATCTCGCCTTCAACCCGCTCGAGCAGAACCAGGTCGGGAGGTGCTTCAGCGTTGGAGTCGGAACCCGCCTGGTCGGTGATTGGCTGCTCGATGTTCACGCCGACGATCGTATCGGGCGCTCCTGGTTGGTAGCGTCGCTAGTGGCCCAGCCCCTGTGGCCAAGTTGGTAAGGCAGCGGACTTTTAATCCGACGATCGCCGGTTCGAGTCCGGCCGGGGGCACAACATGTGGTCTGGACTTCGGGTGATCGAGCCGATTTCGGAAGGATCGCGTTCGGCTCTCCGGCGAGGAGAGATCGGTGGACTACCCGTCGCGGTCCGTTCGTCGCTCAGGTCTGTGGAGACCCTGACTGGGAACTCGACCTGCTAGTCGAACTCGGGTGCCGGGACGTGCAAGCGGCGGTTACAGCCGCTTGCCTACCTCACTTCGACCGCTACCTCGGGAGCCTTCGCACCGTCATCCACGGTGACCCTGGGAAGGGGAACACCCGGATCACGCCTGACGGCGGGGCCGGGCTGATCGACTGGGACGAGTCGCGCGTCGATGTTCTCCGACCTCGAACTCGACGAAGCCAATCTCTCGTACGCCGTCTCCCCTTTGTGGCGTGGTCGCGACCTGGGGCACGAGGCACTCCCTCTCGCCTTGGACCACCTGGACGCCCTGCCCGGCCGACTCCATCCGACACTCAAGATCGCGCCAGCCGACACGGCCTCGGTTCGAGTTGCCAACAAGGCGGGTTTCGACGGACACGCGTGATCGATTGGAACTCAGAGGGACTGCCCGTCTACCACCGCTGAACCACCTCGATGAGATGGTTGCTACTTCAGCCCTCGGATGAATGGACGGGCCAGCGCCGCCGGCGGACGCACCCTCTTGGCGAAGATCGCCATGCCGGCGATGGTCAACAAGAACGGAAGTGCCTGCAAGAGCTCGCTGTTGATGCCTTCGTATCCCTGGGCCTGCAATGACAGTCGGAACGACAGAGCGCTGGCGAACAGGACACTTCCGGCGATCGTTCCTTTGAGCGTCCACCCACCAAAGATGACAGCAGCGATCGCGATGAACCCTCTGCCACCGACCATGCCATCGTCGAATACGCCGACCTGGGCGAACAACAGGAACGCTCCGCCGAGGCCCGACATCAACCCGGTCAGATAGATGGACTGGCGTCGCCTCTTGTTCACGTCGATACCGGACAGGTCTGCCGACCTGGGGTCCTCGCCCGACGATCTGACCTCGAGCCCCCAGCGAGTGCGAAACAGCAGCCACCATGTGACCGGAACACAGAGGTAGACGAGGTAGAAGGGCCAGGGTTGCCCGAACAACGCTTCGCCGACCAGGGGAAGGTCCGCGAACAGGGGAACCCGCCAGGCGGCGGCCTTGTGAGCGACCGGCGCCAACTCGTGGTCGAGGAATCCGACCAGACCCAAGACGAGGATGTTGAGGGTCAACCCGACCACAAACTGGTCGGCGGCCAGACGATGGCTCATCTCGGCCTGCACCGAGGCGACAGCCATTCCGCCACCGATTCCGAACAACACCCCGACCGCCACCGAGTCGGTGAGATCAAACCCCACAGCACCCCCAAAGGCTCCGGCGAGCAGCATGCCTTCGACCGAGATATTGATGGTCCCCGCCCGTTCCGCGACCAGCTCGCCAGCCGCGCCGAACAACAACAGGGCGGCAAAAAGAGCACCGATGGTGTACGTCGCCTCGCTGGTGAAGATGTCCCACACAACACTCGCGAAGTCACCCATTTCAGACCCCCGCCGCGCTGGCGGCACGAGAGCGACGCCGATCTCGAAGGAACATCACGGCCGGGGGAATCAACAACGCCAGCACCAGGAATCCCTGGACAACCTCGGTGATCCGACTCTCGACACCGGTGCTGTTGACGAACCCCGAACCGTTTCGAAGAGCAGCGAACACGAACGCCGCCCCAACAGCCGCCAACACCTTCTCGCGAGCGACCAGAGCGACGAGCAGCCCCGTCCAGCCGATGCCGGCGGAGAACCCGGGCACGAGCCGGTAGTTGCTGAACTGGAATCCACCGCCGGTCAACATCACGGCACCAGCGAGGCCGGCGAACGCGCCACCGACGAGCAGGGCGGCGAGACCGTATTTCTGCTCTGACACTCCGACACGCCGGGCGATCCGAGGGTTGCGGCCGAGCATGTGAAGCCGCACACCCCACACGGTGCGGCCCATCGCGAAGGCGACGAGGATGGCGAGGATGACCGCCAGGAACGTGGCCGACGGGATCTCATTTCCGAAGACACGCAGAACCGGCAACCGATTGTCGGCAGCCAGTTGCTCGCTGACCTGATTGCGGTTTCCGCGCGAGGCGGCTGGCGCAAGGAGAAGCGATTGCTTCTTGAGGCCGTACGCCACCACCTGGCCCGCCACCGTGACCATGAGCAGGGTTGTGAGGACCTCCGGAACACCACGGTGAGTCCGCAGCACCCCGGCAATGCCGGCCCACACAGCACCACCGAGGGCTCCGAACGCCAGGAGGACGAGGACGTTGAGGGGACCAGGCCCACCGATGCGAAACCCGAAGTAGACCGCGACGGCTGTTCCGAAGAGCAGTTGGCCCTCCTGACCGATGTTCACAAGACCTGCGCGCGACGACACGATGGTTCCGAGTCCAACCAGCAACATCGGAGCCGCGATTCCCAACGTCTGTCCCCACCGTTGGGGACCTCGAACGCTGCCGTCGACCAGCGCTTCGAGAACGGGCCACCAATCGCCACCGGAGACCTCGACCAACACGCCGGACAACACGAGGGCGACGAGGACACTGATCGTGTACAGCGCTATCCATTCACCTGCGCGTGCCTTCATGGCGTGGCGCCGCCCATCAACAAGCCGAGCTGCTGCACGTCGACGTCGGATCGTGGGAAGTCGCCGACGACATGACCTCGGTAGATGACGGCGATGCGATCGGCGAGATCGAGGATCTCCTCCAGCTCGCTGGAGATGAGCAATACGGCCACCCCGCCCGCCGCCGCGGCTCGGAGGCGATCGTTCAGGTAGTCGATCGCACCAACGTCGAGCCCCCTGGTGGGTCGGGCCGCTACCAGAACGGCGGGGTCGAGCGAGAGTTCGCGGGCGAGCACCACCCGTTGTTGATTGCCCCCCGACAACGACCACATCGGAGCGTGAGGACCCTCGCACTGAACGCCGAACTCGTCTATGAGATCCAACGCTCGTCGCTCGAGCTGCCGGATATCAACGATGCCATTTCGCGAAACCTGGGCCAGGTCGACGAGCGCCAGGTTCTCGGCGACGGTCATGTCGAGCACGATTCCCGAGTCGTGGCGATCCTCTGGAATGACGGCAACACCAGCGCGGGTCATCGCTCCCGGCCGCCCAGCCACGACCACCTCACCGGCCACGACGACCTCGCCGCTTGTGGCTGGAACAAGCGAGGACAACAGGTCGGCCAGAGGTCGCTGCCCGTTGCCCTCGACCCCCGCCAAACCCAGTATCTCCCCGGGAAACACGCTCAGCGATACGTCGTCGAGGGCGACGGAGCTCCGGCCGGTGGAGGCGCTGACATGTCGAAGTTCGAGGGCGGGTAGTTCGCCGGTCGAGTGAGCGACATGATCGTGGGTGTCCCCAACACTCAACACTCCGAGGGCCGCACGTTCGGCTCTCAGGGACACCTCGCGACCGACCATCGCCCGGGCCAGAGCCGGCGCACTTGCCAGCTTCGTGTTCAGACGCTCGACCACCCTTCCCTGTCGCATGACGGTGATGTCGTCGGTGGCGGCCAGCACCTCGTCGAGCTTGTGGCTGATCAGGACGACCGCTCGGCCCTCGGCGGTGACGACCTCACGAAGTGACTGGAACAGCTGAGCGGATTCGTCGGGGGTCAGAACCGATGTGGGCTCATCGAAGATCACGATGTTCGGATCATGCCTGAGGCACTTGACTATCTCGACACGTTGGCGCAGCCCGGCCGAGAGGTCACCGACACGCACGTCGGGTTCGACGACAATGCCGAAGTGGTCGCCGATCTCGCCGATTCGGTTGCGCACCTCGGAAGGGTCGAGGCGCCCGGACTCGCCGAGGGCTACGTTCTCCCAGACAGTCAGGGCATCGACCAGGCTGAAGTGCTGGTGAACCATGCCAATCCCAAGCCTCGCAGCGGTGATCGGATCGTGAATCAGCTGCGGCTTGCCGTCGATACAAACCGATCCGCCATCGGGCAGAACCAACCCGATGAGGATGTTCATGAGAGTCGACTTACCGGCCCCGTTCTCGCCCAGGATTCCGTGGATCCGTCCACGATGCAGCGAGAGATCGACCCGATCGCAAGCGACGACAGAACCGAATCGTTTCGCGATGCCCCGGAGTTCGACCGCAGGAACCGACACGACGTCGGCCCCTACCAGGCCTGGAGAATCGGAACTCACTCGGCGGCGTATGCCTCGCCCGAAATCGCACCCAACAAGGCCATGAGGTCCTCGTCGAATGAACCCAGCAGGTCGAACGCGTCGGCGACAGCAGTTGCGGCGGCTTCGGATGCGCCACACAACTCGGCACCGTTCAGACCCTGCTCGGTCGGGAACCGATAGGTGCTTCCCTCGGTGAGCTCGCCGGCGACGATGAGGCGAAGGGCTCGGGCTGCATAGCGGCCACCGTCGAACACGATCGAACCCGCCCAGTCGATGTCGTCGGTTCGATCACATATGTCGGCTGGGCCGGCCGCAAAAACCTCGATGCCCTCGTCGGTGGCAAGTTGCCCGACGGGGTCGAGTGCACCACCCAGGTACGCGTAAGCCAGCGTGGCACCGTTGGCCGCCGAAGCTGTCAAGGCTGCGGTCGCATTCGCCGAGTTGTCGAAGTCGTATGCGAAGTCACCCGTCCCCACATAGTCCATGGTGAAGTCGGGATCGACGGTGTGCATGCCGGCGACGGTTGCGGCGTACGCCTCCTTTTCGAAGTTGAGGTCGCAGCAGCCCAGGAACACGGCCTTGTCGCCGCCAGAGTCGGCCAGAGTCGCTCCCATCGCCACCCCGGCCGTGAAATGAATGGCGGAGCCCCAGTCGGTCGCCTGGGCGAGGCCGGAGAGTTCGGAGAAGCCGGCACCACAGTTGCAATACCAGAAAATGTCGGGGAAGGCTTCGGTGAGATCGGCCAGTGGTTCGGCTATTTCGGCGGCACCCACGAAGATGATGTCGACACCCTGTTGGGCCAGATCGGACATCGCATGTGCTGCTTCGTCGGCACCGATGTCGTCGCTGACGATGGGATCGGCAAAGCCGTTCTCGACCGAGAACTGGATGGCGAAGTCGACGAGTGACTGGTAGTACCCGTTGTCGTCGCGAGGCCCGGCAGCGGCCACGCCGATGGTGATTGTGCCATCGTCGTTTGCGTCGAAGGTTTCGACGAGTTCGGCGGTTGCCGGCGTGGTGGTGTCGTCGTTCGCGGCGTCATCGCCGTCGCCGCAGCCGGCTGCGATCAGCCAGAAGACACACAACGTGACCCCCAGCCTCATGGACTTGCTGGACACGTAGCCCTTCCCTCTTCACGTCGCTCGATCACGGGCCCATGTTGTACTCGCAATCGGGCGCTGTGACGAGCGCGCACCAATGTGTGATCGATCAGTCGATCACGCTGAGGGTTCTGAGCATGCGTTTGTGGTGTTCGCGCTGATCGCCCAATGCAGAATCTCGCCTGCGGCGCGAACGCGAAGCAGCGGCAACACGTCTGCGTCCGAAGTCGGCGGCAAGACCGTCGGACATGGCCGAAGCGGCCAGTGCCCGATGTTCGGTCGACAGTTCGCGGATGCGGTCGCGCGCCTCTGCAAAACCCGTCTGTTCGGGATCTTCAGCAGCGCCGCAGCGCCCGCGACTGGGATGATTCGACGACATCTTGATGGAGCGAGGACGGCCGAACTCGTCGAACAGCGAGTCGGTCTCGTAGCGACCGTCGCTCACTGGTCCTCCCTCGTGTTCTGGGCCCGATTCTGTGCCTTCGTCCATACCCAAATTCATACATAGGGGGTGGGACAACTTCGCGGATCCTCACCCGGTCTGCGACAGACCACACCACACTCTGGAATCAGCGCCCCGTGTGGCCGAACCCGCCTTCGCCACGATCGGTGTCGTCGAGTTCGTCGACCTCGCCCCATTCGGCGATCTCGAATCGCTGGATGACGAGCTGGGCGATGCGCTCTCCAGCTTTTACATGGAACGGTTCGGTGGGGTCGGTATTCAACAGGATCACCCTGATCTCGCCCCGATAACCGCTATCGATGGTGCCGGGCGCATTCAAGGTCGTCACCCCGTGTTTCGCGGCCAATCCGGACCGAGGATGTACCAGTCCCACGTAGCCGTCGGGCAACGCGATGGCGATTCCGGTCGGGACCGCAGCGCGACCACCGGCCGGCTCGAGCGTCAGGTCTGCCACCGAAACGAGGTCGGCGCCCGCATCACCTGGCCTTGCGTAGGCGGGAGCAACCGCCTCATGATGAAGGCGCCGAATCGGGATGTGAACCACGGGCGGCGATCCTAATCGGGCATCGACCTCGCCGGATCGACCTCCCCGCCGAACACGATGGTGGGCGGCGTGGCCGAGGAACGCAGTGACAGCATGCGTACGATGCCCTGGTGCTTGTATGGATGGACCTGGAAATGACGGGGCTCGATCCCCGAACGCACACGATTGTCGAGATCGCGACGATCATCACCGACGACGACCTTCAGATCGTCGCCGAAGGTCCCGACCTCGTCGTGTTCCAGCCCGACACGGTGCTGGCAGAGATGGACGACGTCGTACTCAAGATGCACACCAGAAGCGGCCTGCTCGAGCAGATCAAGTCATCGACCACAACCCTCGACGAAGCCGGAGCTCTGACGCTCGACTTCATCAGGCAGTACGCCCCAGAACCGGCGACAGTGCCCCTGTGCGGCAACTCGATCGGCACCGATAGACGTTTCCTCGATGTGTACCTTCCCGACATCGAGAACCACCTCCACTACCGGTCGGTCGACGTGTCCAGCATCAAGGAGTTGTGCCGCCGGTGGTACCCCGCCGTGCACAAGGCCTCACCTCAGAAGAAGACGTCGCACAGGGCTCTCGACGACATCAAGGAGTCGATCCAGGAGCTCGGCTACTACCGCGAGAACCTGTTTGTCACCGGAGCGAAGACCACCTGATGAGCGACGAGAACGAGGGCTCTCACGCAGGCCACCACCACAGCGGCCACGCCGACCCTCTCGACACGCCCAAACCCATGCGAGAGGAACGACGACCTCCCGAAGACGACATCGCCGAGATCGCACCGGGTGTCAGACGACTCCAGTTGCCCATCAACTTCACCGGGTTGGGCCACGTCAACTGCTACATCCTCGACGACGACAGGGGCGCGGCTCTCATCGACCCCGGATTGCCAGGACGTGCGGCATGGAAGGCGCTTCGAGCGGGTTTGACGAAGGCCGACCTTCGCGTCAAGGACATCCACACCGTCATCGTCACCCACAGCCACCCCGACCACTTCGGCCAGGCCGGGAAACTCCGCAGAGAAGCCGGGGCACGAGTCATCACCCACAAGGACTTCCGCCTGTTCTGGGAAAGCGACGAAGACGACGAAGAGCCGCTCGAGAACGTCAACTCACCCGCCGACAACGTGCACCTCGTCAACGAGGAAGGCAAGACCCTATGGGGTTCGAAGCAGAGGATGACGATGCCGCGTCATCGCCGCCTGATGTACTCGCTGATGAAGACCCGAGTAGGTCAGGTCTTCATTCCGACTCCCCGTCCGACAGACCGGGTGAGCGATGGCAACATCATCGAGCTCGCAGGCCGCGAGTTCTCAGCGGTTCACACCCCCGGCCACACGATCGATCACCTCTGCCTTCACGATCCCGAGGAAGGACTGCTGTTCGCGGGAGACCATGTGCTGCCCACCATCACACCTCACATCTCGGGCATGTGGCACGGTCCCGATCCGCTCAGAGCCTTCTTTGATTCTCTCGACAAGGTCGCTTCATACGACGACGTCGACCTCGTTCTGCCCGCACACGGCTTGACGTTCGACGACGTCGCAGACCGGGTCGGGCACATCAAGGTCCATCATCACGAACGACTCGACATATTGCGCGAAGCCAGCACCGACCTCGGCCCGGCAACCGTCGAGCAGCACATGCAGCGACTCTTCCAGAAGCGCAGCTGGGGCCCGATGGCCGAGAGCGAGACCTTTGCCCACCTCGAACATCTGCGCTACGACGGCGAAGCCACGATCAGCCGTAGCGAACACGACGAAGTCATCTACACGTTCAACTGATGACCCAGCGGTAGCTGGCAGCGATACCCCCATCGACATCGAACCAGCCCGACTCGCCCGACTCGGTTGTCGATCGCCGAAGTATCACTTCCGATCGGGCCTCGATGCCCGATCGGAATTCGACCGAGGCACGTACACGACCACCCGTTCGCGAATCGGCCATCGACTCCTCGACGGCTGCCCAGTAGACCGCGTTGTTGACGTGCCCGATGACGTCGAGGTCTACGTATCGGACATGCCAGGGTTCGGTCGAGGCATCGATCGGAGGGTCGTCGTGAAACAACCTCGCCCTCACCTTTCGGCCAGCACACGCCTCGCCGTAGACATCGATGAACTCGGGGGCGAGTCGGCGCGGGGCACCCGTGTCGCGATCCACGAATACCCACAACGCAACCGCTTCAACCCTTCCACCCATGTCGCCTACCAACTCGGTCCGACGTTCGGCCCAACGACCGCCGAAACCCGAACACCATGTCGTCAGCGTTACCCATTCGTCGAAACGGATCGGCTCGTCGACGACCAGCTTCGTGCGGCGCAGGATCCACCACATCGCATCGTCGAGATCGGCATCGCGAGCGTCGTCGTTGGCCACATCTTGCAGGTACCGAGCGATCGCGTCGAAACGCAGGCGACCCTTCGGAGTGGTATCGCCGAGCCTCACCTTTCGAGTCGTCGAGAAATGACGACCTGTCACGGGAAGGGGCAACAGTTGGCGGGCTCCGTCAGAGGCAGACACGGCCCCCAACAATAAATGGGTTGACTCGCCCCCGAATCCCGTAGACCCTATATCTCACCGGGGCGAAACCCCGGAGGCCCAAACCGGCCCATCCCGAACCGAATCCGCCCGAAGGAACAGCACTCCGATGAACGCCCTGACAACGCTTCAGCTCAGCATGAGCAGCGTCGGCGCGCGCGTCAAGTCCCGTGCGGTCATGTCCTTCGATGCTCTGTGCTCGATCGTGTGGAACACCAACACCATCCAGCCGGCGTTCGCATATCTCGGGAACGACGCCGGCATGAACCACCCGAATCCGCGGCCTGTGAGACCGACGTAGCAACAGCTACATCGCAAACACTCCACCAGGCCGCCGGATTGATCCGGCGGCCTTTCTCGTTTCCCGGAGGCGCCAATGCACCCACCTGACACTTGACAACCGAGTCCAAAGACCCGCAACACCCGCAGACGTGTGAGCAAACACCGCTCACCCCGAGGGGACCGCTGGCTCACAAGGGAAGAGCCGAATTATGAGGACGATCCAGCTACTACTCGATACAACCGAAGACACCTCGTGGCGCAAGGAAGGTCGCTGCGTCGACGGAGCAGGCACGATGACAGGCTTGTTCTTCTCAGACGAGATCCACGACATCGCCCGCGCCAAGGCGATCTGCGCGAAGTGTTCAGTCACGACCCAGTGCCTCGACCTGGCGCTGAGGAACCAGGAGCCGTGGGGCGTCTGGGG
>JAAETH010000117.1 GCA_024228575.1 Actinomycetes bacterium
AAGCCGGCGACATCGACTCCGGGTCGACGCCACCGACCCGACCGGCGGCGCTACTCTTCTGAGCCAACACCTTCCACGGGAGCCCGGTTCATGGGCGCTTGGCAGCCATCACCCGAGATCGACCGGCTCTACGCCGACCACCTCGCGAGCACGCCGGCAGTCGGGGCGGAACGAGCCATCCACTACACCCAGTACTGGAAGCGGGAGTCGCATCGAGGCGCTCCGTCCTGCCTGCTCAACGCCGGTGCACTGGCCGACCACCTCGAGCGACGCACCATCCGGATCCACCCGGGCGAACTCATCGTCGGTACCCACACCGAACACCGGATCGGGGCGATCTGTCACATCGAGAAGGCCGGGGTGGCGATGCTCGAGGATCTCCTCCGCTTCGAAAGGCGTGAGGTCAACCCTCTCCGTGTCGACCGGCGTGCCAGGGGCAAGCTGTTGCGATCGGCGATCCCCTACTGGCTCAATCGCAATCTGGCCATGCGGGCCCTTCCCCTACGAAAGCGAGTCAAGCTCGCCAGGGAGCAACTCGGCGCCGTCGACCATGTCATCAACGAGGCCGGTGGCGTTGCCCACTTCCTTCCCGACTACGAGCGATTGATCGGCCTCGGCACCATCGGACTGCGAGCCGATGTCGAGGGACGTATGGCCGGACCCGACCTCGGACCCGACGAGCGAGAGTTTCTCGAAGCGTGCCTCATCTGCATCGATTCGGTGGACCGCTTCGCCGATCGATACCTCGAGGAGGCCCGTCGCCAGGGACGCACCGACATCGTGAAGGTCCTGTCGAACGTGCCCCGCCACCCGGCCCGGAATCTCCGAGAGGCCCTTCAGATGATCTGGATCTTCCAGATGATCATCCAGATCGAGTCGGTCGACCAGGGGATCAGCCTTGGCCGAGTCGACCAGTATCTGCACCCGCTGTACCTCGAGGAACAGGCCCGGCCCGATTTCGACTCGAACCGGACTCGTGATCTCTTCGCCGCCTTCTGCATCAAGCTGTCGGAGGTGATCCCGCTGTTCTCGAGCCGTGCCACCGACTACTACGCGGGCCTTCCGAGCGGTCAGGCGTTGACGATCGGTGGTATCGACCGCAGCGGCAGTGCGGCGGAGAATGACCTCACCTACCTGCTTCTCGACGTGATCGAAGGATTCAAGACCAGGCAGCCGAACTGGCATGCCCGCATCAGCTCGGAGTCGAGCCCCGCCTATGTCCAGCGAGTCGCCGAGGTGGTGTCGCGTGGTGGCGGCTCGCCCGCCCTCTACAACGACGACGTGATCATGGCCGCGATGGCCGACCGGGAGTACGACCCGGCGACGGTCTGGAACTACGCGACGGTCGGGTGCGTGGAGCCCGCATTGCCCGGAGAGAGCTTCACGTCTTCGGACGCGGCCATCTTCAATCTGGCTCTGAGTCTCGAGCTCGTGCTCGGCGGCGGTGATCGGTTGACGCCCACGGCAAACGGCGAACGCCCCTGGCTGGCCGACATCCACTCCACGGCCGAACTGCTCCATCGCATCGAGAGGGTTACCGACGACCGGATTTCGGCTCTCGCCGATTCCCTGAATGCCATCGAGCGATCCGGTGCCCAGAACTTCCCAACCCCGCTCGCTTCGCTGACGATCAAGGGCTGCGTCGAGAGCGCCACCGACTGCACCCGAGGCGGTGCCCTCCACAACGCTTCGGGAATCCAGGCGGTGGGAGTGGCCGATCTCGCCAACTCGTTGGCCGCTATCGACGAGCTCGTGTTCCGAACCGGCCGGTTCACACTCGAGGAAGTGGCCGAGGCGTGCGCCGATGACTTCGTCGGCCACGACTTGATCGGGGCGCTCCTCGGCAGGGTCGCCTGCTTCGGCAATGACGATCCGACTGCCGACGAGCTCGCCGCTCAGGTCACGGCGCTCTTTGATCGATGCGTGTCCCGCCGCACCAACACCAGGGGTGGTCGGTGGGTGCCAGGCTTCTACTCCATGACATGTCACCAGGGATTCGGCAAGAAGATGGCAGCAATGCCGAGTGGAAGACGGGCCGGCCACGCCCTCGCTGATGGCCTCGCACCGGTCGACGGGACCGACCGCCTCGGTCCCACCGCTTCTCTCAACTCCGTGGCGTCGCTCGATCATCGCCGATTCGGCAACGGCATCAACCTCAACGTCAAGTTCGATGTCGCCACATTGGCCGGTGCACCCGGGCGCGACACCCTGGACGCACTCGTTCGCGGCTACTTCGCCCAGGGTGGCATGCAGGTGCAGGTCAATGTGGTCGACCCCGAGGAACTGGAGCGAGCAATGCGCGACCCGGACAGTCATCGCAACCTCCTGGTTCGCGTCTCGGGCTACTGCGCCTACTTCGTCGATCTGACACCGGAGATGCAAAGGGAGCTGATCGACCGAACACCGCAGAGAGCGGTTTGAGAAACGTGCCACCGGTCTATGAGATCCAGCGGTTCTCACTCCACGACGGTCCCGGCATTCGGACATCGGTGTTCATGAAGGGGTGCGGACTCCACTGCCCCTGGTGCCAGAATCCCGAATCACAGAGTGCTCGGCCCGTCGTGGCGTTCCACGCCAACCGTTGCCGAGAGGCTTTCGAATGTGTCGAGGTCTGCCCCCTGGGTGCCATCCGCCGCGAGGGTCATCGGGTCGACCACGACGCCTGCAACCGATGTGGGCTGTGCGTCGAAGCATGCCCGCACGAGGCGCTCCGGCTGATCGGCGACGAGCTCGAGCCCGAGGAGCTCATGGCGAAGCTGCTGCCCGATCTCCCCTACTTCCACAGCTCCGGTGGGGGTGTGACATTCACGGGTGGTGAGCCGACGCTTCATCCCGAGTTCCTGAGGCGAGTGCTCGAGCTGTGCACCGAGGCGGGAATCCACACCAACATCGAGACGTCGGGGCGGTTCCCCTGGGATCGCCTCGAGCCGGCCCTCAGGCTCTGCGACCTCGTGTACTTCGACCTCAAGATCCTCGACGCTGATCTTCACCGCCGACATCTCGGAGACGGCTTCGACGAGATCATCGACAATGCGGAGCGGTTCGTGACCGGTGGCTACCCGGTCGAGTTCCGGATGCCCGTGGTGGCGGGATTCACCGACACCTCCGCCAACATCGACTCGGTGATCGGGTTTCTGCACCGTCTCGGTCGACCGTCGATTCACCTTCTCCCCTACCACAACATGGGTGAG
>JAAETH010000118.1 GCA_024228575.1 Actinomycetes bacterium
CGCAGACACGCCGTATGCCGTCGCGAATCGCTTCATGGTCGGTGTTTGGCGCGAAGTCCATCGCAGAATGATGGCGCACATAGTGGCAACACCCACAACGAGGCGATACGTTCGGCCGAGTTGTTGCACGACAAGTAGCGCAAGCAGCCAAGGGGGACGAGTGAGATACCTTGCACCGACCAGTGTCGGCGAGGCCATCACAATGCTCACAGAGCAGGGTGGAAGGGTTTTCGCCGGGGCCACCGACGTCATACCCCAGATGAGGGCGGGACGCGACCTGGGCGAGGTGATGGTCGACCTGAAGAAGATCGGTCGCCTCACCAACGTCGAGGTGAGAGGCGACACCTGGATCATCGGTGCGGCGACACCGACCTCGGCCCTCACTTCGAATCCAGACTTCGTTGCCGATTTCCCCGGGCTGGCTCACGGAGCGGGCCTCATCGGCTCCGACCAGGTGCAGAGCCGCAGCAGCCTCGGCGGCAACCTCTGCAACGCCTCACCCGGGGCCGACTCGGTGCCTGCCATGGTCGTCAACCAGGCTCGGGCGGTAGTCGCCGGACCCGGCGGAGGGAGGACCATCTCGGTAGCCGAGGTGCCAACAGGTCCTGGTCAGACGTCGCTCGGCGATGGTGAGTTCGTCGTCGAGTTCGAGATCGATCGGCCGGCAGCGGGAACGTCCGACGCATACCAGCGGGTGACACCACGTACCGAGATGGACATCGCCATCGTCGGTGCCGGTTCGCGCATCAGCCTCGACAGCGATGGTGTATGCACCTCCGCCACCATCGCTCTCGGAGCGGTAGCTCCCACCGTGGTGAGGGTTCCCGGCGCCGAAGCGGTGCTCGTCGGAGCGAAGCTGGTCGGCGACGACGTCGATCAGGCTGCACTCGATGCCGCCGCCGCCGCAGCCAGCGCAGCGTGCAATCCGATCGACGACATGCGGGGAACCATCGCCTACCGAACCCATGTGGCTGGGGTGCTGGTCGAGCGGACCGTGATCGAAGCAGCCAGACGAGCGAGCGAGAGGTAGGACCGTGTCAAGAACTCATGTGAACTGTGTCATCAACGGCGACGAGATCGACTTCCTGACATCGGATGGCGAGTCGTTGTTGAATGCCCTGCGCGACGAGGTCGGCCTGACAGGCACCAAGGAAGGCTGCGGTACCGGCGACTGTGGCGCTTGTTCGGTATTGCTCGACGGGGCCCTCGTCTGCTCGTGCCTGGTGTTTGCACCCGAAGCCGAAGGCTCGACGATCGTCACGGTCGAGGGATTGGCAGATGGCGACCACCTCAACACGCTGCAGCAGACCTTCCTCGAGGGGGCCGCCCTCCAGTGCGGCGTCTGTACTCCGGGCTTCCTCATCGCCGCCCAGGCCTTGCTCGACAAGAACCCCGACCCGACCGAAACCGAGGTGCGCTACGCCCTCGCCGGCAACCTGTGCCGCTGTACCGGCTACGACAAGATCGTTCGGTCGGTGCTCGACGCTGCCACCCAGATGCGCGAAACGACTGGAGCCTGAGCCATGAGCATCGCAGACGATCCAGCCACCGACGCCCCCGGCTACAAGTGGGTCGGCAGCAGGCCGATTCGCCCGGACGGGTTCGACAAGGTCACCGGTAGGGCCAAGTTCGGCGCTGACCATTACCTGCCCGGCATGCTCGAAGGGCACACCGTGCGTTCGCCGCACGCGCATGCCCGCATCGTGTCGATCGACACCTCTGCGGCCGAGCGTGTGCCCGGTGTGAAGGCCGTCGTGACCGGTGCCGACTTTCCCGCGGTCGAGGGTGACGCGATGGCGCGCAACGTGCCGCACAACAGCATCGCCCGCGACAAGGTCCTCTACGAGGGTCACCTCGTGGCCGCTGTTGCCGCGACGAGCCGAGAGGCCGCCAAGGCCGGTGCCGAGGCCGTGGTGGTCGAGTACGAGGTGTTGCCCCACGTTCTGACCGCGGCCGAAGCGACTGCTGAGGGTGCGCCGTTGCTGCACGACGACATGATCACCAACGGCATCGATCCGGCACCCGAGCAGCCGTCGAACATCTACCAACGCAACATCCTTGCCCGCGGCGACCTCGACAAGGGTTTCGCCGATGCCGACGTGGTCGTCGAGCGAGAGTTCATCACCAAACCCGTGCACCAGGGTTACATCGAGCCACAAGCCTGTGTCGCCGACACCACCCCCGACGGACACACCACGTTGTGGGTGTCGTCGCAGGGCCATTTCGCAATGCGTGATTTCTCGGCCCAGGTGTTGGGTTGGGACATAACCCGCGTGAAGGCCATCGCAGCCGAGATCGGTGGCGGCTTCGGAGGCAAGACGGTCACCTACCTCGAACCGATCGCCATCAAGTTGTCGGCCAAGGCGGGTCGACCGGTGAAGATGGTGATGACGAGGGCCGAGGTTCTCAAGGCCACCGGACCGACTTCTGGCAGCCGCATGCGAGTCAAGATGGGCGCACGCGGTGACGGCAAGTTCACCGCCGCAGAGATCGTGCTCGAGTTCGAGGCCGGCGGATATCCGGGCTCGCCGGTCATGCCGGCGGCGATGACGTGTCTGGCTCCCTACGACCTCGAGAACTTCTCGGTCGAGGGTTTCGACATCGTGGTGAACAAGCCCCGATCGGCGGCCTATCGCGCTCCTGGCGGCCCCATTTCGAGCTTCGCGGTCGAGAGTGTGGTCGACATGGTGGCCGAAGAGCTCGGAATGGATCCGATCGATCTTCGGCTGACGAACGCAGCCGTCGAGGGCACCCAGGCTCCCTACGGACCGAAGCTGCCCCGCATCGGTATGGTCGAAACACTCGAGGCCGTCAGGGATCATCCGCACTATTCGGCACAGCTCGGCCCGAACCAGGGACGTGGTGTGGCAACTGGCTTCTGGTTCAACGCGGGCATGAACTCGAGTGTGGTGGTGCACGTCAACCCCGACGGCACCGCCACCGTGGTCACGGGTTCGCCCGACATCGGTGGCAGCAGGGCGTCGATGGCATTGTTCGCCGCTGAAGAGCTCGGCATCGACATGGAGCTGATTCGTCCGGTTGTCGCCGACACCGAAACGGTTGGATTCAACGACGTCACGGGCGGAAGCCGGGTCACCCACGCCACCGGTGCAGCCGTGGTCGAGGCATGCCGCCTGATCGTTGCCGACCTACGGGCCCGCGCCGCCAAGACGTGGGACGTCGACATCGACGAGGTCGAATGGGTCGACGGCCAGGCTCAGAAGACCGATGGATCAGAGGCGCCGTTGTCGCTGAAGGACATCGCAGGCAAATGGGATCGTTCGGGTGGTCCGATATCGGCCGCCTTCACCCACAATGCGCGTGGTGCCGGTCCTGCATTCTCGACCCAGGTGTGCGACGTCGAGGTCGACCCCGATACTGGCGTCGTCACCGTTGTTCGGTACACCACGGCCCAGGACGCGGGCAGGGCGATTCACCCCAGTTATGTCGAGGGTCAGTTCCAGGGTGGCGTTGTTCAGGGCATCGGGTGGGCATTGAACGAGGAGTATGTGTACGGCGACGACGGTCGCCTGCAGAACGCGAGCTTCCTCGACTATCGCATTCCGGTCACTTCCGACATGCCGATGATCGACACGATCCTGGTCGAGGTGCCCAACCCTGCTCACCCCTATGGCGTACGAGGAGTGGGCGAGGTCGGCATCGTGCCGCCTCTGGCCGCAGTGGCCAACGCGGTGTACCAGGCGACCGGCAAACGGTTCACCGAACTGCCGATCAACCCGATCCGCATCCTCGAAGCGACCATGGGCGAGTGACCGTGGCCGTTTCGGTTCACTTCTCTGCCGAGCTGCGGATGCTGACCGGCGGTATTGCCAGCCTCGAACTCGACGCTGCGACCGTTCGTTCGTTGATCCGCCAGCTCGACGAGAGGTACCCGGGGATCGGCGAGCGGCTCACAACAACGGGCATGGCGATCGCCATCGACGGCGACATCGTCGCCGACGCCCTCTTCGAAGACCTTCCCGACGGGGCAGAGGTCCACTTCCTGCCAGCACTATCGGGAGGCTGAGATCCACGATGGTCGAGCGCAAGGACGAGTACGAGGCCAGCGAGATCGGTCTCGAGATCATCGATGCCCACGAAAATGGCA
>JAAETH010000119.1 GCA_024228575.1 Actinomycetes bacterium
CACCATCCAAGTCACCAACCCCAGCCACCGACCAACCGAGCTCGTCGCTGTCGTCCAACGGTCCTGTGAGCCCACCAGTAGTGGACGAAATCTTCTGCTCAGCCTTGACCGTTCCGTCAGCATTCAAGAACAACACATACACAGCACCCCGATTAATGCCGCCATCATCATCGGCGTAGGCACCGACCGCAATATCAACAATCCCGTCACCATCCAAATCACCGATCGAAGCCGTCGAGGCCCCAAACCTGTCATCATCGAGAACAGCGGCCAACCCGCCCGCAGTGTCTGAAATCTTCTGTTCAGAGGCCACCTTGCCGTCAGAAGCAACAGTAGTTGGGAGGTCCAAATAGTCGGGTTGACCATCCCAATCCGAGTCGAGCGCGTCGCGGGGGTCGCCGTCGGCGTTGGGGTCTGCGTTCTCGGCGGAGGTGGGGGTTCCGTCGCCGTCGTCGTCTGGGTCGAGGTAGTTGGGTGTGGTGTCGCCGTCGGTGTCGGGTCCCGGGTTGGTGGCCGGGTCGTTGTCGAGGTCGGTGTTGGCGTCCTCCTCACAGTCCCACAACCCGTCGGAATCAGAATCGACCGCACAATGATCGACAGGCACCGCCAGGTTCAGCACATACACGGCTCCTCGACTGGAGCCGCCATCATCATCGGCGAAGGCGCCGACCGCCATATCGACGATCCCGTCACCATCGAGATCACCAACCCCGGTCACCGACCTACCGAAGTCGTCGGAATTGTCGAGGGGGCCTGTGAGTCCACCAGTCGTGGACGAGATCTTCCGCTCACCCTTGACTGTGCCGTCCGCGTTCAGGAACAGCACATAGGCGGCACCCCGATCAGCGCCGCCATCATCATCACGGTGGGTGCCGGCGGTGATATCGGCGATTCCGTCACCATCAACATCACCGATGCCAGCTATCGACACGCCGAAGAAGTCGGAGTCGTCGAGGGGACCGGTGAGTCCACCGGTGACCGACGAGATCTTTTGTTCGGCTTTGACCGTGCCATCGGCGTTCAACAACAGCACATACACAGCACCCCGGGCGGTGCCGCCATCATCATCGCCGTGGGCGCCGACCGCGACATCAACAATCCCGTCACCATCCACATCACCAACACCGCCCACCGAGATACCGAACCAGTCGTTGTCATCGAGGGGGCCTGTGAGCCCACCGACGGTCGAGGAGGCCTTCTGTTCGGCTTTGACAGTGCCATCGGCGTTCAACAGCAACACATACACAGCACCCCGATTGGTGCCGCCATCATCATCAGCCGAGGCGCCGACCGCCATATCGACTATCCCGTCGCCGTCGAGGTCACCGATCCCGGCCACCGAGTACCCGAAGTCGTCGTTGTCGTCGAGGGGACCGGTCAACCCGCCGGTAGTAGACGAGATCTTCTGTTCGGCTTTGACAGTGCCATCGACGTTCAGGAACAGCACATATACGGCACCCCGACCATCGCCACCATCGTCATCCGAGGGAGCGCCGACCGCGATATCGGGGATCCCGTCACCGTCGAGGTCACCGACCCCTGCCACCGACGCACCGAAGTTGTCGGTGTTGTCGAGGGGTCCTGTGAGTCCGCCGGTGACCGACGAGATCTTCTGTTCTGCTTTGACTGTGCCGTCGGCGTTGAGGAACAACACATACACGGCCCCCTGATCGGTGCCGCCGTCGTCATCATTGCTGGCGCCGATGGCGATGTCGACGGTCCCGTCATCGTCGAGGTCACCGATCGAGGCCGTCGAGGCCCCGAAGTTGTCGGTGTCGTCGAGGATTGCGGTGAGCCCGCCTGCGGTGTCTGAGATCTTCTGCTCGGTCGCCACTGTGCCGCCCGTGGCAACAGTGATCGGGAGATCCAAATAGTCGGGTTGGCCATCCCGGTCGCTGTCGAGGGCGTCGCGTGGGTCGCCGTCAGCGTTGGGGTCGGCGTTCTCTGCTGAGGTGAGGGTGCCGTCACCGTCATCGTCTGGGTCCAGATAGTTGGGTGTGGTGTCGCCGTCGGTATCTGGACCAGGTGTGGTCGCAGGATCACCATCGAGGTCGGTGTTGGCGTCCTCCTCACAATCCCACAGACCATCGGAATCGGAATCGACCGCTCAATGATCAATTGCAGCCACGGCCAGATCCAACACATACAGAGCTCCGCGGGCAGAGCCGGCGTCATCCGCGCTGTAGGCGCCGTCGGCGCTGGAGGCGCTCCCGTCCCCGTCGAGGTCACCAACTCCAGCGACCGAAACACCGAAGTCGTCGGAGTTGTCGAGGGGGCCGGTCAATCCGCCGGTGGTAGAGGAGATTTTCTGTTCGGCTTTGACGGTGCCGTCCGCGTTGAGGAACAAGACATACACGGCCCCCCGAGAGGTGCCGCCGTCATCATCGGGCCA
>JAAETH010000120.1 GCA_024228575.1 Actinomycetes bacterium
ACCGCCGGCGAAGCGCCCCGTCTCGCTTCGCCTGGCGAAATGTCTGGAGGCCCGGGATGCCATTCACACCACCGCCCGCGTGGGTGCCGCTCGATGCGTTGTAGAGGCCGCGAATCGGGGTCCGATAGTCCGCGTAGCCGGGCGCTGGGCGCATGTGGAACAACTGATCCAGCGAGATCTCGCCGTGGAAGATGTTCCCGCCGATCATGCCGAGATCCTGCTCGATGTCGTAGGGGCCGAGCACCTGGCGATCGATCACCGAGCGCTTGAAATTCGGCGCCAGCTCTGTGTAGAGATCGATGACCCGATCCGCGTACGCCTCGAGTTCTTCGCGATGGGGGGCCTGGCTCCACTCGTGCGGGACGTACTGCGTGAACAACGAGAAGTAGTGGATACCTTCTGGCGTGAGAGTCGGATCGAGCGTGCTCGGAATCGCGCCCTCCACCATGGGAGCAGTCGAACCGCGCCCGTCCATGTGGGCATCCTGAAAGGCGCGCTCGATGTAGCGCGGCGAGAAACAGAGATTGAGCGATCCCGTGTGGTGTCGCTGTAGCTGCGTTCCGGGCGCGTATCGGAGATCGGGCAGTTCGGAGAGCGCCGCGTTGATCTTCACCGTTCCGGAGCGCGTCTTGTAGCGCTCGATGTCACGGACGAACTCGCCCGGCAGCGCATCGCGTTCGACCAATTGAAGGAAGGCAACTTTCGGGTGGACGCCGCTCACGACCACCGGCGCGCGAAACTCCGCACCGCTATCGAGAACGGCACCGACCACGCGATCCCCTTGTGTCAGAATCTTTGCGACCCGTGCATCCGTGCGCACGACACAGCCCGCACTCTCGGCCGAACTGCGAATCGCGTCCGATACCGCACCCATGCCGCCCTGTGGATAGCCCCACGAATTCACCTCGCCTTCGCCTAC
>JAAETH010000121.1 GCA_024228575.1 Actinomycetes bacterium
ACGGAGGAGGCCCGAAGGGCCGACCAGAAGGCGAAAGACAAGCAATGAGCCGCACGGAGGAGGCCCGAAGGGCCGACCAGAAGGCGAAAGACAAGCAATGAGCCGCACGGAGGAGGCCCGAAGGGCCGACCAGAAGGCGAAAGACAAGCAATGAGCCGCACGGAGGAGGCCCAACAGCTGGCAGGCCAGCTGGCCCAGAGACTGCCCGAGTCTGTCCGGTCGCGCATTCGTGGGCTGGTCCGTGGCGCTCCGAGTCGAGCCGAGCAGGTTGCGGTCGAGGCGCCCACCTCGTCGTCACCCAGCGATGACCTGATGACCCTCGACGACGTCTATTCGGCCTACCGGCTGTTTCATGGACGACCACCGGATCCGGCCGGTCTCGAATTCTTCTCGTCCCATGTCGGCGAGTGGTCGGTCCGCCAGATGCTGCCGTACTTCGCCCATTCAGACGAGTTCCGCAACAGCGATACGTACCGCGTGCTGGTCGGCGGAGTTCACGGCGACGAGCTGATCGAGGTCGATCGTGGCGATTACCGCCTGCTCGTCCCGACGGGTGATGGAGCAATCGGTGAGGTTCTCATACGTACCGGCACCTACGAACCACACGTCCTCAACGCACTCGATTCAGCGCTCGCGCGCGGAGACACGTTTGTCGACTGTGGTGCAAATATCGGCATCATCACCATGGCGGCGGCATCCGCTGTCGGACCCACAGGACGTGTCATCGCGTTCGAGGCACTACTCACGAACGCCAACCTCGTGAGGCTCAGCGCTGCGATCAATCAATTCGATCACGTCACGGTTCATCACGCCGCAGTGGCCGATACCGAGGACGTGCTCGTGATCGACACGGCCGCCGGTTCGAATGGCATCGTCAATGGCCCCCTGGCACGCGCTCTCGAACAATCGCGGCCCGAGGTTCTCTCCCAGAGAAACCTGGTCGGATCGGTCACGCTCGATCGAGCGCTGGCCGACATCGATCGTATCGATGTACTGAAGCTCGACATCGAGGGCGCCGAAGGTCTTGCCGTCCGTGGTGCCAACGCGGTCATCGCGAAACATCGGCCGACGATCCTGCTCGAGTACTCGCCCGATCTGGTCGAACGGGTCTCGGGGTGCAGCGGCCTGTCGGTTCTCAACGATCTGACCGAGCTCGGCTACACGATCGAACTTCTGGACGGCCCCGATGGCCGCTCCTCGGCAATGGCCGACGAACTCGACGACCTGCTCAAATCGGCGGGTCGAGACCACTTCGATCTGGTGTTGACCCCGGGCTCCGCAAGCTGACCGACGGCCTGCGTGTGGGAATCCTGAGGGTTACTGGAAACGCAATGACCGACGGCCTGCGTGGCCGGGGAACGCAATGTCCGACGGCCTGCGTGGCCGGGGAACGCAATGTCGGTACTCTGCGCTGAGGCGCAGGGCGCGCACCGCGACAGTAGGGAGCAAGCGATATGACGGGCAACGACGAACTCGTTCGCCAAATGGCAGCGGCGGCCGAATCGTCAACGACCGAGACAGCCGATGCTCAACGCAGCAGGATTCTTCGCGAGTCGAGCGAACGCGCGGCGGGTGTCGCGAACACACCTGCTCTGCCGGTGGCTGGAAGGGGCCGCTCGATCAAGCGAGTTGTGAAGCGCCTATTCAGCGCTGCGGTGCCGAGCCAGGCCGAGTTCAATGTCAACACGGCAGATGCGGTTGCCGCATCCAGGGGCATACTCGAAAGAGTCGACCTGCGGCTAGCCGCTCTCGAGGCCAACTCGACCCAGATCTGGTCCCAGATCGATCTCCTGCGCAACCGACCACCCGAGACCGCACCACTTCAGGCTGCCCTCGCCTCACACGACATCCTTCTCGAGGAACTCACGGCCTCTCTGGCCGGGTTGAACGCCCAGCTAGACGACCTGAGGGACCAGATCGTCTCAGATCGGTCCAAGGCCGACACGCTCGATACCGAGGCGACAGCGACGAGCACCAAGTTGGTGGCCCTCGGCGATGTCGTTGCCTCCGCGGCGGACAAACTCGAGTCTCTTCGCGGCGACATCGGTCTGACCCGTGCCCATCTCGAGATCGTGCTGGCCGAGGCCAGATCCGACGATCCATCCGGCCAGGGGGAAACGACAAGGCACGTCGGCGAGCACAGACGCAGTGAGCTGTACGCCCGCTTCGAAAACCGTTTCCGAGGCACGAGAGAACAAGTCGCCACCTCTCTCCAGATCTACGAAGACGACCTGGCCAGGCTTGCAGCGAACGGCCCGATCCTCGACATCGGTTCTGGTCGCGGGGAATGGTTGAGCCTGCTCGGGTCCAAGGGACACGATGCCTACGGCGTAGACACCAACTCACGTTTCGTCGACGATTGTTGTGAGCGTGGACTCGACGTGCGTCTCCAAGACGCGCTCGAGCATCTCGCAGCGGTACCCGAAGGCTCACTCGGTGCAGTCACCGGCTTTCACATCGTCGAGCACCTGCCGTTCGAGGTCTTGATCGAATTGATGGACCGCTGCATGATCGCCCTCGCACCCGGTGGGCGAATCCTGTTCGAGACGCCGAACCCAACGAACCTCCGGGTCGGCGCCGCAGGCTTCTACCTCGACCCGACGCACCTGCGACCACTACACCCCGAGTTGCTCCAGTTCGTCACGACCGACCGGGGCTTCATCGATGCCGAGATCAGGTTCCTTCGGCCAGCCCGGGAAGCCTCGACCTCCCCCTCAGATGACGCCACTGCGCTCGAGATCAATTGGTCGCTGTTCGGCCCTCAGGACTACGCGATTCTGGCAACTCGACCGGGCGCCGCCGCCGACACATGAAGGTCGGCATCGCGAAACCCGAGTGGGGGATCACAGGTGGGTTCGAAACCCATCTGGATCGTCTGATAGCCCACCTGCGGCGCGAAGGTCATCAGGTGCAGATGCTGACGACGCCCGCACGTTCCCCCGACTCGGTCGATGCTCTGACAAGAGCCCAACACCCCAGCTTCTTCGACTATGTCGGGCTGGTGCACAGGTTCGAGCAGCTCGATGCCAGAGATGTTGACGTCGTCGTGACGACTCAACCAGGATCGTGGGCAATCGATCACCCGCACAAACTCGCACTCTTCTACCATCACGAGCGCATCTTCTACGACCTCGCCGAACGGTATCAAGGTGTGTCCGGCATCGATGCCGATGTCCACACCGAAGCGTGCCTATTGGTCCGAGAGCTCGATTCTCGCCACTTCGGAACCATCTCACACTTCCTGGTGCCGTCCGAGACCGTCACCAATCGTCTGGTCGAGTTCTCCGGCATCGACCGGTCGCGAATGTCCCTCTACCTCGCATGTGCAAATGCCGAGCCCAGAACGGCCGCGACCCAACGACGAGACCGGGTCTTGTGCGTGAGCAGGAATGAGTTCACCAAACGAACACAACTTTTTGTCGCGGCCGCCCACGAGGGGTTCAACGCGTCGGCAACCCTCATCGGGGGTGGTGGCCAGCTGCCAACAGTCAGACGATACGCAGCAGAACTCTCGAGCGGGGTCCCCGTCGAACCCGCTCCATGGGACGCACAGCCCGCCTCCGAGCGAGTCGAGGTCACTGTTCCCGACGACCCTGTGCAGATTCTCGGGCGCGTCGACGACGACGTGCTCGCCGAGAACTACTCACGCGCCATTTGTGTTGTTGCGCCCGCATACGACGAGGACTACGGCCTCACGGTTCTGGAGGCCTTTGCTTTCGGCACACCTGTCGTGGTGTGCTCCGATGGTGGGGGCCTCGTCGAGTTCGTCGAGCATGGCCGCGATGGGTTCGTGGTGGATCCCGAGCCCGATGCCATCGCTGACGCCGTTTGCTCGATCGTCGACGATCCGGAGCTGGCGCGGAGAATGGGCGCAGCCGCCCTCCAGAGCCATTCCAGATACACGTGGGATCAGGCATACCTCCGATTCAGCGAAGCGGTCGAGATCGTCGCTTCGGGCGCAAGGACTGCATGATGAGGATCGGTGTCGTTGCTCCCGCTGCTGTTCCCTACACGAGGGGAGGATTCGAACGCCTTCTGTCAGGGCTCGTCAACCACCTGAACGACAAGACCTCCCACCAGGCGGAGCTGATCAAGCTGCCCTTCCCGGAGACAACGCTTCACGAAGTCATGGCCGGCTATCGCGCATTCGCCGCCATGGACCTGTCGGGTTTCGACATGATCATCAGCGCCAAGTATCCGGCATGGATGGTCGACCATCCCAACCACCGTGTCTACCTGTGCCACACGCTCCGAGGCCTCTACGACACCTACCCGGCAGATTTCCCGACTCGGGTCGACCCGGCTGTAGGGATAGACGATCTGATCGAGAGGTTGGCCCGAACCGGCCGAGACCGTTCAGTCCTGCCCGAGGTTTTTGGCATATACGACGAAGCCGTCGCCCGCCTCGGACACGACGATCCGGTCTTCGGTCATCCCGGCCCGCTTGGCAGGAGCCTGGTTCATACGCTGGACAGAGTCGGCCTGTCGACCGCTGCTGTCAGGCGACATCTCGCCATCGCCCACACGGTCGCCGAACGCGAGAACTACTTTCCCGACGATGCAGCCGTCGGTGTCGTACATCCGCCAACCGACATCGACGCCAGGCCGACGGCCGACGCCGGCGACTACTTCTTCACCGCCAGTCGACTCGACGCCCCCAAGCGGATCGACCTCATCATCCAGGCCTTCAGGCAAACAAGTTTGGACAACAGGCTTGTGATCGCAGGCTCGGGTCCCGAACGCGATCGACTCCTCGATCTCGCCAAGGGCGACTCCAGAATCGACCTGCTCGGGTTCGTGCCCGACGACGATCTGCCCGATCTGTATTCGGGTGCCATCGCCGTCCCCTTCGTCCCGGATCGAGAGGACTACGGCCTGATCGCCCTCGAGGCCCTTGCGAGTGGAACGCCTGTCATCACCTGTCGTGATAGCGGCGGCCCGACCGAGCTGGTCGATCCGGGGGTCACGGGATTGATCGTCGAACCGGACGTGTCGGCCCTGGCCGAGGCTCTCACGGCGATGGGCAACGATCCCCAGGAAGCCAGGAGAATGGGCCAAGCCGGACGTCGGTCGATCGCTCACATCACCTGGGAGAACCTCTCGTCGAAGCTCGTTGGCCCAGCCGCTCCAAGCCGTGCCCCGATCAAGACCGACCAACACGTTCAACGGAACGGCAAAGCCCTGATCCTGGTGTTGAACACCTTCACCGCACACAGCCCCAAGGGGGGCGGTCAGCTCCGCGCCTTTCATCTCTACCGGTCACTGTCGCGGTTCTTCGATGTCCATCTGCTGTCACTTGCTCCACCCGACAGCGGAACATCAACGGTCACCTCGGCGCCGGGCTTCAGCGAAACGGCGATTCCGCGAACTCACGAACACGCCAGGTACGAGGACGAGATGGCGGCGGCCATTGGAATACCGGTAAACGACCTCTACGGGGGCCTTGCGATCGCGAAGACGTCCGCCTACCTCAGCGAACTCAGTCGGTTGCTGAAGGAAGCTGACGCTGTCTTGTTGGCCCATCCGTACATGGAACCGGCTCTGAGGCTGATCCCGTCCGACCTGCCGGTGATCTACGACGCCTACAACGTCGAGGCCAGGCTCAAGGATGCGATGTATCCCCGCAACGATGTCGCCGCCGATGCCATCGAGGCTGTGCGGGGTGTCGAAGCGGCGACCATAGAGAGGGCCTCACTCGTCGCGGCGTGCTCGAGTGACGACATCGCGATGATGACTTCGGTGTACGGCCCCTTGCCGTCGACCGAGGTCGTCGCCAACGGCACGGACCTCAGATCCATCGAATTCGTCCACGGGGTTGCACGCATCAACAGGCGCAAACGATGGCTCAAAGCCGCCGGCTTCGAAGCAGACAAACGCCTCGCCTTGTATCTGGCCAGCTGGCATCAACCGAACCTCGAGGCTGCTGAGGAGATCCACAAGATCGCCCCGCAACTACCAGAGGTGTTGTTCCTGATGGTTGGGAGCCACGTCGACTACTTCGCCGGTCGGGCGCTGCCACCCAACGTGCTTCAGCTCGGCCAGATCGGCGACGCCACAAAGCGGATACTGCTCGGCTCGGCTGACTTCGGCATCAATCCCATGGAGAAGGGCTCGGGCACGAACCTGAAGATCGTCGAGTACCTGGCGGCCGGCCTGGTGACCGTGACGACGAAGGTCGGAGCTCGGGGGCTACCTGAAGACTCGGACTCATTCATCACCGCCGAGGTACCCGGTTTTGCGACGGCGCTGAGGGACATGTGCACCATCGACCACGACGATCCCCTGGTCGAGAGCGCCGCCCATCGGGGTAGGCGCATGGTCGAAGACATCTTCGGCTGGTCGACCATCGGCGCACGATTCGCGGAAGCGATCGAGCGCGAGGTGATGTAGCTCGAAGTAGCCGGCGCTATCGCTTCAGGTCGAAATTGTGTGACTCGATCGGGTCGAAGTGGCCACCGCCACTGACCATGCCGCGGTGGGTCCCAGTGCCCACAACCTTCAGGTCGATGAGCCGCTTGCAGCTGTCGAAGGTCTGCAGACCTTCACCGTCGGTCAGCTCGACCCCGAGGTAGTAGTGGCCCGGCGAAAGCCTGACCTCGTCCATGACGTAGTCGATGAAACCCTGCCCGACTGCGACATGTCCGGTTTCGGTCTCTCCGCGAGTCGAGAATCCGAAGACATGTGTTCCGTTCTCGTGGAACACATCGAACGTCAGGATCGGGTTGTCCACGGCAACAGCGGCGTCGTACCAGAACCGCAATCGAGCAGCTTCACCCGTCTTGAAGTGCGGGATGCGTTCGATGCCCGGGTTCAGGTAGTCGACGTGGTAGACACGAATCTCACCCGATCCACTGCGCTCGCCGATCAGTTCGACGGCACGCTCGTCATCGCGCTCGATCATCTCTGCGGTCCGGCGCTCGGCCTCATCCGCGTTGACCTGATCGAGGTACGACTCGCAGACATCGACCGCCGGGCCAAGCTCCATCAGTTTGCCGTGGTCGAGCCACGCCACGGTCTCACACATCGTCTGGACAAGTCCGAGCGAGTGGGAA
>JAAETH010000122.1 GCA_024228575.1 Actinomycetes bacterium
CCGTGCCGGCGGCAGCACGGACAGGGCACCTGTGCGTCCACGCGATGAGGAGCGTTCTCATCCCGCGGCCATCCCGCGGGAGCTCGTATCGAGGCGTTTCACCATGTCCCACGAATCGCGGAAACCGCATGAATAGACGGTGTGCGACAATCTGAGATGGCACGAAACGACCGATAGCCAAACGCCGCCCAGGGGGCGCCGCGCTCGTGACCGACACGATCGACGAGAAAGGCAGACTGGGCCGTGACGACCGGGAACGTTCCTCCAACCCGCTGTGCTTCAGGGAGCGCAAAGGATCTTCGGAAGTTTCACGAGCTGTTCCCCTACACTTGACCGAGTGACTACTCTATGTGTAGAGTGATCACTCTTGATGACCACTCTCCGTGGTTGTCGCCGAAGGAGGTAAGGCGTGCGCAGGATTGTAGGTGCGGTAGTTGTGTGCCTGTTGGCGCTGGGATCGGTGGTAAACCCGATCACCAACACCGAACGGCAAGAGCCAGCCCAGTCGATAGCCGCCTCAGGGTTGCCCGAGTTGGGACCGATCAAGGCGATCGCCCACATCTACGTCCCCGACATGGATGCCGACGCCGACATGTGCCTCTGGGACGCTGCCGGTAGTATGACCGGTCAGTGGATCCACCCATCCGACATATCCGCAGCGCCAGGCGTGCAGTTCGTTGTTGCATCGGTGAACTACACGTTCACCGACTTCGACGTCGGCGGGTTCACTGACGAGTCCACCATCTCGCCCAACCTGATCTTTCTGCACGCCGTTGACACAGGCTGCGATATCGCCACGACCGGTGATCTTGCTGCGACCCTCACCGGCACGCTCACCAACGGTGACACGTTCTCCATCGACCTCCTCGTCCCCTGACCAACCCGCCTTGTTCGGCACCCGCCCGGACCGGGATAGCCCGAACCGGGGCGTAGCGGGGTTCGGCATCGCTACCCGCGATAGCGCCAACAGGCCACCTTGGGGTGCAGACAATCAGGGGCAGCCTCATCCCACGGCCATCCCGCGAGAGGATGTATCGAGGTGTCTCACCATGTCGAACAAGACGCGGAAACCCTCGAGAACGCCGGGTTTGCGAACATTCTGAGGCCGCACGAAACGACCGATAGACGAACGCCGCCCAGGGGTCGACTCGCCGTCACCAACGTAGGTATCCCCGGAACGCCGAAACCATCACAGCATGGATTGGCCCCTTGGACAGCGATAGGAGCCGACGATCCACAACCGGGGCGCCGCGCTCGCGACCGACACGATCGACGAGAAAGGCAGACTGGGCCGTGACGACCGGGAACGTTCCTCCAACCCACTGTGCTTCAGGGAGCGCAAAGGGTCTTCGGAAGTTTCGCGAGCTGTTCCCCTACGCTTGACCGAGTGACCACTCTATGTGTAGCGTAGTCACCCTGATGACCACTCTCCGTAGCTGTCACCAGCACCGAACGGGAAGAGCCAGATCAGTCGATAGCCGCCTCAGGGTTACCCGAGTTGGGGCCGATCAAGGCGATCACCCACATCTACGCCCCCGACATGGATGCCGACCTAGCCTTGTGCGTTCTCGTGGGATACGGTGCCGTGCAAATTTTCCCATCCGACATATCCGCAGCGCCGGGCGTGCAGTTCGATGTGCCAACGATAAACGTCACCGTCACCGACTTCAACGACGGCGGATTCACGGAAATAGGCGCCCGCAACGGCCCCGAACTCTGGCTGAACTTCACTGACACCGGTTGCCACTTGGCCACGACCGGTGATCTTGCTATGACCGTCACCGGCACGCTCGACAACGGTGACACGTTCTCCATCAACATCCTCGTCCCCTGACCAACCCACCCTGCGGCACGAGCTGTTCCGCCACGCCCGCCCGACTGCCTCACTGCGCACAGAACGAGGCTCACGCCGCGGTCTGGCCGAACTCGACATCCGGCAACGAGGCACCAGATCCAAACCCGGTGAACCGCACCGCCTCACCCTCGGCCTGCGCTGGATCATCGAAGCCCTCTATTCGTGGCAATCCAACGACGTCCAACTCCGACGCTGAACCGGCCGCCAGAACCACCACCGACACGCAGCGCTCCAACTCGCCACAGCAGTCCTCATCATCGGACGGCTCATCGGACACCGAAACCAATGGGCCCACCCATCCGCTAGCCCCCAGCTTCCTCGTTGTCAGGAATTGCTGTTGTGATTTGATTCCTGGAATCGGGTTCCACCGACTTCAACGCGCCGGAATCACCAAGAGCAATAGGATCGACTCGAACTCCATCAACATCGTGGTCCCCAAACCGACCCACCATGTTCGGTGGCCGCCGGGACGCAATCACGGGACCGGGATGAAGCCTGATGTTCTCAGGGTTGTCTCATGTGACGACGCAATGATGGATTTGCGGTGCAGACTGTGCACCGTCGCCGGCAGTGACGGCTCCACGGCAGGAGCGAAGGACTCATGGACGACTGGAAACCACCCGACCCGAACCGAGACCAGACCCCGGAGGCAATGACCGATCCGTGGTCGATGCTCGCGACACCCGCGCCCCGGCCCGCCCACGATCCACTACCCGTTTTCGCCGTCCCACTCGCTGAGACACCCGTTCCTGCCGGGGTCTCACATATCCGCAGGCGACGGTGGACGACGATGCTCGGAGCCGTCGCAGCAGTGACTTGCCTGATGGCGATGTCGGCTGTTGTCTCCTACCTCGTGGCTTCCAACACGAGCCCAAACTCCGAAGTCACCGCAGGGGCCCCTGCTACGAATACTGACACGACAACGACCATCGCCCCGTTTGTTGTGCCGGTCATCAACTCGGCCGGCATCGAGGGAGAGCCCTACGCCCAGGCCGCGGCGGTGGTCGCCCCAGCTGTCGTGCAGATCACCACACAGGACGGCGTTGGGTCCGGCGTGGTCTACGACTCGTCTGGCCTGGTCTTGACCGCCGCCCACGTGGTCGAAGGTGCCGATACCGTGCTCGTGTTGCTCTCCGATGGCCGAAAGGTCGAGGGGCAAGTGGTCGGGAGTCACCAACTGTCCGACATCGGCGTCGTCAGCATCGAAGCGCCCGCCGGCCTTGCCGTGGCGGCGCTGGCCGACGGCGATCAGATCACGGTCGGGCAAGGCGCCGTGGCCGTTGGAAGCCCCTTCGGGCTCGACCAAACCGTCACAGCGGGAGTGGTCAGCGCCGTCGATCGCATCATCTCGAACATACCCATGGTTCAAACCGACGCAGCGATCAATCCTGGCAACTCCGGTGGGCCACTGGTGAACCTCGACGGCGAGGTCATCGGCATCAGCTCCCAGATCTTCACCGAGAGCGGCGACAACGCCGGCGTCGGCTTCGCTGTCACCATCGATCTGGCACGTATCGTCGCTGAGCAGCTCACCGAGGGAGACACGGTCGAGTTGGCCCTGCTGGGGGTCCTGTCGGCCCCCTCCGGCGACGGCAGTCCCGGAGCACTCATCCAAGAGGTTGTCGCTGACTCGGCTGCGGCGGCCGGCGGTATCGAGGTAGGCGACATCATCACCGCCATCGACGGGTTGGCCGTGCGCCACGGCGCGGATCTTCGCGCCGAGGTCCTCGTTCGTAGGCCAGGGTCGAGCAGCACGTTGACCGTCGAACGCGACGGTCAGGTACTCACAATCGAGGTCGTGTTCGGGTCTACTTCATGAAGTGACCGATTCGTGTGTGTTCGTGTCCACCAAGTGGTGGCCGAGCACGTACGATCGAGACCGGCGACCCAATCGTGTTGACGGCGGTCGCGTGTGAGGATCTCGAAATTGGAACGCGACAGGCTGACCACCGTTGGGCTCATCATGCTCGCCTTGGCCCCCATGGTCGCCATCGTTCTGTTCGCGGTCGGCCAAGATTCGAAACAACAGGCTTCACTTGTGGCCGATGGCACCCTCACCGACATATCGACGTCATCACCTGCACCTAACTTCGCAACAACAACCACAGTCGAAGTGATACCCAGCAGCTCGTCGGCCGCTCCGACAACCACTGACGGCGACGTCGGTGCGGTGATAGAAACCCTCGCACCATCGACCACAGTTGCGGCGCCGGTCACGACCTCCGGACGAAACAATCAATCCGCCAGTGTTGGTGATACCGAAACGACTGTGACCACTGTTGCGACCACCACCACAACGACCACGGTGATCGATGACCCGATTGGCATCTGTGTATTCGCCGACGGTTCGGTGGCCAGCGGCATCAAGAAGTCGGCCTGCAACGCCACGTTCACGACCGACGCGACCGAAGCGCGTCGCATCTCCGAAGAACGGCGAAACGCCACGACGACAACAACAACAACAACAACCATCCCGTCGACAACATCCACCACCGAATCGGTGTCGACGACCACACCGTCAACGACCGAGGCCCCCGTCGACGTCAGCCCTGTGGATTGACGTCTGCCAGGTGACCGATGTCGTTGAACGACGTCAGCACCGGACGCGAACCCCGGAAACCGACACGACAAACCGCCGCCGTGTCGAGGCGCATCCGCCACGAGAGTTCGGCGTCGGCGCCGAGCGCCCACTGGACGGCGGCCTTGATCGGCGATGTATGGCACACGACCACGACGTGTGAGTCGACAGCCACCTGGGTCAGATCTTCGAGGGCAGACCAGACGCGGCGCCTCAGGTCGAGCAACGACTCACCACCGGGCGGTGTGAAACCCGGATCGTCGATCCACTGGGCCCACACGTCGGCGGGCAGATCGGAGAGCGGAATCGAGTCGTAGACGCCGTAGTCGAGCTCGACGAATCGATCATCGAGGACCATGTCCACGCCGGATCGATCGGTGATCGCCTGGGCGGTCTGACGGGCCCGCAGCAGGGGTGAGCACACAACATGATCGATCGACTCGGTCCCGATCGAGCGACCCACGGCAAGAGCTTGAGCCTCGCCCACCTCGTCGAGCGGATTGTCGACGCGACCCTGAAGTACACCCGCAGCGTTGGCCGCGGTCCGGCCGTGCCTGACGAGTGTCAACACGATCAGGCGCCGCCCGCGGGTACCAAGATGACACCACATTCTTCACAGTTGACGATCTCGCCGGGACCCAGCGACCTGATCCGATCGATGAACACGGCCGAGGCGCCGAGACCACACGCCGAGCAGACACCGTGGGTCAGGGCACCCACTGCGACTCCGTCCTTGGCACCGCCCCGCATGTGTTGGTACTTCACGACGAGGGCCTCATCGAGGCTTAGGACCGCGGTTTCGCGATCGGCGGAAACGGCGTTGTGTTCGGCCTCGATCTCGGCGAGTGAAACGGTACGGGCCGCCTCAAATCGACCACGTTCTGCCTCGAGTTCGTCGGCCTTCGCATCGAACTTCGAGAGCGTGTCGTCGAGTGGTTCAGCCTGCTCCATCAGCTCGAGTACCTCGTCCTCGAGCGTCGACTGGTGGCGTGCGAGGCTCTGAAGTTCGTCCTGAAGCGCCGTCAGTTCCTTTGGCGACGTGATGCCACCGTTGTATAGACGATCCGTGTCCTCGGCCCGTTTGGCCTCGATGCCTGCGACCTCGTCCTCGACGCGCTTCTGGGCTCGCTCGATCTCGTGCCGTTGGGTAGCGATCTCGACCCGGCGCCCGGCGATCGCCTCGAGCGAGCCGGCCAACTCGTCGATGCGCTCCGTCTCGGGGAGGTTGTCGCGACGGTGGATCAGCTGGTCGAGTCGCGTGTCGAACGTCTGGAGTCTGAGCAGAGCTTGCAGTTCACTCACCTGACACCTCCGTGACCCCGCAAGGGGCGTTCAAAGCAACTGGCTCGTTCTAGCACCTCTTTGGGCCAGTCGGTAACGCCCCCGACAGCCGGTGTGATCATCCCCCACCTTCCGCGGCGGTCGTGGTCGTCGCGGCAGCGGTGGTCGTCGTGGCTGCAGTGGTCGTTGTAGCGGCGGTTGTGGTCGTGGTCACCTCGGTCGTCGTTGCACCGGTGGTCGTGGTCGTCGAAGCGGCGGTGGTGGTCGTGGTCACCTCGGTCGTCGTCGAACCGGTGGTCGTGGTCGTCGAGGCGGCGGTAGTGGTAGTGCTGGAAGACCCCCCGCCATCCGAAGTCGACGTCGTCTCACCCTCGGACGTGGTTGTTGTCTCTTCCTCGGTCGTCGTCGTGTTCACCCGGCTGACGACGTCGACGCAGCGAACCTTCTCGGTTCGTACCAGCCCGTCGGGGTCGACCACCTCGATCTCGCACAGGGCGCTGTCGCGCGGAATGAACTTGCCATTGCGAGGCTGGAGGTCGACCCGAACATCGGAGCACTTGAGTTCGAAGTCGTAGGTCGTGCCGTCGTCGAGCTCGATCTCGACCTCACACTTCTCCTCCGGCAGGTGCATGAAGCGACCCGAGCGCGGAGCGGGAGGATCGGGCGCAAACTCGACGATGGGCAGGGTCTCGTGCAGCTTGCTCATGAAGCTGCCGAAGATGGGGGCCGGAACACGACCTCCCGTCACGCCTGAAAGACCCCAGATGTTGCGCATCTCGACCGTCTCCTCCGGATCACCGACCCAGATTGCCGTCGAGTAGTGCGGTGTGAACCCAACGAACCATGCATCGCCGAAGTCCTGAGCCGTTCCGGTCTTTCCTGCCGCCGGCTGGCCGTTGGACAGCGCGGCCCTGGTTCCGGTACCGAAGCGCACGTTCGACTCGAGGATGTTGCTGACCCACACAGCCGTGTCTTCGCTGAGAATCCTCTCGCCGCGCGGTATGTGTTGATAGACGATCTCGCCGTCGCGGTTCTCTATGCGCTCGACGTAGAACGGCTCCATGCGGACGCCGCCGTTGGCCAGCACCGAGTAGCCGACCGCCTGTTCGAGCGGTGTCACCTCCTGGGCGCCCAGCGACATCGACTTGAACGGCAGGAAACGTTCGTCGCCGGTCCTGCCGATCATGCGACTGGCGACGTCGACCACTTCGTCGAGCCCGGCGAGAATGCCGAGGCGAACGTAGGCACAGTTGGATGAGGCCCTGGTGCGATTGGCGAGTGTGCCTGGTGAGCCGCGCCCACCTCCGAAGTTGTTGACGATGTAGAAGCCCTGCGCTCCGTCGTCGAATACGCAGGGCCCCACGCCGCTGATCGTGTCGTACGGCACGGCCCCGGCCCGCTCGATCGCTGTGGTCAGTACGTAGGTCTTGAATGACGAACCCGGCTGGCGTTTTCCCTGTGTTGCCAGGTTGAACTCGAAATCGGCGAAGTCGGGCCCTCCGATGAAGGCCCTGATGGCACCCGTCTCGGGTTCGACGGTGGCGATCGATACCTCGAACTGACCCTGGTCCTTGTCGGCGAAGAACTCGTCTATGGAGCTTCGCATCATCTGCTCCATGCCTGCGTCGTACGTCGAGTAGATGCGCAAGCCGCCGGAGTAGACAGCGGCGAAACGTTCCTCGCGCGTCTCGCCGAGGACCTCGAGTTCGAGAGCGGCGGAGACCACCTCGTCGAGGAAATAGTCGCGTCGTAGGGAATCGTCGGTGAAACGCGGGCTCAGATTCCGGGTTGGGAGGGGGCGCCGCTGATACACCTCAAATTCCTCCTCGTCGATGTGATCCTGGTCGAGCAATCGGGTCAGTCCGACTTCGCGTCGACGCTGGGCGACCTCGATGTCGGCGAAATCGTCGAAGATCGCGGGCGCACGGATGAGACCTGCAAGAAGGGCCGCATCGCCGTGGTCGAGTTGTCGAGCGTCCTTGCCGAAGTAGGTCTCGGCAGCTGCCTGGATGCCGTAGGCGCCATTGCCGAAGTAGATCTCGTTCAGGTAGAACTCGAGCAGCTCCTCCTTTGAGAGCTCCTCCTCCAACCTCGAGGCCAGCACGGCCTCACGGATCTTGCGGTTGAGTGTGCGCTCCGGACCGACCACCCTGATCTTCACGATCTGCTGCGTGATCGTCGAGCCGCCCTGGCTGATACCACCTGCAGCGACGTTCGACATGAGCGCGCGCAGGGTGCCTCTGAAGTCCCATCCGTTGTGCTCGAAGAAGTTCTCGTCCTCGACGGCGGTGACGGCCTCGATGACCTCTGTTGGAATCTGCTCGTAGGGGATGATCTCGCGATCGATCGAGGTGTTGAGCACACCCATCTGTACGCCACGACTGTCGTAGACCTCGGTGCGCTGGGCACCCGGCTCGAGGTCGAACTCGACGAATAGGCGTTCGCGATCGATCGGTGTGAGGGCCTCACCGCTGTGGGGCGCGATGGCATACCCGGTGGCTGTGAGCACACCGGTGGCCATCGCGATGGCAGCAAATATGGCGACCACACGCCCTATGCGCCACACGAGACGCTTCAAGTGAATACCCACGAGTCCTAAACGGTAGTGGTGATGAGCGCGGAACGGTCATCGGGCGGAGCAGAATGAATGGATGCGTGTGCTGATTGTCGCGAACGGAGTGAGAGGGCCTCATCTGGACGTCTCGACCGCGGTGGATCTGATCATCGCCGCCGACGGAGGAACCGAACACCTTCGCGGGTCACAGATCCCACCTCACGTCGTGGTGGGCGATCTCGATTCGATCGATCCCAGCACACTGATCTGGGCCCGCAGCAACGGTGCCCAGATCGTCGCCCACCCGTCGAACAAGGACGCCAGCGATCTCGAGCTGGCAATCGATCTCGCCCTGGAGCATGGGGCCACATACATCGACATCGCTGCGGCGCTCGGTGGCCGCGAGGATCACGCCCTCGTGAACGTGGCTGTCGCATGTTCGTCGCACTACTCGACCGTCGAGTTGTGGCTTCGAGGGGAGAGCTCGGTCATGACACCGATCCACACCGGCATGACGAGAGCTCTGCCGATCGGCGAGGGTGCTGTCATCTCGCTGCTGGCGGTGGGCGGGCCGGCCGTCGTCACAGCCAGAGGAGTTCGGTGGGAACTCGACGGCGAAACCCTGCACCCGACCAGCAGTCGCGGCCTGAGTAACGTTGCAGTTCGCAGCGATCCGGTCATCGAGGTCGCCGCAGGAACAGTCCTTGCTGTCTGCCCCCAACACACCAGCTGATCAAGCAGTTCCGTTGACCGCCATCTCCCCTAAATCGATGCTGCGCACGATCGCAGTGTTCGCGGTATTGACAACCACCGCGTGCAGCACGTCCGCGCCATCGGTCGAAACCGTGCGCTTGTTGACTCACGATGGGTTCGTCATCCCGACCGACACACTCGAGGCCTACACAGAACGCACCGGGGTGCGGGTCGCCGTACTGCGCGAGTCCGACCCCGCTGCCGTGGTCGATCTCTTGTCGCGGACCCGCGATCAGCCCGTTGCAGATGTCGTTCTCGGAATCGACTCGCTCTCGTTGAACCGGGTGATTTCGGAGGGGCTGGTCACGCCCTATCGTGCGATTGAAGCCGACAAACTCGACCCCCTTCTGATGGTCGATGACGATCGCCTCACGCCGGTCAGCACACTCGACGTGTGTGTCAACGTCGACGCCGAGGTCTACCGGCCCGAACCCCCCGATCCAGAAGAGCTCGAACGTATCGAGCAGGCGAAAGCAGCCTTGCCAGAGGGTGCCGAGCTGGCCGTTCCCGAGGACGAGAACCCCGAGATCTCGACGGCTCCGACATCGATCCAGGATCTGACCCTGGCCCAGTTCGGATCACAGTTTGTGGTGCCCGACCCGAACCGCGACCAACTGGGTCAGTACTTCATGGTCTCGCTGTGGCAACACTTCGGCGACGATCCGACCTCGGCGAACTCGTGGACCGCTGTGTTGCGCGACCTGTACGCCAACGACATGTTGATCGCTCCCAGCTGGCGCGATGCGTACTTCGGTGAATTCACCCAGGGGAACTCGAGCGGAACACGAACTGCAGTGGTCGCCTCGGCCGGGATGCCGGTGGTCACGGCCCGTCTCAGGCACACCACACCGGAACTCCTCGAGACCGAGGCGCTCGTCGACGAGTGCCTGCGTGTGGTGTCCTACGCCGGCATCGTGCAAGGGGCCGCAGACAGGCGGACGGCCGGCCGCCTGATCGACACGATGATCTCGCCCGAGTTCCAGTTCTTCCTGGGTGACTCGCTCGGTTCTCGACCCGCACGGGCCGACCTGATCATCAGCGAACTCGACGAGTTGTACGCCCAGACGGTCGAGGCCGAGGCGCTCGACCCGTCGGTCGACCAGGAACTGATCGCCTTCCTCTTGGCCCAATGGAATGCGGTGATCGACGACTTCGACGCCGCTCCAGAAGACACCGACGATGGTGTCTTGACCACACTTCCGGACCCTTGACCGCGGGTTCGTTCCCGCGGCTGGTCCAGAGGTAGAGTCGGCGCAGTCTCAGATAATTCGAAATGGGGATCCGATGAAGGCTGCCGTTCTCAACACCATCCCGGGAAACCTCGACATCGTCGAGGCATCGGTCGACAAGCCCGGGCCCCGCGAGGTCCTGGTGCGAACCGCTGCTGCCGGCCTCTGTCACAGCGACCTGCACTTCATGGAGGGCAAGTACCCCTACATGACGCCGGCCATTCTCGGCCACGAATCGGCCGGAATCGTCGAGGCGGTCGGTAGCGACGTCACCTACTTGAAGCCCGGCGACCATGTCATCAGCTGTCTCTCGGTGTTCTGTGGCCACTGCTCGTATTGCCTCGAGGGCCGCCCCTCGTTGTGCTCTGGCAAGGCCACCGGCGAACTCGATCGCGGACCGGGCGAGGCCCCGCGCCTCACCATCGACGGCGACCCGGCTTTCCAGTTCCTCAACCTCAGCTCGTTCGCCGAGATGATGCTTGTGCACGAACACGCCCTGGTGAAGGTCCGCGAGGACATGCCCCTCGACCGGGCCGCCCTCATCGGCTGCGGCATCATGACCGGCGTCGGCGCTGTCTTTCGCACGGCGGGTGTGCGGCCCGGCGAGACCGTTGCCGTCATCGGTTGTGGCGGTATCGGACTCGGCGCCATCCAGGGTGCACGAATCGCCGGCGCGGCTCGAGTCATCGCCGTCGACATGGTCGACTCGAAGCTCGAAATCGCACGCCAGCTCGGTGCCACCGACACCGTCAACTCGGGCGAGGTCGACGCCGTGGCAGCCGTTCAGGAAATGACGGGCGGCGGGGTCCACTACTCGTTCGAGGCCGTCGGGCTGAAGGTCACCGCCGAGCAGTCGTTCCAGATGCTGCGTCCTGGCGGTGCCGCAACGGTCATCGGCATGATCCCTGTCGGCACCCACATCGAGATCCACGGCGTCGAGTTCCTGAACGAGAAACGAATCCAGGGCTCGAACATGGGATCCAACCAGTTCCGCACCGACATGCCCCGCCTGATCGACATGTACATGGACGGGCGGCTCTTGCTCGACGAGATGGTGTCGGGGCACATCCGCCTCGACGAGATCAACGAGGGCTTCGAACAGATGAAGACGGGCACCATCGCGCGCAACGTCATCATGTTCGACCAGGACGGGTAACGATAGGAGGAGGCTCGACGCCAGCCCGATCTTCGCCCTCACAGGGTGCAGGCGAAGATCTCCTTCGCTCGAAGTATGCGGGCGACCGACGCGGCCAGCTGGGCGGCGTCGAGGCGACCAGCGGACAGTGCGTCGAGCAGGCGCAGGTGGATCGTGTCTATCTCGTCCGCGTTGCCCAGAAGGGCGATGTCGTTGCCCGCCGACAACGCCAGCTCTACGGCCTCAGGGGTACTCCAGCGCTCGACGATGGCACCCATGTCGAGAGAGTCGGTGAACACGAGGCCATCGAACCCCAGATCGCCCCGCAAGAGACCGCTCACGGCCTCGGGCGACAGCGATGTCGGCATCGAATCGGTCAGGCCGGGAACATCGAGATGGCCGACCATGATCGCGTCCACACCACCCTCGATGGCGTGGCGGAATGGTTCGACGTCAAGAGCGAGCAGCTCGGCGAGGGGAGGTGTCGTCGGCAGCTCCTCGTGTGAATCTGCCGATGCACTGCCGTGACCCGGAAAGTGTTTGGCAACCGACAGCAGGCCGCCATCCTCGAGACCCGCGATGTTGGCCAGGCCGTACTCGATGACCACTGGGACCTCGTCGCCATACGAGCGGTCACCTATCCCGGGACCACCTCCGACATCGAGGACCGGCGCGAAGTCGACGTCGAATCCGAGCGCCACCATGTCGCGAGCATGGCCGGTGAAGAGCTCACGAAGCTCGTCGGGATTGAGCGTCGCCGCCATCTGGCTGGCGGACGGCAGTCGCGTCAGCACGTTTCGCAAACGTTGGACACGGCCGCCCTCCTCGTCGACTGCAACGAGGGGATCAATGGCGCCAAGACCCTTCACCTCACCGATTCGTGCGTCGAGGGTGCTGTCGGGAGTACCCATGACCACCCAGCCACCGATTCGGCCCGCGGCGATGAGTTCGGAGATCGTGTCCAACCGGTCCCAGGCGACACCGGGCATCAAGGTCTGACCGATCTGATCAGCGGTATCGAGACGGTCAACACAGACGAGGTGCGGATCTACGGCAGCCCCAGATCCCGGTTCGGCGAGCAGGTATGCGTTCGCAACCACCCCCGAGAGCGAGCCCGTCGGCCGAGAAGTATCACCGGCTGCGGTCTGGGCCTGCGACGCCGAAGGGGATACAAGGGATGACATGATCGCGAATCCGACGAGTATCGAGAGCCACCTGGTCGCGAACGGATAGACCCGCGGGACGTCCTTGACAGTCGGTCGGTCTCTCCCACGATGTGTCACCCCGTCGAACGTATCGAATCGAGCCGCCGGACAGGGGGACGTCGGCCGCGCGAGAGGATCGCGTTCGGAGCACTTGAATCGTGACTCACCGATTCCGATGGGACTAGAGCCGCGCACCCATCGAGGATCAGATGTCACTCCAGCTCGCAACACTCGTAGAAGAGTTCTCCATACTCCCCGAGCAGGATTCGGCGACGATGCGTCTGCTGTCGCTGCTCGACGACCCAAACGTCGAAGGACGCGATATCGCCCGGGTGATCGAGGCAGATCCCTCGATGACCGCCCGTCTCTTGACCCTCGCCAACTCGGCCTTCTTCGCGGTGAAGAACCCCGTGACCAATCCATGGGGTGCCGTGATGGTCGTCGGATTCAACGTCGTGAGGGCACTGGCAGCTTCGGGTTCACTCGGGCTCGGTGACCCTGCAGGCGAGATGCCGAAGGGTTTCTTCGATCACAGCATCGGCTCCGCAGCCGGCGCGGCGGTTGTGGCCCGTCAGGTCGGCGTACGTGCCTCCGATGCGTTCAGCGCCGCACTCCTTCACGATGTCGGCTCTCCCCTGCTGTACAGGGCCGCTCGCCCCCGCTGGGAAGAGGCAATCGTCGAGGATGACGAGGGCAATGTTCGCCTGTGCCTGACGGCGGAGCGCGCAGTGTTCGGTTCCAGCCACGATCAGCTCGGCGCTCAGGTGATGGAGTACCTGCACTTCCCGCCGTCGATCGTCGATGTGGTCGCTTCGCACAACAACCCGTCCGCCCTGGTCACCAGCCGGCTGACCCGAATTGTCATCGCAGGAATCGCCCTGGCCGAGACAGCGGGTCACAGCTCGACGACCGAACCGATCGCAGACCCGATCGATGCCTTCGAAGCTGTCGATCTGTCGTTCCCACCGACCGAGACGATGCTCGAGGAGCTCGAGAACGAGATCGCCGATCTGCGCGCAGTGCTTGCCTGAGCTGGGGCAGTCTCAGGCTCGGCGAGCCACGAACAGGCGGAGTGGCCCGTCCTGTCCCGGCTCCTCACAACACCAGCAGTCGTCGTCCGACACGCCGTACCAGGTCACCTCACACGATGGGCAGGCACGCGGCAGCAGCCCGCCTGGCTGGGGTTCCAGGACAGGCGCAGGCGCCGCAGCCGGCAATGTGAGCGTGCGGAAGCGAGACATGGAGTGCCTGTCGGCACATCTCGTTTGAACCTGAGGCACATTCCGACCACACGACCGGGTGGCAGACAACCCGCTCATCTGGGTGCCCGAAACTCTCACGCGTGAGAAAAGGCAGTACCCAGATGCTCAGCCGAGTTCGTGATACCGGTAGGAGTGGACGGCCGAGAATCCGAGTCGCTCGTAGATCCGCACGGCGGGGTTTGAGGGAACCACGTTCAGCACGAATGGTGCGGGCATGATCGTCATCAGGTGGGCGACCAGTCGTGTTGCCATTCCCCTCCCTCGCAGCGAAGGGTCGGTCGCAATCGCGCACAGATAGGAACCGAGCTCGGTCTCCAGCCCGAGACCAACACACGATGGCCGGTCGATGGGACCGACGCTCGCGGCCTTCACCCCACCGAGGCCAGCCATGAATCCGGCACTGATCTGAGGTGCAACCGATGCTCCCGATACGTCGTGCCAACGGTTGTGCCAGGGAGCATCGACCCGATCGGCGACGTCGACAGCCGGGTCGAATCGGTCGAGGGCCTGTCGAGCGACCATGACCAGTGTCGAGTCGATTCCACCGATGCCCATCTCGGTGAGCCACCGACGCTCGGCATCGTGGAGTAGGTGGTCGCTCAGCTGGAACCGGGCGATCTGTCCGCGGGACCGCGCCTCATCGGCAACCCAGTCGACCGCGTCGACGATGGGCATTCGAGCTGTCGCTACCGGTGTGGCCGAATTGGCTCGTCGCGTGAACCCGTGGGCCGATCGAAACAGCCATCCATCGCGCTCGACGGAGTCTTCGGGACGCCAGGCCAGCGCGCCGATCTCGTCGGCACGAAACAAATCGTGAAAGACTCGCGGCGACTGGTGGGGATGGGACGTCACCCATCCAGATTGCCACGGTCTGAGGAGAATGAGCGATGGGCTACGTGGTTGGAGAGATCCTCGTCTACATACTGATCGCAGCCCTCATCGGGCTACTGATCGGCTGGCTGTTGTGGTATCGCAAGTGGCATGAGGGCAACAACGAAACGGCCGATACCTCCACCTCACTGGCGACGAGGACTACCGAGCGACCGATCAGCGCTCTCGGATCGGTCGACGGCCAGATCACCGACCTGAAGGATGAGCTCGAGGCAGCGAAGTCGGCTGCTGCGTCTGCGATAGAGGAGATGTGCAAAGAGCGCGACCGGGCCGCCGCGCTCTCGGCCCAGCTCGCGGACCTCGAGGGTCAACTCGCCACGGTTCGTAGCGAGTTGACGCCCGCTGTGCTGGCTCCTTCGGTCCGGTTCGACTCGGCAGCGGTACCCAGCGCAGAAGCCGACCTAGCGGTCGAATCCGAGCCCGAGCCAGAACAGGAATCAGATTCCGACGCGGTCGCAGCGGCTGTTGCAGCAGGCACCGCATCGTTCCTCGACCCAGAGCCCGTCGAAGAGCTTCGGGCCAGCCCCGATGAGCTGCAACAAATCAAGGGAGTTGGCCCCTACCTCGAGGCCTTGTTGAACCGCAACGGCATCTACACATTCCGCCAGATCGCCGCCTTGACGCCCCAGGGTGTGGCCGATCTCGACTCGCGGCTCGAGTCGTTCAAGGGGCGTATCGGACGAGACAACTGGCTACCGCAAGCGACCGAACTCGATGAAACAAACCGCGGCACTTCGACTCGATGAACGTCAGGCTTCGGTGCAGTCGATTTCGAACACCGTTTCCTGGGCACCGACATGTGGATTCCAGTCGGACGACTCTCCTGTCAGGGATCGAGGGCAGCCATCTGGTGCCTTGCGGGAGCACCATCGGTGTACTCGTTGCCCATGTGCCAGCATGGAGCGATGGATACGGTCGAAATCCGTGCTGCGACCCTGAACGACGTCGAGGCTGTTGAGGAATACCACCATCGTTGCTTCACGAAGACCTACTCCTCCCAGCTGCTCGCTGGCGAGTTTGAAGCCCCTGACCGGGAAGGCACAAGGCAACAACTCCTCGACTGGTTCCGTCCCGAATCGGCAGTCGAGACACGGGTGGCCGTGGTCGATGGAGTACCGGTCGGCCACTTCACCATCTGCGGCCATCGGCTCGTCCATCTGTTCATCGAGCCGGATCATCAGGGAAGTGGTCTCGGCCGATACCTGCTCGCTCGGGGCGAGGCGATGATTGTGAGCGACGGGCATACCGATCTCGAGCTACACGCAAGAGTCGAGAACAGGGCCGCTATCGCCTTCTACGAAAGGGCGGGTTGGACCGTGACCGGCCGTCGGGTTCACACCGTCGAACACGGCATCAGCTACGACGAGCACATCCTTGTCAAGCGCTACCAGGGAATGGGAAAGGCGACGACCTAGATGTCGGTCTGGCCGCTACCACCCCAATCGCTGGCAAACAGCATCCTCGTACGGTTGAGCGGTCGACCACCAAGGCGCAACTCACCCTTGTACACAGGCATCAGATGCGTTCGTAGGCCCAGCCGCTGGGACGGTCACCGTCGTAGGGCATGGTGCCGTGGAAGACGCGGGAATCGCCGTCGAACACAAGCGGCAAGAAGTGGCGGTCGCCTTCCCACATGGGAAGCTCGGCCGACGCCCTGACCAACTCGTCGGGCGAACAGGCGTCGAGCAGGCGCGAAAGGTCGATCCACTCGAGCGTGCCTTCATGGTTCGCCTCGGGAATGTCGCCGGTCCACGAGTCGACGAGGAACACGAACCCGAGCCATTGCTCGCGTTTGGGACCGAAGTTGGTCCAGGTAATGGTTCCTCGAAGCTCGATCACACCGAGCTCGACGGACGCCTCCTCGAGCAACTCTCGCCTGAGGCTTTCGACCACACCCTCGTCGGGATCGACCTTGCCACCCAGACCGTTGACCTTGCCGAAGTGGTCGTCGTCGGGACGTGCGTCGCGCCGGATCATCAACACGCGGTCTCGGTCGCTGTCGAGCAGATAGGCCAGCGTCCCGACTATGGGTCTGAACCGGGCGGTCAGGCTGCTGAGCTTTCGAGGATGTGTATGCCACATGCCGAGCCGAGGCCGATGACATGAGCCAGAGCCACCCTGGCGCCCTCGATCTGGCGATCGCCTGCCTCACCCCGGAGGTGGTGGCAGACCTCCCAGATGTTGGCGATGCCGGTCGCCGAGATCGGGTGGCCCTTGCTCTGAAGGCCGCCTGAAACGTTGACCGGCTTGGAGCCGTCGCGCCAGGGAGCACCCGACTCGAAGAAGTCGACCGCGCCGCCCTCCTCGCACAGACCGAGGTTGTCGTAGTGCACCAACTCTGCGGTGGCGAAGCAGTCGTGCAGCTCGACGAGATCGAGGTCGTCGGGACCAACACCGGCCTGCTCGTAGGCCTGGGCTGCAGCACTCTTGGTGAGCGTGTTCACATCGGGAAGGACCTGGCATCGCTCGGTGTACGGATCGGACGTGAGCACCGACGCGCTGACCTTGATGGCGCGGCGCTGCTGCTCGAGCGACAGGGTCTTGAGCTTCGCGTCGGAAACGACTACGGCGGCCGCGCCACCATCGCAGTTGGCCGAACACATGGGCCGCGTGTTCGGGTACGCGATCATGATGTCGCCCATTATCTGCTCGAGCGACATCTCCTTGCTGTAGGCCGCCAAGGGATTGAGCGTCGAGTGTTTGTGGTTCTTGACGCTGATACGGGCGAAGGTCTCGAAGCTGACGTCGCCGTACTTGTGGCCGTACTCCATGCCGACCTGGGCGAAGGTGCCAGGCATGTTGGCTGTGCCGATGCGACCATCGGTCGGTGCCACAGCACCGAAGCGACCTTCTGGCTGCCACTCGTCGACGTCGCTCTGGGCGACGGCACCGAGGAGGCCGGCACCGGCCAGCTTCTCGACTCCCACCGCCAGACCCATGTCGCACTCGCCGGCCCTGATCGCCATGATTGCGGTGCGCAAGGCCGTCGCGCCGGTCGCGCAGGCGTTGGTCACGTTGAACACGGGGATGCCGGTCTGGCCGATCTGTTTCTGGAGTTGCTGGCCGAAACCGCCGCCACCCCTGAGGTTCCCGGCAGCGAGGATGCCCATGTCGGCCATCGTCACCCCGCCGTCGGCCATGGCGGCCATCGCTGCTTCGGCACCCAGATCGACAACGTCCTTGTCGAAGTGTTTGCCGAACTTGGTCATATTGATCCCGAGGATCCAGACGTCTTCAACCATGGTTGTTCCCCTCAGTTTCCGACGGGTTCGAAACCGAACCCGATCGCTTCGACACCACCCTTGGTGCCCATCGAATATGTACACAGCCGGACCTTCATGCCCAGCTTGATGTGATCGTCGTCGGGTGTGACGTTCAGCAGGTTCGCCCTGACGCTGGTGCCGTCGCAGTCGATGATCGACGACACAAACGGCACCTCGACGCCCGGAGGCGCCATCGAGACGATGGTGAACGAGGCGACCTCACCCGTCGTTGCAACCCCGACCTTTTGGAAGTCGGTGGCGAAACAGCCCGCACACGCATTGCGTCTGTCGAAGTACCGGGCCCCACAGTTGGTGCACTCGTTGGCCACCAGGTGAACAGGGTCGTCGAGAACCAGGTAGTCGACAAGTGGTATCTGAGCCGATGTGGCGGTATCTGTCATCGAATCTCCTCGCGCCTTCGTCCCGCCAATCGTGTCAGACCACCACCCCTCCACGTCAATCGAAGGCTCCCGTCGGTCGCACGGTTGGGTCGAGAGACCTTTCGACGGCTACGGTGACGGTCGAGGCGAAGGGGGCTCCGGGGGCGTGAGGCAGCTGCTGTTGAGAAAGCTGGTAGAGCTGATCGTCGTCCTGTTCGTCGTCACGCTCGTCAGCTTCCTGCTGCTGTCGCTCGTGCCTGGCGGAAACCCGGCTGTTCGTATGCTCGGCGACCAGGCAACACCAGAGGCGGTGGCCGAACTCAGGGCCGAGCTCGGGCTCGACGACCCATTGCCCACCCGCTACCTGCGCTGGCTCGGCGATGTCCTTCGTGGCGACCTCGGCCGTTCCATCGACCTCAACCAGGACGTCGCCGACGTCTTGAGGGAAAAGGTCCCCATCACCATCGAACTGGCGGCGCTGTCGATCGGAATAGGTGTCCTGTTCGCCGTACCGCTGGGCATCGTCAGCGCTTGGAAGGCAGGCACGAGGCTGGACAAGGTGATCACGTCGACCAGCTTCGCAGTCCTTTCGCTGCCCAGCTTCCTCATCGCCATCGTCTTGTTGATCCTCTTCGCCGTGAGATGGAAGATCCTTCCGGCCACGCCGGCGTGGGTGCCGATCACCGAAGCACCCCTCACCAACCTGAAGAACCTCATCCTGCCGGTCTCGGCGATGGCCATCGGCGAGATAGCGGTGCTGACGCGAGTACTTCGCTCGGACATGATCGAGGTCCTCCAGAGCAACTTCATCGAGGCGGCCAGGGCCAAGGGCATGTCGAACCGCTACATACTCACCCGCCACGCACTGCCCGCATCGCTCACGTCGATGCTGACCCTCATCGGCCTACAGATCGCCGGAGCGTTGACCGGAGCCGTCATCATCGAGCAGATCTTCGGCCTGCCGGGGCTGGGCCGCACACTCTTGTTGGCGATCTCGCGACGCGACCTCGTACTCGTTCAGGGGATGGTCCTCATCGTCGCCGCGTCGTACGTGATCGTGAACTCGCTGGTCGACCTCACCTACCGAATGACCGATCCGCGGTTGCGACATGGCTGAGACCGTCGCTCGAACCGTGCCTGACGTCGATGTCGACGAGTCACGAGATGTTGCCAACGCCGGCAACGGGTTTGGCTTGATGTTCTGGTTCGGCCTCTGCTGGTTCATCATTGTCGTCGTGCTCGCCGTCATCGGCGACTTCCTCCCGCTGAAGGACCCGAACCGAATCAACCCCGCCGACAAATACCTTCCGGTGCTGTCAGAGGGTCATCTGTTGGGAACAGACCAACTCGGCCGCGACATGTTGGCCCGCATCGTCGACGGCGCCCAGGTCTCGATGTTCATAAGTTTCGTCACGGTGGTGGTGGGTATCTCGATAGGAGGGATCATCGGCACCGTGGTCGGCTATCTCGGCGGCTGGGTCGAGACCGTCACGATGGCGCTGGTCAATGTGATGTTGTCGTTCCCCGCCCTGTTGGTGCTACTCGGGGTCATCGCGATGGCAGGCCAGAGCCTGAAGATCATCGTCATCGTCTTCGCAATCCTCGCCATCCCTGCCTACATCCGCTTCGCTCGCGCGTCGGCGATAACCCTCAAGGAACAAGAGTGGGTCGCCGCCAGCGAGATGATGGGTGCCAAACGGACGCGCATAATCTTTCGTGGGCTGATTCCGAACGTGATGATCACACTGATCACGTTCGGACTGCTGGCGCTCGGGGGTGTCATCGTCGCCGAGGGGGTCATAGCGTTTCTGGGGGTTGGTGTCCCCAAGCCCCAGGCCACCTGGGGCTCGATGATCTCGGACGGAAACCAGGCGTTCGCCGACGACATCATCCACATCGCTTTGGTACCCGCCGCTGTGATGTTCCTGACGATTCTTTCGCTGAACCTCGTCGGTGATGGGCTGCGCCGCAGGTTGCAGGTACGCGAATCAATGATCTGAGCGGTCAAGGACCGCCAGGAGGGAGAATATTGTGAAACGGTCGATGCGAATCCTCGCACTACTTCTGGCTCTCGCCATGATCGCAGCCGCCTGCTCGTCGGGCGACAGCGACGACGACTCCGGAGGCGACGACGACTCAGAAGGAACCACACAAACAACTGCTGGAGACATCTCCACGGCGACCACGGCTGCGGCGCCAGACGAGACCGGTCTCGAGATAACCCGGGGCGGCGAGATAAGCATCGGCCTCGTGTCGGAGAGCACGGGCTGGTATCCGCCGAGCGCCGAGACGGCATTCTCGGCGGGTTTCCTCGTGATGGACGCGTTGTACGACCGCTGGTACGACCAGTCCGGTAGCGGCGACCTGATCCCCATGGTCGCCGCGGAGCGGGCCACACCGAACGAAGACGCTTCGGAGTGGACCATGAAGATCCGCCCTGGCATCTTGTTCCACGACGGCACCGAGGTGAACGCGGCCGCAGCGGTCGACATGATCGCCCAGTGGCACGAGGGCCCGTTCGGTTCCTCGTCGACCATCGCCAGCGCCGAAGCGATCGACGAGTTCACCGTCCACTATGTCCTCAAGGATCCGAACCCCGCCTTCGAGGAGGTCATGGCTGGGATCTCGGCCGGCGCCGTCTTCTCACCAACGGCGGGTCGGGGCTTCGGCCCCGAGGACTCCGTTGAGAACCCTGTGGGCACCGGCCCGTTCATGTTCGAATCGTGGACCCGCGACTCCGAGGTCGTTCTCACGCGCAATCCCAACTACTGGCGCAGTGCTCCCGACGGTGGAACACTCCCCTATCTCGACCGGATTCGCTTCCGTGTGCTTCCCGACAGCGTCGCCCGCAATGCGAGCCTCGAAGCCGGCGATCTCGACATCACGACCCAGGGCGGTCCCGACGGAGGTCAGGACCTGATCGATCAGGGATTTGTTCCGTACGAGTTCATCGGCAACGGTGCCGGGTTGAACGTCCTCAACACAGCGGTGCCCCCCTTCGACGATGTGAGGATCCGACGGGCGACCGCCCACGCTCTCGACCCCGATCAAGCCAGCGCACTGCGTCCGCCGAACCTCTCGGGTGTGGCCGAGTTCCGCACCCAGTACTTCAGCTCTACCAGCAAGTGGTACGACGAGGTTGCGGGTGAACCGTACGCCCGTTTCGACCTGGCCGAAGCCCAGCGTCTCTACGAGGAATACACAAACGATGTGGCACGCAGCGACGGAAAGGCTGCCGGCGAGCCAATCAGCTTCATCTACGACTGCAACACCGACCCGATCAACTCCGACACAGCCCTGTTGTACCAACAGCAGTGGCAAGACATCGGATTCGAGGTCGAGCTCCGATTCTCCGAGCAGGCGAGCTTCGTCAATCAGGTCCTCGGCACCAGCAGCGATCCGCTCTTCCAGGGCGACTTCCAAGCCGCCTGCTGGGCCGACGGCAACGACCAGGACCCGCTGCAGCTCTTCCGCACCCGGTACGTCGACGGTCAGGTCCTCAACTGGACCAACTTCGCTGGTCCAGAGCTCGACGCCCAGATCGACATCCTGCGGACCAGCCTCGACTTCGAAAGCCGCAAGGCGGCCGCGTCCGAGATCACAAGGATCACCGCGGAACAGATGCCCGTCTATTGGTGGGCCTCTGGGTCGACACTCGTGATGACACAACCCAACATTCGGGGCGTCGAGACCTACACCTACCCAGATGGTGAAGTCGGCGAACGGCGAGGTTTGGGTCGTGTCTGGTGGCACGAGGTGTGGTTGGACGGCGCCGAACCACTCGACGACATCGCCACCGACTTCATCGATGCTCCCGAGCCCCCGGCGACGACCACTACCACAACGACAGAGGCTCCGGCCGAACCGGTGGCCGGCGGTCCGAATCCCGATGTGCAAGCAGCCATGCCCGATCCTCCGGGAATCCTTACGGTCGCCAGCACAGATCAGCCGCTCGGCGTCCTGTGTCCGGGCATCACAACACTCGAGGGCATCGAGGCGATCAGTGCCACGACCCAGAACTACGCGGGTGATCCTCAGCTCGGTCCAAGGGCTGCAGTGACCATCTACGAGCTGGGCGAGGGCGACGCCGACATCATCCTCGGACGCTACGACCAGGCGTTGAACGAGTGCACCGAGTACAGCGCCGAGCTGGCCGACGGCACGGCACTCGAGCTGGGGTACGCAGCACGCGACCTGGGCAGCTTTGGACCAGAGTCGTATACCTACGGCCTTGCCGGCACCGCCGGCGGCTTCCCGATCGACACCGACATCGTGCTCATCAGGTCGGGCAACAACCTGGCATTGGTAACGGCGTTGCACATCCTGAGCCCCGCCGACGGGTCGGTGGTGACACCACTGGCCGAAAGTGCCGCCGAGATCCTCGCCGGACTGGGCTGACACCACCCGCGACTGCGTCGGTACCTGGTGGTCGCCAGGTGCCGACGCAGTGGGTGTTCGCAGCTGTGCCTACAACGATGCGACGAGGGTGTCGAGCATCTGTGTGACCTCTCCCTCGGTGATGATCAGTGGCGGACAGAACGCCATGACGTTGCCGATTCCGCGGACGACCACACCGGCCTCGAGCATCGCGTCACGAACCGGGACCGAATCGCGACCCAAGTCGGCGCCCCAGATGGCACCCTGACCGCGATACGACTCGATGACGCCATCGGCCACCAGGGCCGACAGGCCATCTCGGAACCACGAGTGAAGCTGTGTGTTGGCCCGCTCTACGAGACCCTCTGACTCGATGATCTCGATGTTCTTGATGCCCGCAACACAAGCCGCGGCATGACCCGAATAGGTGTAGCCGTGACGCAACACTTCGTCCATCTGCTCGAGGTCGGAAGCGATGTCCTCGGAGATGACAACACCCGACAAGGGCTGGTATCCCGATGTGACGCCCTTGGCGAAGGTGAACAGGTCGGGTTTGACGCCCCAGGTCTGGGACCCGAACCAGCTACCGGTACGACCGAAGCCGGCGATGACCTCATCGAAACACAGCAGAGCATCGTGGTCGTCGCAGAGACGACGAAGACCCTCGAGGTAACCATCGGCGGGCGGGATGACTCCACCCGCACCCTGGATGGGCTCAGAGATGATGCCTGCGATCTGATCACCTTTCTCGGCGAACAGTGATGCCACGGCCTCGAGGTCATTGCTCGGAACCTGCACGAAGTGGGGAATGAGATCACCCCAGCCCTCGCGGTTCGATGCGATGCCCTGTGCGGTGGTTCCACCGAAGTTTGTGCCGTGATAGCCGTGTTCGCGGCGGATGATGATCTGTTTGGCACCACCAGATCCACCACGCCTCTGGCCGTGGAGGCGGATGATCTTCAAGGCCGTGTCGACGGCCTCAGAACCCGAACTGGCGAGGAAGACGCGGCCCTCTGGCATCGGGGTTTTTGAGACGATCGCATCGGCGACCTGACGGGCCGGTTCGTGCGTGAAGGGGTCGAAGATGTGGTACGACTCGAACTCGAGCATCTGCTGGTGAACAGCGTCGATGATCTCGCGCCGACCGTGGCCAACCTGGCAGTACCAGAGGCTGGCGAGTCCATCGATGTAGCTCTTGCCGTTCGAGTCCCAAAGGGTCGATCTCTCCGCCTTCACAACCGAGATGAAGTTGTCCTCGGCCTTCGCTGGATTGGCGAACGGGTGGAGCAGAGCTGACATTTGTGTCTCCTCGCAGAGATTCCGATGTGAGAACTTGAGACCTGGCTGCTTCTCAGACAGCGGACCAAGCATGGTCGACCGGTCGGGCGAGGCGATCTCACCGACAGGTCGCTGTGAGATCTTGCCATGTTCGTCACCACCTGGGTAGCCGATCGGGCACATCGGCCAGATACGCACGATTCCTCACCGACACACAATCAAGTGCCGAAAGGAACCGGTGGCGTCGACTACCCCTACACAACACGACCCCGAGACACGTACGCGTCACGATGGAGGGTCGGCACAAAGCCAGGCGATAGACCGCCAGACCGTTTCCTGGATGGCAACCCCTTGGTGGCCCCGCCTCATCAAGACGGTGATGTTCCTCGTACCGCTCGTCGCTGCAATGATCGTAGGCGCTGTGTACTCGCGGGTCGTCGGCGACCCGGTGGGTGTTCTCAACGCCCTCATCTGGTGGATCGGGCTCATGTGTGTCACCACCGCCACCATCTACGGAACCCGTCCGCTGATCCAGAAGCTGAGCCCGCTGGCGTTCCTGTGCCAGCTGACCCTCGTCTTCCCCGACGAGGCACCGGCCCGCTTCAAGATGGCCATCCGACAGAAGTCGGTCCGCGATCTCCAACGCCGCCTGACCAATGGAGAATCGCTTGGCAGGACCCCTCAGGACGCCGCCGAGAACGTCATCATCCTCGTCAACGCACTGAACGAACACGACAGGCGAACCCGCGGCCACAGCGAAAGGGTCAGGGCCTACTCGGACCTCATCGCCGCCGACATGAAGCTGCCGGCGGAGGATCGCGAGAAGTTGCACTGGGCAGCACTCGTCCACGACGTCGGGAAGCTGGCGGTACCACCAGAAATCCTCGGCAAGGACGGGCGCCCATCGAACGAAGAATGGTTGCTGCTACGTCAGCATCCGGCTGCCGCCGGCCGCCTCCTCGTGCCACTGGTGGAATGGCTCGGCGAGTGGGTCCTCGCCTCGACCCAACACCACGAACGCTGGGATGGCAAGGGGTATCCGCGCGGTCTGGCCGGCACCGATATCTCACTTGCCGCCAGGATCGTCGCCGTCGCCGATGCATACGACGCCATGACGTCGATCCGTTCGTACAAGACCGCCTGGTCCAGGGCCAGCGCTCGACAGGAGCTGGCCAGCAACGCCGGCACGCAGTTCGACCCGCGGGTCGTGAGGGCATTCCTATCGGTCCCCACGTCGCAGCTGTCCGGCGTCGCAGGACCTCTCTCGTGGTTGAGCGAGTTCCCCAGGGCCGCCGAAGTGATAGGCCGTCTGGGAGCGATGTCGGGATCAGCTGTCAGCAGCGTCGTACTCGCGGCCGCCGGTGCAGCACTCGCGGTCGGTGGGCTTGCGATGGTCGACCAGCTCGGCAGCTCGCCGAGCGGGGAGAACACATCCGCCCAGACGACCAACGTCGAAGATGACAGACCAGACGGTGCGTCCTCTGTTGGCGATCCCGTCGTCGTGACCTCCGACCCCGACAGCGCCAGATCGGACACGGTCGCTCTGCCCAAGATCGATCAGACTTCGGCGAGCGACAGCGCCGAGACCTCACCGGCCCCGTCGACCAATGTGACGACAACGATCGGCACAACAACCACGACGGCCGAAACGTTGCCGATCGTCACAATCTCGGTTCCCACGACGGTGCCACCGGCCACCACGACGACGACAGCCCCGGCAACCACAACACCACCGGCGCCGTCCACGACCACAACCACAACCACCGAGGCTCGACCACCCGGTGGCTACGTCGTCGCCGACAGGTCAGGCCTCCAAACAGGGAACCTCGAGGCGAATTCCTATGTGCACCTCATAACCGAATCGGCTCCGACCACTCTTGTTGCATCCCTGACCATCCTCGCACCGACCGGCAACGTCGCCGCGGACAGCACCAATACCGTGACCCTCCCCGCGGGCACGCGGGTCTGTTCGTCGATCATCCACGCCCAACGCAAATCTGGGTCCGGAACGATCGACTTCGACATCAACTTCGTCGGCACAATCCTCGGCTTTGCAGTCACCGATACCCAACTCGCCGGTACGAGTTGGTTCCACGGCGACGCCGGTCCGACCTTCTACGGGATCGAGGGTTCAGACCACGTCAGCTTCGACGGGACCACAGTGTCGGGCAGCCTCAGCCTCACCGACTCGCCAAAGGATCTCGACGACATTCGCGTCTTCGTGGGGTGTTGAGGTCTCAGCCGGTGATGCGCGCGATCGCTATTCCCGACTCCCCTGCCACCGCATACAACACGAACTCGTCGCCCGAGTCGGGGTCGACGAACCAGCAGGGATCACGAAGTTCGTTCACGCGGCCATGTGCGACCGAACGCACCGACGCCACGATGGGGCGGTCGGCTCCCTCGTACGGATGTTCGGGCTCGAGGACCACCACACCGTCGGTGGCATTCCATTCTGCGGGTGGACCGGTCAGATCGATGGTGCTCAGAAGGATCGACTCGGGTGTGTCGCCCACGCGGGTCCACAACACGTACAGGGTGTCGCCGACGACCTTCACTGCGCAGTGCCTCATGTTGGGTTCAAAGGTCGACCCGACCCGTTGCGCCCCAGCGAGGCCCGGGAACGGCGCGGTTGGTGACGATGCAAGGCGGTAGATGATCCCCGGCATGGCCACGCCATAGGACTGCATCTTGTGCCGAAAGACCCGAAGGTAGGTGTTCGGCACGGTCTCAGACAATGCCGTGAAATCGAGGCCATCCGTCGAGACCGCACAGCGCGAGATCTGGGTGGCCACCGACTCGAGGCCGTGAAAGTACATGACGATGCGGCGGTTGTGGTCGTCGATGTGGACGTCGGGTGAGGCGATGTGGGCAGCCGTGACATCCGATGCGATGTCGAGCCGTTGCGCACCTGGTCCGAGAGCTTCGACGTACAACCTGGTGATGGCCCCAAGCTGCTCGTCGTCGATCTCGAAATCCTCGGTCGGGAAACAGGAGTTGTCCAGATCGAGACATCCCGAAGCGTGAACCGTGTACGGACCGGCGGGGTCGTCTGCGTAGGCCAGACGGATGTAGCGACCCTTGTGATCGGCGAAGTACAGGTAGTACCGGCCCAATGGGCCATCGACCCACTCGGGAACCCGGATCAACGACGGACCCTGGATGTTGTCACCGATGCTCTGATCGAGGTCGGGCCCAATGATCGGACCATCTCCAATTCGTTCAAGGATCACACGACCAGGATGCCCTTGACCGTGCGACCACACCAATCCGCCGGACCGGTTGACTGGCTCGGTCCGGGCGTGCTCAGGTTGTCACCATGGAAACACTGCTTCTTGACGTCGCGCGCAGGACTGGGCGCTACCTCGACCTCAAGCGTGAACGTGTTGCTCCGATCAGCGCTGCCCTCGATGCCCTTGCCAGTGTCAGCGACGCGCTTCCCCCCGGCCCGGTCGACGTCGAAGCGATTGTCGAGACCCTCGACACGATCGGATCCCCAGCGACCATGCGCAGTACGAGTGGTCGCTACTTCGGGTTCGTCAACGGCGGAACGCTGCCAGCGGGTTTGGTCGCAGCCATGTTCGTCGCCGCCTGGGATCAGAACGCCGCGCTGCCGGTCATGTCACCCGCCGCAGCACGGTTCGACCAGATCGCGGCCGACTGGATAGTCGAACTGCTCGGGCTACCTTCCTCTGCCGAGGCGACCTTCTGCGGTGGAGCCAGCATCGCCAACCTGACCTGTCTTGTTGCGGCCAGAGATGCGATCTTCGACAACCTCGGCTGGGACTCCCGACACGACGGCCTGATGGGTGCTCCGCGCCTGAGGATCGTGTCGACGGCCGAGACACACGTCACCATCGACCGGGCGCTGCGGGTCGCCGGCATCGGCCGGTCCGCCGTCGAGACAATTCCCACCGATGCCTGTGGCAGGGCCATCACAAACGCCACTCCCCCGCTCGACGATCACACCATCGTCGTCCTGCAAGCGGGCAATGTGAACACAGGACACAGCGATCCGTTCGCCGAAATCATCGCCAAAGCACATGACGCCGACGCATGGGTGCACGTAGACGGCGCATTCGGCTTGTGGGCCGCAGCATCACCCTCCCGCCGGCACCTGGTCGAAGGTATCGAGCTGGCCGACAGCTGGGCGACCGACTGCCACAAGTGGCTGAACGTTCCCTACGACTCTGGTGTCTCGATCCTCAGAGACCCGTCGACGGCGCGAAGATCGATGGCTGCCGGTGCCGCCTACCTGACCGACGACGAGGGACGGGCGCCGATGCATCAAGGTCTTCAGATGTCGCAACGGGCCAGAGGTGTCGAGGCGTGGGCGACAATCACCTCCCTGGGCCGATCTGGGGTCGCAGCACTGGTCGACGACCTCAGCGACCACGCCGCCCGGCTGGGCCGCCTTCTCTGTTCCGAAGGAGCCGAGTTGCTGGCCCCTGCCGTGTTGAACCAGGCCCTCGTCGCATTCGGAGACGACGCCACGACCGAGGCGGTCATCGAAGCCGTCCAGGCCGATGGACGGATCTGGGCGGGTGGAACCAGGTGGCAGGGCCGCTCGGCCATGCGCTTGAGTGTGTCGTCGCACGCCACAACCGACGCTGACGTCAACCTCTCGGCAGCCGTCATCATCGAGTGCTGGCGGTCACTCACGACTCGCCCACCCGATGCGGCGTAACCTTGGTTGCACCGTGACACCCGTCCTCGGCATCTCGGAGCACCCCGACCATCATGAGTCACGACCATTCACATCAAGGCCATTCCCATGGCAAATCGGAGGTCAGCTCGACGCGCCTCATGGCTGCAACCGGCGTGAACGTCGGGTTCGCCGTCGTCCAGATCGTCGTCGGATTGATCATCGGGTCTGTGGTGGTGCTGGCCGATGCCCTTCACCAGGTGGTCGACGCCCTGGGTCTGGTCACCGCCGCTGTCGCCCTACATCTTTCTCGCCGTCCGAGCGATCACGACATGACATTTGGCTGGGGCAAGATCGATGCACTCGGTGCGTTCACCTCGGGGTTGCTGCTGGTCGGTTCGATCGGTTGGGTGGCCTACGAGTCGATCCGCCGCCTCTTCGAACCGGTCGAGGTGGCGGGCGGCGGAGTCATCGCCATCGGACTGGCCGGCATCGCGGTGAACGGGCTCTCCGTGCTGGCGTTGAGTGGGGCTTCGGGTTTGTCGATTCGCGCCGCCCGGCTGCACCTGTTGGTCGACCTCGGTGGTTCGGTCATCGTCGTGTTGACCGGTGTGCTGTTGTCGGCGACCGGAGCAAACTGGCTCGACCCTGCGGCCTCGCTGCTGCTCAACCTGGTCGTGTTGCATGCGACCCTTGGGGTGTTGCGTTCGGCCTCGAACGAGCTGCTCGACCGTACGCCGGGCCATGTGTCGGTCTCATCGATCGAGGATGTGTTGTCCGCTATCCCGGGCGTGGAACAGGTTCACCACGTACACGTCCGCGGACTCGGGAACGGTCACTCGAGCGCAACAGCTCACGTCGTGCTCGACAGCGAGCTATCGCTACACGCGGCACAAGTCATCATCGACACCATGAACGATGCACTCGAAACCCGGCTGAGGGTCACCCATTCGACCATCCAGATCGAGTGCCACGAATGCGACGAGGTCACCCACTGACCCGTTGAGCGACGTCTTGGTGGGCCGGCGCCCCGATCACAAGACGAGACCGACTGCGGCTGAAGAATCGACAACAGAACAAGGGGACCACATATGACCAGTACCGAACTCGAGGGCAAGGTTGCGATAGTCACGGGATCGTCGAGCGGCATCGGCGAACAGACGGCCAGGCGACTGTCAGAGCTTGGTGCCTCTGTTGTGGTCAACTCGTCGTCCTCGGTCGAGGCGGGAACCGCAGTATCGGAGTCGCTGCCAGGCGAGTCGATCTATGTCCAGGCCGACATCTCAGACCAGGATCAGGATCGTGCCCTGATCGACACGACCATCGATCGCTTCGGGCAGCTCGACATCCTGATCAACAACGCGGGCTGGACCACCGTTGTGCCCCATGGTGATCTCGACGCCTTGACAGACGACATCTTCAACAAGACGATGCAGGTCAACGTCTACGGCACCTGGTGGCTGACCAAGGCTGCAATCCCGCACCTGAAGAAATCCGACGATGGCAACGTGGTGACGATCACCTCCATCGCAGGAGTACGCCCCGTCGGATCTTCGATGGCCTACTCCATGGCCAAGGCCTCGCTCAACCAGATGACCAAACTGCTTGCCAAGTCGTACGGCCCGCTACGGTTCAACGCTGTTGCCCCCGGCCTTGTCGCCACACCATGGACCGCGGATTGGGATGTGCTCCACGCGGCAGTAGCGGCATCGGCACCGGTCCCGCGGTCGGCCACACCCGACGACTGCGCCGAAGCCGCCCTGGCGTTGATCCGAAACAGGTATGCCACGGGCCAGATCTTTGTGGTCGACGGAGGCACAACGCTCCTCCAGTGAGGCCTGGCCGGCGCGGGGATCTCACAACGCGGCAGCCAAAGGAACGAACGATCGTGGGTGATGGGCTCATTCGTGCGATGATCGGGCGATGCGTGCTGCCATCCTTCGCAACGGCTCCATGGTCGTCGACGATCTTCCCGACCTGACACCCGGCCCGGGGCAGGTGCTTGTCGAGCCGATCGCCTGCGGCATATGTGGCTCCGATCTTCACACCGTGGGTGGTGCTCACGAGATGGTCGCTGCCGCCCACGAAGCTGGCCACGGTGCGTTCATCTTCGACCCCGACCAGGACCTCGTTATGGGCCACGAGCTGTCGGTCCGCGTGCTGGCGGCCGGTTCTGGTGTCTCAGGGCTGACCGAGGGTGCGGCCTACGCGGCGATACCGATGCTCAATCTCCCAGGCGATCAGCGTGCGCTGCCCGGCTACGACAACACCTATCCAGGTGGATACTCCAGCCAGATGTTGCTCGACCCGGCGGGCCTTCTCCCCGTCTCGAACGGCCTCGATCCCAAACTCGCGGCCCTGACCGAACCCTTGGCTGTCGGCCTACACGCGGTCAACGAATCGGCCATCGGGTCGGGCCGAATCGCCATCGTCGTCGGATGTGGGCCCGTCGGTTTGGCAATAGTTGCTTCCCTGGCCGCACAGGGAACGACCACGATCATTGCGGCCGACTACTCACCCACACGACGAGCGACGGCCGGCAAGCTCGGCGCTCATGTTGTCGCCGACCCCGCCGAGGCATCGGTGTTCGATGCCTGGCGAGACTGCGGTGACGCCATGACACCACCTGTCGTCTTTGAAGCGGTCGGCGTTCCCGGAGTCATCGACCAGATCATGCGTGACGCCCCACCTCGCAGCGAGATCGTGATCGTCGGCGTCTGTATGCAGCCCGACACGTTCAGACCGACCATCGGTGTCTTCAAACACCTGACGATGCGCTTCGTGTTGGGATGGAGCCCAGAAGAGTTCGCTACCTCGCTCACAAACCTGTCCGAGGGGCATATCGACGGGTCGGTATTGGTGACGGGTGAGGTTGGTATCGACGGAGTTCCCCAAGCGTTCACCGATCTCGCCGACCCGGAGCAACACGTGAAGATCCTCGTCCGCCCCGACTTGGGCTAACGACGAGCCTCTTCGTTGATGCGCTTCTTGGTGGCCGCCCACGAGCAGATCGGGCACTCGAGAAGGTCGTGGCTGCGAGCCGGGCAGTATTCGCGCCCGAACCAGATGATCTGGAGGTGACGGTCACTCCAGGTCTCGCGTGGAAACACGGCCTTCAGGTCGCGCTCGGTTCGTTCGACATTGGTCCCGTTCGACAGCCCCCAACGTGCCCCGAGTCGGTGGATGTGTGTGTCGACGGCGAAGGCGGGAACACCAAATGCTTGCGACATCACAACACTGGCGGTCTTGTGGCCGACACCGGCGAGCGATTCGAGGAACTCCCAGTCGGCGATGACCTCGCCACCACCATCGATGATCTGGTTGGCAGCGGTCCACAGGTTCCTGGCCTTCGTCGGAGCAAGGCCGATTTCGCGGATGATCTCGAGGATCTTCTCAACGCCCAGCTCGACCATACGTTCGGGTGTATCGGCCTCGGCAAACAGTGCCGGCGTCACCTGGTTGACCTTCTTGTCGGTCGTCTGGGCCGAGAGCGCTACCGCCACCAGGAGGGTGTAGGGGCTGTGGTGGTCGAGCGGGATCGGGATTTCTGGGTACAAGTCGTCGAGAATGTCGCCGATACGATCGGCCTTGTCCTGTCGCTTCACCGTTCAGACAATACAGAGGCCGGCCCATCTCTGGACCGGCCTCTGTGTTTCGTGTATCCAGATATGTCTGACAAGTCTCCGGGCCGGGAGAACGTTTCGTCGGCACCCGTGGTGCTGGCGAAAGGCGTCCGAGCCCGAAGGGCTTACGGGTTCTGGTATTCGGCCTTTGGACCGAGGTAGAACCACCAGTTGATGCCAGTGCAGATCAGGTAGAAGATTGCGAACGCAATCAGGGCGTACTCGGGACGAGCTGCCTTGATCTGTGCGCCGAACTCCTGGGGCACCACGAAGGCACCGTAGGCGGCGACCGCCGAGGTCCATCCGAGGACGGGCCCTGCCTGTTCCTTGTCGAACACGATGGCGATGGTTCGGAACGTGGACCCGTTGCCGATTCCGCTGGCTGCGAACAGCAGCAGGAACAGCAAGAAGAACGGCACGAAGTAGTCTTCTGGAGTCGCTGAGCGGTAGGCCTCACGCATGAAGTAGGCGACGCCGAGGGCGCTGCCCGTCATCACGATGGACACATAGTGGGTGACCCTGGCACCACCGACACGGTCGGAGATCCAGCCTCCGACCGGACGGATGAATGCACCGATGAATGGGCCCATCCAGGCAAAGGTCAGCGCCGACGGTCCGTCGGGGTTGGCGATGGAGTGGTCCCAGACGCCAGCAGCATCTTGGATGTGCTGGAAGCCGAAGATGACCTTGATGGCCAGAGCGAAACCGGCCGAGTAGCCAATGAAACTTCCGAACGTCATGGTGTAGATGACGCTCATGATCCATGTGTGCTTGTGATCAAAGATCTTGTACTGGCGTTCGAGGTTCGGCTTGATATCGCCAGGGATCTGCTTGAGCAGGAAGACGGAGAACCAGATCACGAAGGCGATGATCGGCCACTTGCTCCAGGAAGGAGCACCGAGACCGGTCGGCTCGGGAAGGAAGATGTACAGGCCGATGGCCGCGGGAATGGAGGTGATCGCCAACATTCCGATGATCTTGCCGAACGAGACGAGCGGGGTACCGATGTTCGGTGACACGTGGGCGGTTCGGATGTTGTTCATCCCGAACCAGCCTGCGACGACCAATGGAACCAGGAGCACGAGCCAGATGAGGCCTGCGTTGTGGATATAGGTCTCGGTGCCGGCCTCGATCTTGCCGATGAGGGTTCCAGAGGTCTGGACGAGTTCCTCGGCACTGCCGCCGAAGATCGCCCTGGTCATCACCAGGGGGATGACCAGCTGCATGGTGGTAACACCAGCGTTTCCAAGACCCGCGTTCAGTCCGAGGGCGAGGCCCTGCACCTTCTTCGGATAGAAGAAGCTGATGTTGGACATCGAGGAAGCGAAGTTGCCGCCACCGAAGCCCGACATGAACGCCAGCATCTGGAAGACCCACAACGGAGTGTCCCGGTCGGACAGGGCGATTCCGGTTCCCAGCGCAGGGATTATCAACAGCGCTGTCGTCAGGACAATGGTGTTCCTGCCGCCCGCCAGGCGGATGAAGAACGTGTTGGGAATTCGGAACGTGGCACCGGTGAAGCCCGCAATGGCCGTGATGGTGAACAGCTCGGACTGTTCGAAGCCGAAGTCCAGATTGACCATCTGGACGGTGATGATGCTCCAGTAAAGCCACACCGCGAATCCGCAAAGCAGGCTGGGAATCGAGATCCAGAGATTGCGGGTCGCAACCTTCTTGCCCTCGGATTCCCAGAACTGTTCGTCCTCGACGTCCCAGTCGGTGATGTCGGCCATAAGAGGCCCTCCTGTTGGTTGATGTCCACGGCCACTGCGGGCCGGGTCAGTTCTGTGCGGTTGACGTCGTCGATCAGGTGAGCGCGGTTGGGTCTGGCGTCGGGTCGATGTGGTCGTCGAATCCCTCGGAGAAGGCACCCTCGGGTTCCTCGAGTAGCAGGAGCGTTATCAGGAAGCTGACAGCGGCCCCGGCGGCGAGGATGAAGAAGAAGGTGCGGGCGTCCACGAGCGAGAAGATCACGAGGTAGATGACAGCGCCGACGTTTCCATACGCACCGGCCATGCCTGCGACCTGGCCGGTCATGCGCTTGTTGACCATCGGGATGATGGCAAATGTGGCGCCCTCTGCACCCTGCACGAACACCGAGGCGAACACAGTGAAGATCACGGCGATCACGAGCCAGCCGACACCACCGAACGCCGGGGCGAGGTTGCGAAGGCCATCCTCGTCGACTCCGGTAGTCCACTTGGCGATGAAGCCCATCAACACGAAGCCGACAACGATCCCGAGGATGTAGCCGAGCATCGTGCGACGCCTGTTCGGCAACTTGTCCGAGAGGAAACCGCCGAGTGGGCGGGCGACCAGGTTGACAAAGGCGAACGATGCGGCGACGAGTCCAGCGACGGTCGCGGTGACGATGGGGCCACCGCTGCTGTTGGTGAGGGGCTCGAACACTGTCTCGAAGAACGCTGGCAACATCGAGACGACGGCCAGTTCGGCACCGAAGTTGGCGAAGTAGGTCGAGTTGAGGGCTACCACGCTGCCGAAGTTGTACTTCTCGTCCTCGGGGACTCCCGCCTTCAGGTAGGGGAGATTCACCTGGAGGGTTCGCACGACGTGGCCGATGTAGACGGCGGTCAACACTGCGTAGATCACATAGAGCAGGCCGTCACTCATGACCTCGTCGCCGTCGACCTTGACGTTCGAGATTCGCCATGCGAGAACACCGAGTGCTCCGACAAGGGGCATCGACCAGACGAGGTACTGGACCAGATCCTTGTAGGAGCTGACCAGCATCGGCTCGGCCTTCTTGGTCTTCGCGAGCTTGCGGCCGTCTGGTACATCTCTCACGAGGAAGTAGTACATGACGCCGTAGATGCCCATGACGAGGCCGTTGAGGGCCATCGCCCAACGCCATGCGTCCTCGCCCATGCCGAACCAATCGCCGAACACGGTGATGGCGATCCAAGGCAGGGTCATAGCGGCCCAGGCAGAACCGAAGTTGCCCCAACCGGCGTAGAACCCCTCGGTTCGGCCGATGTACTTGGGTGGGAACCACTGGGCAACCATCTTGATACCGATCACGAAGCCGGCGCCGACACAGCTCAGCACGAGGCGAGCGATCAACATCTGGTTGAACGTGTCGACGAATGCGAACACGATCGCGGGTATCGACATCGTGACCATCAGCCACGAGAACACGATCCGTGATCCGAACCGGTCGATCAGGGCGCCGACCACGATGCGTGCCGGGATGGTGAGCGCGACGTTGGCGATGAGCAGAACCTTGACGTGTTCCTTGGTCAGCCAGTCGCTGCCCTCGCGCATCGTTGTCGAGAGCGGCGCAAGGTTGAACCAGACATAGAACGTCATGAAGAAGGCGATCCACGTGAAGTGGAGAACCCGGATGCGCTCTTGGTCGAAGTCGAGCAGCTTCGGCTCGACTTCTGCCTGGTTGTTGGAGTCGGTCTCAGCCATGTCGGCCCAGCCTCCGGGTCTGTTGATGGTTGATATTGGGTATCACCGATGAAATTGGGTCTCGTTGAGCCAGCGTCAGCTGACGCCGCGCGCGTTCTTGTCGCGGGTCACGTATTCGGCGGGTGGCTCATCGCGAACCGACACGACCTTCTGCCAGGGCCTCGTGAGGTACTGGAGGGGCAGGGTGATGATGTGCACGAGCCGCGTGAACGGGAAGACAGCGAGGAAGGCGAAGAAGGCCAACACGTGGACCTTCACCATGAACGGCAACGGGTCAATGAAACCCGGTTCCGGGCTGAAGCGCAGCAGGGAGCGGACGTAGGGAACCATTACTTCGGTACCCCAGAACGAACCCCACCGATGGGCGATGGCTGTCCAAAGACCGGTGAAGATCTGCACTCCGATGATGGCCATCACGACCGTGTCCATCGGTGTGGTGACCCGACGAACCCGAGGTTCGGTCGAGCGCCTGATCACCAGCACGATGAGGCCCGCTGCTGCCCAGAGTCCCAGGGCTACACCGGTGAACTCGAGCAGATAGAGGCGCAGGGGTGCGCCATTCCACAGCTCGAACCCGCTGGGAACCAGCAGTGCAAGCAAGTGGCCGACGAGTACGAGTGAAAGACCCCAATGGAAGGAGATCGATCCCCAATAGAGCTTCTTGCTCTCGAGCAGCTGTGAAGACAGCGACGAGACCGTGAACTGGGCCTGACGGAAGCGCACGATCGTGACGATGATCGCCAACGCCAGCACTACGTAGGGGACCACAGCGAACAACAGGTCGTTTCCGCTCATCGCCGACCTCCAATGGTGACGGGCCGTTCCGCTGTGCATGCGGCAGTCGCTGCGAGCAGATGGCAATAGGGGTTGTCTGGTGCGGCCGATTGAAGTGTCTTGTGCATGTCGGTGACCGCTCCGGCAAGCACATCGAGCAGATCCGGCAGGGGGTCTGTCACAGCAGCGAGGTAACGTAGCACCGGCTCGATGTGGTCCGGCAACTCACCGGACAACTCGATCCCCGCAATGTTCATTTCGCGCTGCAGGTCTGCCATGAAGGCGCCACGCCGGTAGTTCTCACCCCAAACCACATGGCCGACGTAGGGAGCCACCGGCGCCGACAGATCGAGCGTCGACGTGTGTAGTTCTTCCCATCGTCCGAGTGGTAGAGCCGCTACCTCGTCAATGAAGCTGCGCATGTGTCTGGCCACTTCACCTCGAGGTTCCGCCTCGACCGTGGCGGCGAGTTCGGCTGCAGCCGAAGCGGTGGGATACCGGTAACCCATGGCGACCGTCTCGAACGCCGTCATCAGGCACCCCGCTCGGGGCCGCGCCGGTAGCCGAAGCCCATGCCACCCTTGGCCTTGATGGGATCGCCGAGTTCCTCGAGCGACATCTCGCGATGGTAGGGCGGGAACACGAATCGGTCGTCCATGGTGGGCGTGGTCGTGAGGCGGTAGATCTGCTCTGCCTTGAATGGCGTGAGGTCCAGATCGGCGAGCATCTCGAGCGTCGCATCGTCGAGGGTTCCGTCGACGCTCTGGCGACGCTTGAACGTGCGCACCGCGAGCATCGTGCGCAACACCCGCTTGATGGGTTCAACGTCGCCGATCGTGAACAGGTTCGCCAGATACTCGAGAGGCAGACGCGCCTTCTCGAGTTCCTCGAGCAGCTCGAAGTCCTGGCGTTCGTCCGGAAGGTCGAGCTTGATGAGATCGTCCTCGATGACGCTCATCACCGGCGACAGCGGCGGGACGTAGAACATCATCGCCTCGGTGCGGAACTCGGGATGGAGCGGGAATGCCATGCCCCATTCCTTCACGAAGCGGTAGACCGGCGAACGGCGAGCGGCGTCGAGCCAGTCGTCGTCGATGCCAGCGAGCCTTGCCGCTGCGATGACCTCGGGATCGTTCGGATCGAGGATCATGTTGAGCTGTGCGTCGAGCAGTTCGTCGTCGGGTAGCGAACCGACCGCCTCGATCTGGTCCGCGTCGTACAACATGACGCCCATGTACCTGATGCGCCCGACACACGAGTGTGCACACGCCGGGGCCTGGCCGGTCTCCATCCGGGGGAAACACAGGATGCACTTCTCGGACTTGCCGCTGTCCCAGTTGTAATAGACCTTCTTGTAGGGGCAGCCCGATACACACATGCGCCAACCGCGGCACTTGTCCTCGTTGACCAGCACCACGCCGTCTTCGCCACGCTTGTAGATGGCACCACTGGGGCACGCGGCCACACACGCGGGGTTGAGGCAGTGGTTGCAGATGCGAGGCAGGTAGTTGAACACCACCCGCTCGATCTCTTCCATCTGTGCCCTGACCGACTCGTCGACTCCGTTCATCGAGAGATCGTTTGCCGCAAAGATGTCGGACCCGCCGAGGTCGTCGTCCCAGTTGGGGCCCGTGTTGATTTCCATGGGCTTGCCGGTGATCTTCGACACCGGGATTGCCGTCGGCTGGTGTTTACCCTGAGGCGCTCCGAACAGATCGCCGTAGCGGAACGTGAACGGGTCGTAGTAGTCCTCGAGCTCGGGTAGCGACGGGTTGTAGAAGGCCTTGGCGACACCGCCTCCCTTCGAGTGAAGGGTCAGCTTCAGTCGACCCTTGTTGTCGCGCTTCCAACCACCCTTGTAGTGGTCCTGGTCTTCCCAGCCCGTCGGGTAGCCGGTGCCCGGCCTCGTCTCGACGTTGTTCCACCACATGTATTCGGCGCCGTCGCGATCTGTCCACAGGTTCTTGCATGCGACAGAGCAGGTGTGGCAACCGATGCACTTGTCCATGTGGAACAGCATGCTCATTTGAGCTCTGACCTTCATCGTCAGACCTCCCCGTATTCGGCCTGCTCGAGGCGTCGGACATAGACGAAGGTGTCTCGGTTGACACCCGTGGGCCCCCAGTAGTTGAAGGCGTAGGTGAACTGGCCGTAGCCGCCACTCATGAGCACCGGCTTGAGCCGTGCACGGGTGAGCGAGTTGTTCATGCCCGCTCTGGCACCCCTGCGTTCGGAGAGAGGTACTCCGACCGTTCGTTCGGTGGCGTGATAGACGAACACCGCCCCACGAGGGATCCGAGCCGACGTCGTACACCGCTGGATGAAGACGCCGTTGTCGTTGAACAGCTCGACCCAGTCGTTGTCGGCAATACCCAGTTCGACGGCGTCCTTGGTGTTGATCCAGATCGGGTAGCCGCCCCTCGACAGGGTCATCATTCGTTCATTGTCGCCATACGTGGAGTGGATGGACCACTTGCCGTGTGGCGTGATGTAGTTGAACAGGTGACCTGCCTGGCCTTCGGCCAACGTTTGCTCGGTTTCCGAGAGCATCGCGTGGTCGGGCCTGGGCTTGTAGACGGGCATGTGCTCGCCCCACTCGATGTACATCTCGTGGTCGAGGTAGAAGTGCTGTCTACCGGTGAGCGTGCGCCACGGAACGAGCTGCTCGACATTGAGAGTGAACGGGCTGTAGGGCCTGCCCTTGCCGATCAGGCCACTCCAGGTAGGCGTGACCATGACCCGCCTTGGCTGGGAGACGAGATCGTCGAAGGTAATCCGGGTGTCGCGCTGGCCCGCCCCAAGGTGGCTCAGGGACTGACCGGTCTTGGCCTCTTCGGCCTCGAAGGCCCGGTGGGCGATCTCGCCGTTGCTGGCGGGATCGAGTGCGAGGATCGCTTCCGCCACATCTCGCGCTTTGGCGAGTGTCGGGCGAAGTGGCCCCTCTTCGTCGCGACTGCGCTCGTCGGGCTGGCGTCTTGCCAGCTCGTCGTAGAAGTCCTCGACCTGCATGCGAAGTCCGTGGGCGGCGACGCCGTTGGCGCGCACACCACCTCCGAGGGAGGTCATGCGCTCGTACAACTTGGTGTAGTCGCGACCGACAACCTTGAAGCGAGGCATCGTGACCCCGGGGATCGCCTCACACTCGCCGGCTCGCCAGTCGGCAACGTGGGTCTGGGCTATCTCGTCTGGCGAGTCGTGTGAGAGGGGCTGCATCACGACGTCGTGCACGGTGCCGTCGAGGTGACCTGCGGCCATCTGGGAGACCTTGGCGGCCAGGGTGGTGAAGATATCCCAGTCGCCTTTGGACTCCCATGCCGGTGGCACCGCAGCCTGCATCGGGTTGATGAAGGTGTGCATGTCGGTCGAGTTGAGGTCGTCCTTCTCGTACCACGTCGCTGCCGGCAACACGATGTCGGAGTACAGCGCCGATGTGTCCATACGGAAGTTGAGGTCGACGACGAGGTCCATCTTCCCGATGGGGGCATCGGGTCTGACGTTGACCTCTGCGACGCCGTGATCGTCGGGCTCGGCGGCGATTGCCGTCGAATGGGTGCCCAGGTAGTGCTTCATGAAGAACTCGTGGCCCTTGGCCGAGGTGCCTATTGCGTTTCCTCGCCAGATGAACCAGGTTCTTGGCCAGTTCTCGGGTGCGTCGGGGTCGTCGATGGAGAACTCGAGATCGCCCGACTTCAGACGATCGACGATACGTTCGGTGATGGCCTCATCGCTGTCGGCGCCGCGCGATTTCGCCTCGGTGACAACCTCGATCGGGTTCTGCTTGAACTGGGGGAAGAACGGCAGCCAACCCTGACGAACCGCTCGAGCCTGGTGGTCGATGGTGTGGTCGTGGCCCTGGGGATGCCCAGATGGCAGTGAGTCGTACTCGCGGTAGCCACGTTCGTAGCGCCACTGATCGGAGTGCACATAGTGGAACGAGGGGGTGTTCTGCTGACGTGGAGCCATGCCCCAGTCGGCGCCCATCGCGATGGCACCCCACGAAGCGGCGCAGACCAGCTTCTCCTGTCCGACGTAGTGAGCGAGACCGCCGCCGTTGACGCCGACCGAACCGGTCAACATGAGGGCTGTGATGCCCGAGCGATAGAGCAGGTTGTTGTGGTACCAGTGATTCGCGCCGGCACCGATGATGATCAGGTTCTTGCCGTTGGTGAGCTCGCCATTGCGGCCCCACTCGCGGGCGTACTTCACGACGGTGTCGGCGTGGATGCCGCTGTACTTCTCTTGCCATGCGGGTGTATAGGGAGCTTCGGCGTCGTCGTATCCGGCGGCGTCTTCTCCTGGCATACCCCTGTCGACACCAAATCGAGCCATCATCAGGTCGAAGACGGTGGTGACAGTGACTGGACCGTCGGCGGTTTCGATCGTGCGAACCGGCACCGACCTAGCAACGGTTCCGCTGCCCTCGTAGACCTCGAAATCGATTTCGGCGGTCTCGCTGCCTTCGCCGACAAATGTGAGCGACGGTGCGATGTCCTCGCCGAGCACGCTGTCGTGGAGTTCGAGGTTCCACCGGCCCTTGTTCTCGCTTGCCCAGCGGTCAGCGATGGACCCGTTGGGCATGCGGGGCTCGGAGGCCTCGTCGTCCCACATGAGCATACGCCAGTCGCCGTTTTCGCAGTCGGCGTAGCGAGCGAGTCGGTTCGCCCTCAGGTACTTGCCCGCCTGACGATCGTTGACCTCGACGAGGAACGGCAGATCGGTGTACTGCTTCGCGTATTCCTGGAAGTAGGGAACTTCTCGATCGCGATAGAACTCGCTGAGCAGGACGTGGTTCACCGAAAGCCAGAAAGCCGTGTCTTGACCCGGGTTCGAGGGGACCCACCAGTCGGCGTACTTGGCGACCTGGGAGAAGTCGGGGCTGAATACGGCCAGCTTTGCTCCGGCGTGCCTCACTTCGGAGATGAAGTGGGTGTCGGGTGTTCTGGTCATGTTCAGGTTCGCACCCATTACGGCTATGAACCTGGCGTTGAACCAGTCGGCCGACTCGTGCACGTCGGTCTGCTCGCCCCAGATCTCCGGGGAGGCGGGCGGCAGATCGCAATACCAGTCGTAGAAGCTCATCACCACGCCGCCGAGCAGCGACATGAACCGACTGCCCGCCGCGTAGCTGACCTGGGACATGGCCGGAATGGGAGAGAAGCCGGCAACACGGTCGGGGCCGTGTTCCTTGATCGTGTGGATCACCGAAGCACCGGCGATCTCGAGCGCTTCTTCCCAGCTGATACGCCGGAAGCCGCCCTTTCCACGCGCTTGTTGGTACTGCTGGCGCAACTCGGGCGATGCCTGGATGCTGTCCCAAGCAGCGACCGGGTCGCCGAGATGGGTGTCCTTGGCCGCCCTGAACATGTCGACGAGCGCGCCGCGCGCATAGGGGTACTTCACCCGCAGCGGCGAGTACAGGTACCAGGAGTACGAGATGCCTCGCTGGCAGCCTCGCGGCTCGTACGGAGGCAAACCCTCCTCGAGCTGGGGGTAGTCGGTGGCCTGGAGCTCCCAGGTGACGATGCCCTCTTTTACGAAGACCTCCCACGAGCAGCTACCGGTGCAGTTGACACCGTGGGTCGTGCGCACTCGCTTGTCGTGCTGAAACCGGTTCCGGTAGAACTCTTCCCACTGCCGCGCAGCCGGGTCGATCGTGTCTCGGCTCCACTGGTTCATCGAGCGCTCCTCAGGGTTTCTACGTAGGTGCGGCGCATTCCGCGCCAGGCGACTGCCATACCGGCGAACAACACGACGGCTCCGATGAAGCCGATCAGCAGCAGCCAGTCGATCTGATCGGATGGCTCGTCATCGTTTGGTGCTTCGGCGAGATAGGCGACGAGGTCTGCTATCTCGGCTTCGGTCAGCGGGTGGTCGCCGAATATCGGTGTCATGGTCGGCGCCGGTGGGTTGGTGAGCCAGGCGCTGAGTCCTGCTTCCCCTCCGAGCTTCGCGTAGACATCGGTCAGATCCGGGCCGAGACTCGAACCGCCGAGGTTCCCGATATCGCCGGCCGTATGACACGAGGCACATGCCGAGGTCCCCTCGGATGTGCGCTTCGCTCCGATGAACAGATCGCGCCCTCGGTCGGCGTCACCTCCGGTGGGTGCTTCTGTCGCAACGGTGGTGGAGGTAGTGGTCTCGTCACCGCCCGCCAGCCCGGACACGTATTCCGATATCGCTTCGACCTGATCGGCGGAGAGACCGGCGACCGGCGCCATCACCGAGTCGTACTGAACACCGAGGACCTCGAGAGGTCCGCTCTTGCCGTTGGTGATCACGCCGCCCACATAGGCGGGGTCGGCCACGGCTGGGTTTGAGGCGAGTGGAGGGAAGGTTCCCTCGATCCCGACACCGCCGGCCTGGTGGCAACCCGCACAATTCTGCGCATACAGGTCGGCCCCTGATGGGTCTTGGGCATCTGCCCTGGTCGATGATGCTGCAACCAGTGCAGCGATCGTGGCAGCCAGGGCAACGAGGACGAGGTGTAGGCCACGCCTCCCTTGCCTGGCCTTTCCATGGCGCTTCGCTGAGGACATAACCTCTGTGACCCCTCCCGCTGGACCGTGATGTGCCGAGTGATGGTCTACTCGACTCATGAATAACGGCCATCATTGGTCAATTGATCGATGCTCGCTAGGGAAAAAGGTCCCTATGGGTGTGCCGAGGCATGATAGCGCCACGGAGCTGGCCATCAGGACAACGTCTCCTCGAGCATCGTGATGAACCTGCGCCGAGAAACACTGGTGACGACGTCGGCGTTTGCCCCCAGCCCGGTCGCGTCGAGCCAGTCGACGATGTCCTTGCCCCGGTCGCGACCATCGCCGAAAGCGACGTCGACGTGGTGCCGCTCGGTGGTGGCAATGCCGGGATCGATGGCAACCGCCATCGCCATCGGGTCGGGCAGGTCGAACCCGTCGAGGCCCGAGACGTCTCGCGAGAACTTCTCGACCGTCGCCTGAATGTCGATGGCGAAACGGGCCAGGTCGGATCCGAGGTTGCGGATCCGCGACGCATCGTGCGCCGACAACATGGCCGAAGCGACGGAGATGTCCCATCCGACAAGGGTCAGGGGAAGGCCGGAACGGCACACGATCCGGGCGGCTTCTGGATCGGCCCACAGGTTGTATTCGGCCAGAGGTGTGACGTTGCCCGGTCCCCGCCCGGCGCCCCCCATGACAACACACCGCTTGACCGCTGTCGCGATGTCGGGCGTCCTCAACAAGGCGGTCGCCACATTCGACAGCGGCCCGAGGGTCACGAGGGTGATCTCACCCCGGTTCGCCATGATCGTCTCGGTGATGACGTCGACCGCATGACCGTACGTTGGCACGCGTCCCGACAAGTCGAGCCCGATGTCGCCGAACCCGTCGTCGCCGTGGGTGTCGGTGGCGTCTTCGAGATCGCGCAACAATGGGCCGGTCAACCCACCGAATACCGGGACCGACGAGCCGCACAGTTCGACGGTGTAGAGCGCGTTCTGAACCGCTTGATCGAGGGCGACGTTCCCGGCGACGACGGTGATCGCTTCGACTTCGACGTCGCTGTGGCGCAACGCCATGATCAGAGCCACCGCATCGTCTGACGCCGTGTCGGTGTCGATCAGGAGTCGCTCGGCCACGCTCGAAGTCTGCCAGGTTTGGCCCGGTGATCGCTTCGAGGCACAATCGCGACATGGGCGAAGTACTTGCGACAGATTCCGCACTCGGACGCATCGACACGGCCATCGACGATGTCATCGAAGAGTGCGACTTCGACAACATGTCACGCGAGGAGATTCGGGGAATCCAGTTCGACCACGGACTCGCCTGGATCCACTTCGACGAAGGTCATGGTGGCCTTGGTTTGAGACCCGACCTCCAGGGCCATATCGAGCAGCGTCTGCGCGCGGCGGGCGCTCCAGCCCAGGACCCGTCCACCTTCTTCCTCGCTCTTGCCGGCCCGACCGTTCACACCCACGGCACCGATGCTCAGAAGAGACGGTTTCTCCGTCCGATGTTCACCGGAGAGGATCGCTGGTGTCAGCTGTTCAGCGAACCCGGTGCCGGCTCCGACTTCGCCGGTCTCGGGTCGAAGGCGGCGAAGGACGGCGACGAGTGGATCGTCAGCGGCCAGAAGGTGTGGAACACACTCGCCCACGCCGCCGACCTGGGCATGCTCGTCACACGCTCCAACTCCGAGGTGCCAAAACACCGCGGGATGACCTACTTCGCGCTCGACATGAACAGTCCAGGCGTCGAGGTGCGCCCGTTGCGCCAGATCACCGGCGAGGCCGAGTTCAACGAGGTCTACATGACCGACGTCAGGGTTCCCGATGCCGATCGCCTTGGCGACGTGGGCGACGGTTGGCGAGTTTCGCTGACCACCCTGATGAACGAACGGAGCGCTATCGGCAGCGCTGGCTCGCCGAAACGCGGCAGCGGAGCGATCGCCTCACTCGTCGATACATGGAACGATGCGCCCGAATATGCCAGGACACCGATCGCACGCGATCACATGATGCGGCTGTGGGCCAGGGCCGAAACACTTCGCCTGACCAACATGAGGGCATCACAGAACCGCACGGCCGGCAACCCGGGTCCCGAGATGTCGGTCGCGAAGCTCGCGTTCGCGTCGTTGAATCAGGAGATCATGGAAGCAGCAATCAACCTCGAGGGCCCGGGCGGCCAGGTCGACTTCGACTACACGTACCGCCGGCCCGAAGACCTGTCGGTCTCGGGTGCGGAGAGCGGGACACACCACGCGTTCCTCCGGGTCAGAGCCAACTCGATCGAGGGCGGCACCAGCGAGATCATGCGAAACATCGTGGGCGAACAGGTCCTGGGATTGCCCGGAGAACCGCGCGTCGACAAGGAGCCACCGTGGAGCCGGGTGCCTCGCAGCTGACGATCACAATGGCTGCTCAACTCAGTGTCGGACTTCTGCTCTACCGCCCGACGGGCTCGACGGGCCCGCTCGAGTTCCTGATCGCCAAGATGGGTGGTCCCTTCTGGACTCACAAACACGAACATTCGTGGACCATCCCGAAGGGGATCGCCGAAGCCGCCGACCCCGACGAGTTGGCGGTGGCCGAGCGCGAGTTCGCCGAGGAGATGGGGTCTTTCGCTCCAATCGGAGACACGATTGCGCTCGGATCGGTGAAGTCGGGAAACAAGACCATCACCATCTTCGCCCGCGAAGGCGACTTCGATGCCACATCGATCCGGTCGAACACCTTCGAGCTGGAGTGGCCTCCGAGGTCGGGCGCGAAGCGGCAGTTCCCCGAGGTCGAGCGGGCCGACTGGGTCAGCGCCGACGAGGCTCGACTCCTCCTGACGAAGAACCAAACCATGTTCATCGACCGCCTTCTCGACGCGATTTCGATCCGACCGCCAAGCCTGGGCCCGAATCTCTAGTCGCGAAGTTCAGCCAGGAGCTCCGAGATCTCCGCCGGGTCCGCGCCAGCTACCGGTCGACTGGTGACGACAGGCCGGAAGGTGAAACGGTCTGGATCGCCGGCCGTGTCGATGAGGCTCTTGGCCAGAGCGTCAAACGCCACGCTGCCGTCCGGGGGAACCTCGACCGCGTCGGTCAAGATCGATTCGATCTCCGGGGGAATGTGGGGTTGAAGGAAGCCCGAGTCTGGTGATGTCTCACCCGCCGGATCCGGGTCGTGACCGATGAGGTCGACTTCGAAGGTCAGAAACGATCCAACAAGACCCACGCGTTCACGACAGATCCTGAAGCGCTGCCGTATCGCAAGTCCAGCAACACTGCAGCAGTGTTGTCCTACCACCCCAAGGACTCTCCAATACTGGGGACTCGTACCAGAACCCAGAATTTCCACATCCTGTTGGTCGAGTGCGAGATGATTTCCTCAGATTTCCTCTCGTTTCTATTTGTGATGGAACGTATGTTCTGGTAGTGTTCTGTGGGTGAGGGAAATGGTTGTGCCCTTCTATGGGGCCGAAGAACTCGACAACATGGAACGCCAGACACTCGACGCATTGTTGGGCCGTCAACGTTTCGTGCGGGCCCGCATCGATGGGCACGAAGCCCTGCTGTTGTCGGCTATCGACCGCGCCGACAGGCGTGCCGCTAGCTCCAATCGCGGCAAACCCGACCCCGACGACGAAGAAACCCAGACCGGGGACTCCGGCGACCGGGGTTCGGGCAACGATGGAGATGAGGACGAGTCGACGCCGCCTCCGTCGCGAAAGGCTCAACGCGAAGCCGCTGAACGTGCCCGACGCTTGGAAACCCACCCCGACGTGGCTGCTGCGTTGGCCGAGGGTCGTATCAACACAGAACAAGCAGACACGATTACCAAAGCCGACCTGCCAGCAGATGTGAAAGCCCGACTGCTCGACGACGCCTACGCCCAGGACGCAGACGAAACGAAGGACGCTGTCAGCCAAGCCGTCAAGGACGCCGACGCTGACAACGCGGAGAAACGTCTGAAGCGCCAACGCAAGGCACGCCGGGGAACGTGTGGCATCAACGACCAGAACATGATCTGGATCAACGCCGAACTCGACCCCGTCACCGGTGCGGTCATCAAGGCCGAATACGACCGGCGCGAAAGCGCCGCCTACCACCACGCCATGCGCACCATCACCGACCGAGCCCAGCGCCGTACACACGCGCAGCGCCGAGCCGACGTCATCGCACCGCTGATCCTCGCCGGCATCATCCCCGCAACCGCCGCCCCAGATAACAGCACCAGCGAACTGGGCGGTACCCAAGGTCAGCTCACCCTCGTCGAAGATCAGCCCAACAAGACCGAAACTGGGACCGACAACA
>JAAETH010000123.1 GCA_024228575.1 Actinomycetes bacterium
GGAGAGCGCCTTCGGAGTTCGTCGACGGCGCCGGCGGCGACCGTACGCCCGTTTGCAACGATGCATGCGTGTTCGGCGAGGTCTTGCACGACGTCCAATTGATGGCTCGAGAACACGACGGCGGCGCCCTTCGCGACCTGCTCCTCGAGCAAATGGCGCAGGGTGGCCGTCGCCACGGGGTCGAGACCGGCAAATGGTTCGTCGAGGACGAGCAACATCGGATCGTGGATCAGCGCGACCGCCAGCTGAACGCGCTGCTGGTTGCCCGTCGAGAGCTCCTGAAGCAGCGCATCGCGGCGATCCCCGAGTCCCACACGTTCTGCCCATTCGTGGCTGCGGGTCTTGGCGTCGATCCGGTCGAGGCCGCCCAGGACGCCGATGTACTCGATGTGTTCACAGACCCGCATGCGCTGATAGAGGCCACGCTCCTGGGGCATGTATCCGATGCGGGGACGGTCATCGCGGCTGAGCGGAACCCCATTCCAGCTCGTCGTACCGGCATCGACGGCGATGAGACCCATGATCGCTCGCATGGTCGTTGTCTTCCCCGCACCGTTTGGGCCGAGGAAGCCGACGAGCCGACCTGGTTCAACGGAGAGCTCGACGCCGTCGAGCGCTGTGATGTCGCCGTAGTGTTTGACAAGCCCCCTGACCCGAAGACCCTGCCCCATCAACGGGCCATCGCCATGGCGGCGTATAGGGCGACGCCATCACCGAGCGCCTTCTCGCTGATGCGCATCAGGTTCGAGTGGTTCGGTGCGGTGGTGTGGTAGTCGTCGCCTTCGGGGCACACGCCAAGAAACGCCATGGCCCCAGGGACATGCTGGAGCACATAGCTGAAGTCTTCGGCACCCATGACGGGACGGGGCATCTCTGCGTAGCGGCCTTCACCCAGCAAGGCGTTGGTGACCTGACCCACCAGCCCGGCCTGCTCTGTGTCGTTGATGGTGACCGGATAACCCGGCTCGATGTGGGTGGAACACGTGCACCCGTGCGCCGCTGCCGTGCCCTGAGCTACGCGGTCGACGTTCGACTTGAGGGTCGCCCTCGTGTGTTCGTCGTGGGCGCGGATCGTACCCTCCATGTAGGCGCTCGGCGGGATGACGTTGTTGGTGGTTCCCGCCTCGACGTGGGCCACCGTCACCAGTCCCGACAAGGTCGCGTCGATCGAACGCCCAACCATGGTGTGCAGGCTTGTGATGGTCGAAGCGGCAGCGGGAATCGGGTCGAGGGCATGGTGTGGAGCGGACGCGTGGCCACCTCTGCCGTCGATGGTGATCTCGAACTTGTCGGCACTGGCCATGATCGCTCCGCCACGTGTGACGATCATCCCATCGGGGAGATTGGTGAAGACGTGGATGGCGAACGCCCGATCGACACCATCGAGCACACCCTCGCGGATCATGTACTCGGCGCCGCCGTAGCCCTCCTCGCCGGGCTGGAACATGAACCGGACCCTGCCCGTCAGGTCGCCCTTGTTGCCGGCTAGCAGTTTCGCCGCGCTGACCAGCATCGAGACATGAGCATCGTGACCACAGGCGTGCATCCGACCGTCGTGGCGCGACTTGTAGTCGACGGCGTTGTCCTCCTGGAGGGGAAGTGCATCCATGTCGCCGCGCAGCAGGACCGTCGGGCCCGGCTTGCCCATGTCGAGGTCGGCGACGACCGAGGTGGTGTCGCGGCCCAGCGTGATGTCGAGGCCGAGGCCGGTGAGCGCCTCGGTGATCTTCGCCTGGGTATCGGGCAGGTCGAGCCCGATCTCTGGATCGGCGTGGATGGCGCGCCGCAGCTCGACAGTGTCGGGGTCGAAGGCCCTGGCCGCACGCGCGATGTCGGGTCCGATTGCTTCCAGGGTGGTCATACTGGAAACCTTGTCAGTCTCGCGACCCTGTGTCGAATACCGTTCAAGCTGTGACCCTTCAAGTGGCCCGGGACGTGGGCGTCGACGCTACGACCCCCGAGAACACGCCACACGACGTGTGGCACTAGATGGGCTTCCCTGCATCATCAACGTCCCGGCGAGCTGCGGCGCAGGCTCTGCGCGACGTGATCCCGTTTCTCATCGCCGTGGTGCCGGTTGCCATCGTCTATGGCTTCGCCGTCACCGAGAGCATCGTCGACAACATCATCGGTCTGTCCGGCTCGTGGATCGTGCTCGGCGGGGCTTCCCAGCTCTCGATCATCGACTCGATCGACTCGAACGCCTCGGCCGGTCTCACCATCGCCACAGCCACGATGATCAACCTTCGGTTCGCCCTCTACAGCGCCGCTCTCGCTCCGACGTATGCGCGCTATCCGTTGATACAGCGCGTGTGGCTGACCTACACCCTCACCGATCAGGGCGCAGCCCTGGTCATGGCACACGATGAGACCGATCCAGACGACAGGGCAGGACTCGCCTATGCGCTGGTCGCCTGCACCGCCATCACCTCGACATGGTGGGTTGCCACCATCCTCGGGGCGGCCCTGGGGGCGACCATCCCCGACAACATCGATATGGCCTTCGCTATGCCACTCATGTTCATCGTGTTGGCGATCCCTACGTTGAAGGACCGGCCCTCACTTGTTGCGGGCTTGGTGGGCGCCGGTGTCGCCCTTGCGGCCAAGGACCTTCCGCAGGGGGCGAACATCGTCATCGGTGGGCTCGCGGGAATCATGGCCGGGAGGGCGGTTCAGATCCACACCGATTCAGGTGCCGACCCCACGAGGTCGAGACGGTGAGTCACCTGGCGATCTTTCTCGTCGTCGGTGCCCTGACGCTCGTCATCCGCGGTTGGGCGGTCGTCGCGGTCGGCCTCGGTTTTGAGGTCACACCGGCCATGACGCGGACACTCCGGCTGGTCGGGCCGGCCGTGTTGTCGGCCATCGCAGCAAACAGCCTGTTCGTGTCCGACGGCCACTTCAGCGCCAACTGGGCCTGGTGTCTCGCGGCTCTCATCGCCGCTGCGTCATGGCTCAAGTGGCGTTCTGGTGGTATCTCGTTCGTGACCGGATTCGTAGCGGTCAGCATCTTGACCCAGTTGATGTGAAGCTGGAGACGTGGATAGGCAGCTCGACATAGGAAACGGCGTAACCATCGATTCGTCTCTGGTGACCTGGCGGTTCGACACCTCGAGCGGGCCGGGGGGCCAACACGCGAACAGGGCAAATACTCGCGTGGAGGCGACCCTTGGCCTCGTCGATCTCGACATCGAACCCTCGGTGAAGGACCGCCTCACAACAAGGCTGGGTTCAGAGGTTCGTGTCAGCGTCGACACCACACGATCACAGTCGCGCAACCGCGACCTCGCTCTCGATCGCCTGGAGGAAAGGCTTGTGCAGGCGCTCGTGCACCAGAAACGCCGCAAGGCGACAAGACCCTCCCGCTCCTCCTCGCGTCGCCGGGTTGACGCGAAGCGCAAACGAGGCCAGACCAAGTCCCGACGCCGCAAGCCGGGTCATGACGACTGATCCTGCGGCCACCGGGCCTGTCGCATTCGACGATGCGCTCCGTTCACACATCGCCGCAAACCTGGCCTCTCACACCCCGCGCACCGAGCCGCTCGGTGGGCGGCGGGCTGCGTCGGTGGCCGTTGTCGTGACCGCCGACGACAACGGGCTTGCATCGGTGTTGTTGACCAGGCGCTCGAGCCGGTTGCGTGGCCACAGGGGACAGTGGGCGCTGCCAGGTGGCCGCATCGATCCCGGTGAAAGACCCGTCGATGCCGCCATGCGAGAGAGCCATGAGGAGATCGGACTCGCCCTGGGTCTCGACGATCTGCTCGGCCGCCTCGACGACTACCCGACACGATCGGGATATCTGATCAGCACGTTTGTGTTCTGGGCCGTCGACGCAGTGAACCTCCGGCCGAATCCCGACGAAGTCGATTCGCTCCATGAGATCCCGTTGGAGCAACTGATGCGCCCCGACTCACCTCGTCTGGTCGAGATACCCGAGAGCGATCGGCCCGTCATCCAGTTGCCGATCTTCGATCTGTTGATCCATGCACCGACCGCAGCCCCCCTCTATCAGTTCCGTTTGTTGGGGCTCGAGGGTGACCCCTCGCCGGTCAGCCATTACGACCAACCGGTCTTCGCCTGGCGCTAGCAGACCGCTTGGTGTTCCCGGCACCCGCGTTGGCGTGGCACGATCTTCGATGTGATCTTGTTCATCGACAGCGAACCCGCATCCGGCCGCAAGGAGGCCGTTCGAGACCGAATCGACGCCGCCCGTACACGCCTCACCTACAGGCTGGAGGACCTCCTCGACCACCCGGTTCACCTCGCCCGCTACTCACACCTGACCGCCGAGTTGTTCAACCAGATCGAGGTCGAAGCCGCCTTCATCTCCGGCAATACGGTCGCTCCCAGCGAATACGGCGCCGAGGCCGACCTGTTGTTCGGCCTGCTCAGGGACGCTCCGTTTCCGATCTTCGGGTTCTGCGGCGGTCACCAGCTCATCGCCCTGGCGCACGGAATTGCTCCGACGCCGATCACGATGGATGGTGAACCCGTGGTCGAGAGGGGATACCTGCCGGTCAACCCAGTCGAGAACCATTCCCTCCTGGAGGCGATGGGGTCCGATCCAATCGTGCGCCACTACCACTCGTGGGAAGTGCCGGTCCTGCCTCCCGGGTTCACGAACCTGGCATCAACCGATATGTGCGAGATCCAGATGATGGTCGACGAACGCTCGAAGGTTGTGGGCACACAGTTCCATCCCGAGTATTGGACCGAGGATCACCCGGCGGGACGGTCGTTGATCAGCGAGTTCTTGTCGTGGGCGGGTGTCGCCGTCAACGGGCCGACAGTAGACGTTTGACCTCTCCGATGGCCTCGACACCCTCGTCGTTGTTGCCCGCGATGGGGGTCAGGTTCAGCATGTCCGCGCCCGCGTCGACATAGGGGGCCATGAAGTCGGCGATGTCGGCGGGTGTCCCGACCGGTGTGTAGCGCTCGAAGGCCGAGAACGCGACACCGTAGAATGCCTCGATGGCGGGCTGGACGTGGCCGCGGGCCTCGTCCTTCGAGTCGCCGACACCTACCCACAGCTGCATGCCATGGCTCCACCCGGCGACACTTCGATCGTGTTCGGCTGCCGCGTCGGCTACGACTGCCGTGGCCCTTTCGAAGCGATCGACCGAACACCAGGCGCCCAGCCAGCCGTCGGCGAAACGTCCGGCGCGCGCTAGCGCTGCGTTGGAGCGGCCACCGATCAGCACCGGCACACGAGGCTCAGGGGCCGGGATCACGGCAACGGAGTCCAGCTTCGTGAACTCACCGTCGTAGGTGATGGATTCGCCGGTCGACAGCGCAGCCAAGACCTCGAGATACTCGTCGGTGCGACGTCCCCTCGTCGCCGGGTCGACACCGACCGACCACATCTCGGCGCGATCCTCACCCCCGACCCCGACGCCGAGAATCAGTCGTCCCGGAGCCAGCTCGGATATGGTCGACAGCTGTCGTGCGACGAGCGTGGGGTGACGCAAGGCGAGTAGGTAGACACCCACACACGCCTTCAGCGTGCGATGTGCTCCGAGCAGGAAGGCCATCTGAGCGATTCCGTCGAACCCGAAGCCGCCTCTGAACGAGACGTGATCGGCACCGAAGACGTGATCGAGTCCGCACTGCGCCGTGAGCCCGAGCCATTGGTCGATCTCGTCACGCGAATTGTCGGCTTGTGGCATCGAGACACCAACCGTCAGCTTGGAACGGTCGCTGTCTGAACACGCCGGTCGTGGGTCTTGTTCGGCCATCGGCGAATTCTGGCGCCTCCGTGCTGGGTGGCACAAGCCCGACGGCTTCGTCGGAGCAGCCTATTCGGCTCGAACCCTGCCCGATCTCGCATGGCAGGGTGCCATTGTCGGGAGCAAGTGGGGCGTCTAATGTCCACGAGTGGTGAAGATCTCCTCGGCGTTACCGACAATTCCGAGATCGCGCGATTTCAGGCGGGTCTGGTCGGCCGCGATCATCAGCCAATTGGGCGACTGGTCTGCGCGGCTGGCAATTGGCATCATGGTCTTCGACCGTACGGATCGACCCATCTATGTTGGCACCGCTGCCCTGGTCTTCATTATTCCCTATTTTGGCCTGGGTCAGGCCCTGACAGCGTTCGCCGAACGATTCCAACGGCGCAATGTCATGGTCTCCTGCGATGCACTCAGGGGTGTCGCCTTTCTGATACTCGGAGTCCTCGATCCGCCACTTCTGGTGTTCTTCATTGTGCTGTTCATCGCTGCCACTGCCGACCCGGTGTTCGAGGCGAACGTCTCTGCGACCATCCTCGAGACGGTCGATGGCGACGAGTACGACAGCGCAATCCGCCTGCGGCACGTTTCGGGGGAGGTTGCGACTCTGGGGGGCCTCGGCCTTGGCGGCCTGCTGGTCGGCTGGTTGGACGCCCAACAGGTATTGCTGGCCGATGCCCTCACGTTCGCCTTTTCGGCCTTCGTCATCGCCGGCCTCGTCGCTCGACGCCAAACACCCGCCGTTCCACCGACCGTCCGCGAAACATTCGCCGGCGGCATCAGGTTCTTGCGCCACGACCAGACGTCTCGAAACGCTGTCCTGGCGACGATGATCACTCTCATCGCGGCCATGGCGGTTCAGGCTCAGGTCCCGGTCATAGGGCTTGAGCTTGCGGATCTGAGACCCGAACTCATCGGGGCCCTCGCCATGGCCACGCCTGCTGGCAGCATCGTTGCGCTGACGTTCGTTTCAACTCGCGGGACCGGGCGCGCCGCCTACTACAGGAACCTCGTCGTGTCGCTCGGGGCCGCGGTACTGACCGCCGGTCTGCTGCAATTCGGCGACAACCCGTTTGCCCTGTTCGCTGCGTTCTTCACGCTCGGGTTCGTGTATCAGACGTCGATGACGGCGAACATCCTCGTCGGGCGACGTATCCCGGCCGAGGGTCGCACCGTGGTGTTCGGGATGCTTCAGGCGTTGATCATCATCGCCAACGGCACGGGTGCGTGGTTGGGTGGATTGGCCATCGAACTCCTCGGCACACGGGCGGGAGCCCAGATCTCGCTCCTGTTCTCCCTGGCCGCCCTGTTGGCTGTGATACCCAAGGTCACGCCAAGGGTTGCGGCTGCGGGAGGCGCCACGACCGCTCAACGTGGCGAGGAGCTTTCTATCGATCTGACTGACGACTCACGTATGGACCACACGTCAGGCATGAATCGGACGCCCATGAGTGACGATATTGACAGCAATATCTAGTACAATCGCCGCCGCAATGGGGACAAAACCACCGGCGGCCGACCTTCGGTTGAAAGGCCGGCCGCTCGGTGATGTAGGAGCTTCAGCTCCAAGTGGATTCACGAATCATGGTGTAACCTCCTCCCCCAATTCATTGGGCACCCGAGCAGGGTGCATGCCTGTGCCCGCTCGAGTTCGCGACCTCTGCAAGCGCCTGAACGACGTTTGGGGAAGAAAGCAAACCCTCGCTCTGGGTGTTTGTGGTTCGGTGAGGAATTCACGTTGCACCCGGAGCATCGCGTAACAATAACGCGCGCTATCTGTGACCACAAGCCGGGATTTCGCGCCTCGGCTAGGCTGACACCGGCCGGAGGGAATCACCATGGCGACACGCTGGATCATCGAAGGCAAGATCGACCCCCGATGGCCGATCAACACGCGCGGCAACATCGGAGAGGTGTTTCCCGAGGTCCTCACCGCCCTCGGGTACCAACTGGGTGTTCTGCCCGCAGAACGCGCCTGGCGCGAGGCATACGACGACCTCGGTATCCACCACAAGGGCGACTTCTCCACCGACGACCCGACCATCATCGGGCTCTATGGCGGATACGCCTACCTGAATCTGTCATACCTTCGGATGATGGGTGTCAGGGCACCCGGTTCTTCGCCAGAGGCCATCGACGTGGCGTTCTTCGGAGAGGGCAAGCCGCCTCCATACGAGCCCCGCAAGGGCGACAGGAGGGTCGGTTCCAGCCTCAAGATCCTGCGCACTGTCCTCGAGGCGCTGGGAACGAAGGAAACGCCACCACTCGTGGCCGACAGCTTCGAGAAGGCCGAGCGTTACAAGAAACGGCGGCCCTCGCTCGGCGCGCCCGATGACGATCTCGTCGATTACCTGATGGAGTTCCCGGAGGCCTTCTCTGGCCTGTTTGCCAACCACATGAAGACGACGGCCATCGCAGCCATCGTGTCGGGCATCTTGTCCGACGCTGCGACCGCAGCCGGCGAGCCGGGGCTGGTCACCCACCTCATCGGGGCGTCGGGCAATGTGCGGTCGGCCCAATACAGTCAGGAACTGAGTGCGATCGCCTCGATCGTGAGACGCTCATCGTCGCTGACGGCGGCATTCAAGGATGGCGTAGAGGACTTGCTCGACCGACTGCCCGACGACGAGGACGGTCGGGCTTTCAGCGCCGGCTTCGGCCAGTTCAGCGCCAAACACGGCCACCGAGGCCCGAACGACTGGGAGTTGTCGTCGCGCACGTGGGACAACACCCCAGAGCTCGCACTTGGGGCCATCGACCGGATGCGGTTGGCAGAACACGACCTCAGCCCGTCGACCCGTCTGGGCAAAGACGATGCCAAACGTCAGGCCGCCATCAACAGGGTTCGTCCCCACCTGAACTTTCTCGACAAGGTGCGCTTCGACAAGGCTCTCGAAGCAATTCCATTCTGGTCCCAGGCGCGCGAGGCAACACGCGATCGGGCTGTGCGTGGCGCAATGCCGGCCAAGCAGGTGTATCGCGAGCTGGTCAGGCGCGCTGCCGAGCGCGGTGGCGACCCCGATCCGGTCAAGATCGCCCTCCTATTCCCCGACACCGAACTTCGCGACTACATGGCGGATCCGGTTTCGAAGCTCGATGTCATCGCCGAGCGAGCCGCCCTGTTCGCGCGATACTCGGCCATTGAACCCCGTTTCTTCATCACCTCCCAGACGCAGGTTCCCACCCTCGAGCAACTCGAGGCCGCTGCCAGCGCCGCAGAAACCACACCAAGGGCCGCCCTGGGTGATGTACTCACCGGCGATGCCGGTTGCAGTGGTGTGGCCAGGGGCCGCGCTCGCATCGTCGTGGACCCCTCCGACGCCATGGCGCTGCAACCCGGCGATGTGCTCGTCGCCCCGCTGACCGACCCGTCCTGGACGCCCCTGTTCCTGCCTGCTGCCGCTGTTGTGGTCAACGTCGGAGCACTCATGAGTCACGCCGTTATCGTCTCCCGCGAACTGGGTATCCCGTGTGTCGTAGCAGTCGAGGGGGCGACCGACAAGCTCGTGGACGGTACGTTGGTCGAGGTGGACGGCACCGCCGGCACCGTCACGATCATCGAGGAAGTCTGAGGGGTCGAGCCGATGGGCGCGCTGAACGGTTCGTCCCTGCCCGAAGGGCTCAGCCCACGGCAATGCCGCTCACGCCGGCGTTGAAACCTGCCAAGCTCCCGAGGAAGGGTTTGTCGGAGAAGTTGAACACACCGCCATCCCATCCCAGCAACAGGTAGCCATCGCCATTTGCGACCGCCGAGCTGATCGACGCATCGAGGCCGACACCCGGCGGAAGCACCCCCGGTATCGAACCCCGGAAGGGGGCGTTCCCGAACGAGAACACTCCCCCGTCAGACCCGAAGATCCAGTAGCCGTCGCCGTTTGCGGCCGCGACCATCGCAACCACATGCCCGGTGAGTGCGTCGACGGGGACCACCTCTGGCACCGAACCGTGGAATCTGGCAGATCCGAACGAGAAGACCCCACCGTCCCAGCCGAGGAGCCAGTAGCCCTTGCCGTCGGGCGCCACGACAGCGTCGACGACGCCCACCGACTCGACGCCCGCTGTTGTGAGGTCGCCGAAATGTGCAGCATCGCCATAGGCGTGTACCCGACCACCACTGTCGAACACGAAGTACCCGTCACCACTCGAGGTCGGCTCGATGGCTATGGCTTCATCCGCGAGTTGTGGCTCACCGTGGTACTCGGCTGATCCGTAGGCTTCGACCATCCCATCGTGGCCGACCGTCCAGAAACCCCCGCCATCTGGGTGGGCACCGATCGCCGCCAGGCCGTAGTAGCCCGAGTGGATCGTGTGGAACGAGGCTGCATCTCCGAACGGCACTACACCGTAGCGATCGGTGAGAAGCCAGTACCCATAGTCGGCGGTCGAGTCGGTGAACTGGAATGGCGACCAGGCCGGGACCTCGAAGGGTGTTGTGTCCTCGGCCGGATCGGGCCGCGTCACGATGATGGGAAACTCGGCGGGTGGTGTCAGGTCACAGGTCGGAGCTGTTGCACCGATGGCGAACGGAATCAGGGTACTGCCGTCGACGACCACGCCGCGGCCACCACTGGAGTCAAGAACGACCTCCGTGCGCCCGTAGTACCCCAGATGATCGACCTCCCAGGTCGCCAATCGCGTCGTCGCAGCCTCGTCGGGCGAGATCGGTCCGGACACGAGGTCGTAGAGGCTTCCCGCTCCGTATTCGCCGACCGCGATCAGGAAACGACCACGCTCGCTATCGCTCTCGATGTCGACCGACGACGAACCGTGGCCACGCAGTCGGTACAACGTCGGAGCGATTCCTCCGTCGGGATCGAAGCGGAACGCGTGGCTCGCACCGTCGTATTCTTGTGCCACCGCCACCCCGACGATGCCCGTCGACGCCTCGACGGCAACCGCCGCCACCAGCGGCGATCCAGAAGCGACCTCTACCGTTGTCTCGGCGACCGTCGACAGATCATGGCCCTCGACCACAACAACATGAACGGTCTCGATCGTCGACCACACAATCGCGTACCTGTCACGGACCGGATCGTGAGCCAGATCGACACGTGGCTGCTGGTGCCACTCTTCGAGACGTCCGTCATCTTGGGATCGGGCGATCTCGACCGGACCGACGGCGACGGCGCCGGTAGCGCTCAACAGCCAGCCGGTCAGCACATCCCCCATGGATATGACCGCCAGCGATCCCGGCTGATCTGGGTGAGACGATGGCATCACACGGGTGGCGCGACCGCCCGTGGGGAGATCGAAGCCGACGCCTCCCGGTGTTGCCGCCCACGGGTGCAAACCCGAGGATGTCACCAGGGTGTTTGTGCCCTGCGCGGCGCCGGACAGACCGCCGTGGTACTCGCCTCGAACCCAGAAGGGGTCACCGAGGCCACAATCCGCGCCGAGCCACGCGTAGACACCACCGAGGTTGTAGAGGATCCTGCCGCCAGTCGACGGGATCGGGAACGCGTCCCACGTCGACGTGTACTGCCGGTCGCCCAACGTGATCCCAGCCCGCTCCAGCTCGCTGATCGGTGGGGTCGCGAGGTCTGAAACAGCATTCACCGTGCCAGTCGGCAAGGGATCGAGGTGTGCAGTGGCGAGTGTTCCACCAGTTCCGACGATGACCAAGACCGCACCGACGCGAGCCACGGCGAACAACGAGTCGTCGTGGCCGCGGGCGGTGCCAACCTGGCCGACTGCCAGACGTTGCCAACCCAAGCCGGGTTCGCTGGTGTCGAACAGTGATGCTTTCGCGACCGCGTCCTGTGCCCCGAAGCGCACGAGTGTCCGGGGGTCGGAGAGGAGGGGATGTCGCAAATGGCTGTCGTACGCAGAACCCGCAGCCCGCCACGCCTCGCTCAACGAGCCGGCGAGGACGGTGCCGCCCTCGTCGAACTCGATCGGGTCGTTCCCAACAAGAACGAGGCTGTCGGCGTTGCCGAGGAAGTCACTGCCGGTGTGGGGGTTCTCGACCACTGCGATGCGCTCGTACGACAGGAGGTCTGCGGCATAACGCCTGACCTCACCCAGCCATCCGTTGGTGGCTGCGGCGACAAGCACCTCACCCGACGGCAGACGTTCGGCCGCCAGGAGCCCGGTCTGGTCTGCCCTGCCGTCTCCCAGCGAAACCCGATGCGGGTTCCCGAGGGTGAAGCTGTCTCCCGATTCGCCGATCGGCACAAACTCGTGCCCGAGTGTTTCGCCGTAGGACTCCTCGAAATCGCCCGTATACGAGACCAGCACGAACCGGGGATCGATCGAGCTGTCGAAGACCGCGGCCGTCACATACTGGCGAGGGTCTCTGAGCGACGTCACAACCACGGGAGCGCCATCGCGACCGAACTCCACCACCGCTACGTGTGTTTCTGAGGCCACAACAGCGATCCATGAACCAGACGATGAATATGCCAGATCGGCTGACGCGGAGTAGACGTCGTAGGAGTAGTCGATCATCGAAGCACTGCGGGTCTCGACGGTCAGGTCAGGGCTGACTGTTGTCAGGAGCAGGGCGCCTGGCGAGTCGTCGAGAACGACGGTCGACAAAACACCAAACGATCCGTCGGATGCCTGCTGAGCGGCCAGGACACTCGCCTGATCATCGCCGGCGATCCTGCCGGCACCGGCTGCGGCGGGTCTCAAACCCCCGATCGCCGACGACACCATTGCGAGCGCAAGGGCCGCCGTCGCAACCACAGCGATGTGTCCGCTCCACCTACTCATGTCGCCCCTCCGCTTTGGCGGCGATGTTAGCCCAGCTGGGTGCCAGTCTCTTTGGCCGCATACCTCCGTGGCTCGCGCCCGGCGATCGCTCAGCCGTTGTTGGGGCGCCGTGTACCCGTTCGGAGATCGCGGAAGGCGACGTCCTTGTCGATCGCTGGTTCACGAGGAAGCCCGAGAACGCGCTCGCCAAGGGTGTTCTTCTGGATCTCGTCGGTTCCACCCCCGAGGCTCATTCCCCGGCAGTTCAACATCTGGAAGGCAAACCAGTCGGGGTCGATATCACCTTCGTCCCATGCGGGCCCGGCGCGAAACTGGAGACGTCCGGCGAGGTTCGCCGCCGCGCGCCCTTGAATCGTGCGCCACAACTTCCCGATCGACGGGTGGCATCCCATCCGACGCAGGTAGCCGATGATCTCCTCGTTGCTGTAGAGCCGGGCGAGCTCCTGCCTGACTTCGGCATCGTCGAGGCGTCGCTGGGTCCCCGCCAGCTTGATGATCTCGCTGACCCGGATCGGTGCCCGGCCCGCCTTGCTGCGCGAGGTGGCATCACCGAGCGTCGAGGACACACCGGTTTGGACCCGTTCGTGAGCGAGCAGGGCCACCGCCATGCGCCAGCCGTCGTTCACCTCGCCGATCACCCAATCGCGAGGAATTCTGGCCTCATCGATGAAGACCTCGTTGAACTCGGCTTCTCCGGTCATCTGGCGCAACGGCCGCACGGTCACGCCGTCCTGGTTCATCGGTAGGGCGAGCATCGAGATCCCCCGGTGTTTGGGCGCCGAGGGGTCGGTCCTGGCGAGCAGGATGGCGACGTCGGCGCCCTGGGCACCCGACGTCCAGACCTTTTGCCCCGTCACGACCCACTCGTCGCCATCGAGGACGGCTCGGGTCGACAGCGACGCCAGGTCAGAACCAGCACCCGGCTCGCTGTACAGCTGACACCAGATCTCGTCTCCCCGGAGCCCGGGCTCGAGGAAACGATCCTTGACCTCGTGGGTGCCATGATCGCGAAGAGTCGGCAGACCCATCCCGATGCCGATACCGAATGTGCCCTCCTCGGTCGGTACCCGACCAGCGCTGATCTCGGTGTATGCGGCCTTGAATTCGGAACCGAGCCCGAGGCCCCCGTATTCGATCGGATAGTCGATGCCGGCGAGGCCCGCTTCGTAGAGCGCACCACGCCAAGCTCGGGCACGGTTCCGGTGGCCATCGACACCGTCGAGAACCGCCGGGAGGGTCGAGTCGAAGAACCGTTCGGCTCTGGTTCGAAATTCGCTGAGGGAATCTTCGGACATCTCGAAAGGATGCCAGCCCACCTCGGGATCGACCAACCCGAGGCGATGGCCCGAACCCCGCTACCTGAGCTCGCGCAAGAACTTCCCCGCCCAATCGTGAACGGTGTGGTTCGTCAAACGTTCGCGCATTGCCCGCATGCGACGTTCCTGCTCCTCGACAGGGGCATTCATGGCGGCGAGCAACACACGCTTGACCCCGTCGAGATCGAACGGGTTACACAAGAAGGCGTCGGTCAACTCCTGGGCGGTGCCGGCGAACTCGCTGAGCACCAGGGTTCCGCGGCCCGAGAGCTTCGCCGCGACGAACTCCTTGGCGACGAGGTTCATGCCGTCACGAAACGGTGTGACCAACATGACGTCGGCCGCCACGTACATGGTGAGCAACTCGTCGAAGGAGAAACTCTGGTGCAGGTAGTGAACGACGGGCACACCCATCGAGGCGAAGTCGCCGTTGATCTCCGAGACGAGCCGCTCGACTTGATCACGCGTTTCTGCGTATCCCCTGACATCGTCACGGCTCGGTGTTGCGACCTGGATGAAGGCGACGTCGGCCGCGTCGACGGCCCCATCGATGAGTAGTTCGTGCAGTGCGCGCAGCCTGACGTCGATGCCCTTTGTGTAGTCGAGCCGATCGACACCGAGGAGCAGGGTCTTGGGGCTTCCGACCTGTACCCACAGGTCGGCTGCTGCCGCGATCGTCTCAGGATCGACCGCCTTTCTCTCGATCTCGTGCATGTCGATCGAGATCGGGAAGGCACCGACGGTGACCTCACGCCCCTCCCACTCGAGGGTTGCTTGGCCGTCGTCGAGAAACGTACCGGGGGTGTCGAGCATACGTCTGCACACAGAGAGGAAGTCCTGAGCGTCGTCGGGGGTCTGGAAACCGACGATGTCGGCGCCGAGCAGGCCTCGGGCGATCTGTTCGCGCCACGGCAGCCGCTGGAACAACTCGGCCGGGGGAAATGGGGTGTGTAGGAAGAACCCGGTTCGCAGATCGGGACGCCCGTCCCTCACGAGCTGGGGCACGAGCTGAAGATGGTAATCGTGAACCCAGAGGGTGCCGTTCTCTGCTGTGGTCGCCATCGCACGCTCGGCGAAGCGTCGATTGACCCTGCGGTAGGCCTCCCACCAGTGGCGATGATATTGCGTGCTCAGAGCGCCAGAGTGGTAGAGCGGCCAGATGGTGCCGTTGGAGAACCCCTCGTAGTAGTCGTCGAAGTCGTCTTGATCGAGGGTGACCGGGTCGAGGTCGAGACCATCGTGTTCGAACGGCGCGAGTTCGACCCCAGGTTCGCCAGACCAACCGATCCACGAACTCGATCGGTTCTTCATGACCGGGATCAGGGCGGTGACCAGACCTCCGGGGCTGAGCACCCAGCCATCGTCTGTTTGGCGAACCGGCAGGCGATTCGCGGCGATCACGAACTCGTGAGTTTCGACCACTGTCGTATGGTACCGCTCCGCTCGACTCGCACCGCAGCGCCACGAGTGCTACTAAGGAGCCGCGCGAATAGGGAGGAGCGAGCGACGGCCGGACCGGAGGCAGGGCCCGAACGGTCCAGAGTGGGCAATGGTCCGGGACAACCGTTCAACGCACCTATCCCCAGACCCCGAGGTACTCGATGAGCAACACCAGCTGGCTCGACGGCGTTCGCGTCCTCGACTTCACCCAATACCTGGCGGGACCCGCGTGCACACGCATGCTCGCCGAACTCGGCGCCGAGGTCATCAAGGTCGAGCAACCTCCCTATGGCGATCCGAACAGGGGCAATCGTCCGCGCACCAACCGCCGCGCCGGGGCCCATGTGCAACAGAATCGGTTGAAGAAGAGCCTGTGCGTCGATCTCGGTACCGATGATGGTGTCGCCCTGGTCAAGGAGCTGGTACCCCTTTGCGACATCGTCGTCGAGAACTTCAGCAAGGGGGTCCTCGACCGTCGCGGACTGTCGTACGCCGATCTCAAGGAGCTGCGCGAGGACATCATCGTCGCGTCGATCACCGGTTTTGGTCACACGGGTCCCCTCGCCGAGAAGCCCGGGTTCGAGTTCATCGCCCAGGCCGCGACGGGGGTCATGCATCTCACAGGCGAACCCGACGGGCCGCCGATGTTCACCGGAATAGGAATGGCCGACACCAACGCTGGTGTTCACGCGTGGGGCGCGCTCGGTCACGCCCTGTTCAGGCGCGAACGCACCGGCCTCGGAACACACCTCGACATCTCTCTCGCCGACTGCCTCTTCCAGATGCACGAGATGGCCGTACATTCGGAGTCGATGACAAAGGGCCGACACGGGGCGATTCGAAACGGTCGGCACTACGCCACCATCTCTCCCGCCGGCACCTTCGGTGGCCCACAGGACTGGATCGTGGTGTTCTGCGCGGAGAACCAGATCAGCAACCTGTTCAACGCCATGGGACGCCCGGAACTCATCGAAGATGAACGGTTCAAGGGCAATCCTGCCCGAGTCGCTCACCGCGACGATCTGACCGCGTTGATCGAGGAGTGGATGGCCACGTTCGAAACCGACCGAGCAGTGCTGGATGTGCTCGAGGCCGAAAGGGTCCCGTGTGGGCCGGTTCTTTCGGTATGGGATGCCATGCACTATCCACACTTCGTCGAACGAGGCACCATCCGTACCGTCGCCGATCCTCTTGCGGGCGATATCGCCGTGCCGGGCTTTCCGATCCGCACGATCGACCCTTGTGACCTGCCGCCCGTCGATGGCGTCGCTCCGGCACTGGGAGAACACAACCGCGAGGTCGTCGAGTCGATCCTCGGACACAGAGCAGGCACCGTCGATCGATTGGTCGAGAGCGGTGCCATGGGGGAAAAGGATCGCTGATGCATGTCGTCGTACTAGGGGCCGGTTCTTGGGGGACGACGGTCGCTGCCGTCGCCGCCAGGCGCACCGCAACCACCATTTGGGCTCGCGACGAAGTGGTCGCAGACGAGATCAACTCGAGTCACGCGAACAGCCGATACCTCGAGGGTTTCAGGCTGCACAAACGTCTGAACGCAACCACAAATCTCGAGGTTGCGGTCTCGAACGCCGACGTCCTGGTCGTCGGAATCCCATCGGGGTCCTTCCGAACAGTGCTCGGGACGGCGGCCGGATACGTCAGGCCGTGGGTTCCCGTGGTCTCGTTGACCAAGGGGTTCGAGAGCGGCACCAATCTGCGGATGACACAGGTGATCAACGAGCTGCTGCCCGGTCACCCCGCCGCAGCCCTGACCGGTCCGAACCTGGCTCTCGAGATAATGGCCCGTCAGGCTGCCGCTGCGGTCATCGCCACCGAGGATCTTTCGGTGGCAGCGCGACTGCAAGAGATCTTCCAGACCGCGATGTTTCGGGTATACCGCAATCACGATGTGGTCGGTTGCGAGCTGGGCGGCGCCCTGAAGAACGTCATCGCCATCGCCACAGGTATGGCCGACGGTCTCGGCGTCGGCGACAACACAAAAGCCATGGTCATGACCCGCGGCCTGGCCGAGCTGTCGCGATTGGGTGTGGCGATGGGCGGCGAACCGGAGACGTTTATGGGTCTCGCCGGCATGGGCGACCTGATCGCCACATGTCTGAGTCCCCAAAGCCGCAACCGTCACGTTGGCGAGCAGCTGGGCAGAGGTAGGTCGCTGGAGGAGATCCTCGACGAGATGCACATGGTCGCCGAGGGAGTCAAGACGACGGCCACAGTCGCCGAGATGGCACGTGTTTACGGCATCTCGATGCCCGTCTGCAACGCGATACACCAGGTGATCGAGGGCGAGATCGGACCCGCCGAGGCCTACAGGGGCCTGACCCCCGCAGCCCACGAACGCGACGAGGGTTAGGCCGCGCTGAGCGGGCCCCGGTTGTAGGACGGTGCCGGGTGTCTTCAGTCGCCCTTGGCCTGGGTTCTCGCCAGGGCGTTCAGGGCCCGTATGGCGACGCTCATGCCGGCCAGATCGAGACGGCCCGCCGAACGAATTTCGGCGAGCATCATCTCGAAACGTTCGACGGCGACGTCGTGGGTATCGATCCACTCCTCGAGCATCCGGCCCGGATTGCCGAAGTGGCCATCGTGGTTGGCCGCCCACCTGACAACCGTCGAAGTCAGCTCGGCGTGTTCGCGGTAGACCTCGTCTCGCAGGGCGCCGCGAGCCAGCGTCTGCCAATGGTCGTCGCGAGGCAGGTCGGCGATCCGCTGACGCAACCAGGCCAGCTCGAACCGCGCCTCGACGTGGGTCGAGATCGCAGCGACGATCTCGAGATCGGCCTCGGTGATCAGCTGCACCCCGCTCAGCTCGAGGAAACCGAAGGCGCGGTCTAGTTCTGCCAGGTCGCGTTCGAGACCGGTCGGTTCCTCGGGGGACGGTTCGGCGGAGGGGTCGAGCTGGTGGGCGATCTGCACACGCGCTTCGCGCTCGGCCGCCTCGACCATCTCGAACAACGATGCGACCGGACCCGCGTAGCGCGCCACGACGTCGTCCACGTCGAACGGCAAGGGTTCGTGGCGCAACAACCAGCGCGTTGCTCTTTCGCCGAGGCGCTTGATCTCGAGCTTCAGCGTCGTCTGGGTGGCAGCATCGACCAGGCCATCGAGTGCCCTGACGTTGTCGAGGCGCTCCAGCAGATCGAATATCTGCAACGACGCCGTGTGGGCCCTGGCGATGTCAGCGATCGTCGCCGAAGTCTCTTCTGCCAGCCTGTGAACCATCGAGATGCCGCCGAGGTTTACGAGGACGTTCGAAACGAGGGTGCCCGTCAACTCTCTGCGCAAGGCGTGACGGTCGATGAGGTCGGCAAACCTGTCGACCACGGCGTCGGGGAAGTAGCCATCGAGCATCGCCTCAAACGCCGGTTCGTCGACCAGCGGCGAGTCGACGAGATCCTGGGTGAGGGTGTTTTTTGTGTAGGCCAGCAGTACGGAGAGTTCCGGCCTCGTGAGACCCCGACCGGCCTCACGCCTCTTTGTGAGCTGATCGTCGGACGGCAGTGCTTCGAGTGAACGATCCAGTCCGGCACGATCCTGCAACCAGTGCAGGAGGCGCTGATGAACGTCGACCATGCCAGGAGCGATCGCTTCGGCCAGCGTGAGGGTCTCGTTCTGCGAATCGTTGTTGGCCAGGACGTGATCGCAGACCTCGTCGGCCAGAGTGCCGAGGAAGTGGTCTCTCTCGGGACCATCGATCAATCCCGACCCGGAGGCATCGGCGAGCAAGATCTTGAGGTTCACCTCGTGGTCGGAACAATCGACACCAGCCGAGTTGTCGATCGCATCGGTGTTGATGCGGCCACCGTTCTGAGCAAATTCGATCCTGCCCTCCTGAGTCACACCCAGGTTGCCACCCTCACCGAACACGGTGCAGCGAAGCTCGTTGCCGTCCACACGTATTGCATCGTTGCCCCTGTCACCGACCTCGGTGTGCAGCTCGCTCGACGCCTTGACATAGGTGCCTATGCCCCCATTCCAGATCAGGTCGACGGGTGCCTTCAGGATCGCGTTCAACAATTCGTTCGGTGCCAGGGCTTCGATACCTGGTTCGATGCCGAGCAGTTCCCTGACACGAGCAGGCAATCGAATCGACTTCGCCGATCGACTGAATACACCTCCACCTTCGGAGATCAGCGACTTGTCGTAGTCGGCCCAAGACGACCTGGGCAACTCGAAGAGGCGTTCACGTTCGGCAAACGCCTCGTCGCACGGATCGGGATCTATGAAGATGTCGCGGTGGTCGAACGCCGCGACGAGGCGGATGGCCTCGCTGCGCAACATGCCGTTGCCGAAAACGTCTCCGGACATGTCTCCGATGCCGACGACGGTGAGAGGTTGTGTCTGCACATCGTGGTCGAGTTGCTCGAAGTGGCGCTGCACCGACACCCACGCTCCCCTGGCCGTGATGGCCAGGGCCTTGTGGTCGTAACCGACCGACCCACCCGACGCAAATGCGTCACCCAGCCAGAATCCTCGTTCGATCGCGATCGCGTTGGCAATGTCGGAGAATGTCGCCGTTCCCTTGTCGGCGGCCACGACGAGATAGGGGTCGTCGCCATCGAGCCGCCTGACCATGTCGGGTGGAACGATCTCACCATCGACCAGATTGTCGGTGACGTCGAGCAATCCGGAGATGAACAGCTTGTAGCAGCCGACGACCTCGTCCATGGTCGCCGAGCGGTCTCCGGTCGTCGGTAGCCGTCTCGCGACAAACCCTCCCTTGGCACCCACGGGAACGATGACCGAGTTCTTGACCGACTGGGCTTTCATCAGTCCCAGGATTTCGGTGCGGAAGTCCTCGTACCGATCGGACCACCGCAACCCGCCTCTGGCCACCGATCCCGCACGCAGATGTACACCCTCGACGCGGGGTGCGTAGACAAAGATCTCGGCGTGTGGCACGGGTTTGGGCATGTCCTCGACGATGGTCGGGTCGAGCTTGAACGCCAACGCATCGTGACGGGCCCACGCGTTGGTCCGCACCGTTGCCGATATCAGCGACAACATGGCACGCAGGATGCGGTCGGCGTCGAGGCTCGAAACCTCGTCGATCAGGGAGAGCAGTTCCTCGGTCAACTCGGCCGCGAGGTCGTCGTTGGATTGTTCGGGGTCACAACGCGCCGAGAACAGATCGACCAGTCCCGAGACGATCTGGGGGTGCTGCACGAGTGTCTGGATGACATAGGCGATGCTGTAGCGGCCTCCGAGCTGCACGAAGTAGCGGGCATAGGCTCGCACGACCGCGACCTCTCGCCAGGTGAGCCCCGCCGAGAGGACCATCTCGCCGAGCCGATCACTCTCCCCTTCACCGCGCCAGGCGGCAAGAACGGTATCGCGGAGACGTTCGCGATCGTCGCCCTTCAGAACCGATCCGAAATCGAGGCCGAGCTGGTAGACGTGGCCGAGGATCTCGTGATCGGTCGCTATCAGGTGTGGGCGCTCGTCGACGACAACAGCCCCGAGGTCGTGCAACAGTGGAATGAGACGGGTCAGCGTTGTGGGGCCACCCGTCCGGTACAGATGGCACTGAACCATGTGGGCGATCGACGTGAAGTGCACGTCGATGTCGTCTGCGCCGAGTGCTCTGAGACGTTCCAGATCGCCCACGGCCTGACGGGGCGAGGCATGGGCTCGATAGGTCGCCGGGAACGCGCTCGAGAACCGTGCGTGGACGCTCGGCCCCTCGTCGGGTCCGTGAACCTCGAGCGCGGCCGAACGGAAGCCGTCGTCCCAGGTGAGGATCAGTTCGGTCAACATCGACTCGACCGCATCGAGCGACGGATCGTTGCCACCCGCTCCGGGTTCGCGATAGATGACCATGTGAACCCTGGCCAGAGCGGCGTCGGACAGCTCGGTCGAGAACCTGACCTTTGTTCCGCCGTATGCCTCCATCAGCGCCGACTGGAATGCGAGCCGAACGTCGGTCGTGTATCGGTCGCGCGGTGCGTAGATCAGAAGCGAAAGGAACCTGCCGAAGGTGTCCTTGCGCAACACGACGTTCACACGCCGGCGATCGCGAATCTCGACGATGGCGGCGACCATCTCCTCGAGCTCGTCGACGCTCATCTGGAACAGCTCGTCGCGCGGGTAGGTGTTCAGGGCGAACAGCAGCCTGCTGCGATTGTGGGACGGGCCATCGAGACCGGAACGACGGATGACCTCCTCCACCTTGTCCCTGATGACCGGAACGGTCATGACCGCCTTGTTGTAGACGTCGGCCGTGTAGAGACCGACAAACCGTCGTTCACCGGTGACCACACCGTCGGCGTTGATCTCCTTGATCCCGACGTAGTCGAGCGGAGCCGAGCGGTGAACGGTCGAGAACGAGTTCGCCTTGGTCAGATTCGCCACGAGGGGCTGCCTGGCGAGTTCTTTCAGCTCGGGCGGGCTCGAAAGGTCGCGTTCGGTCTGTAGTGGCTCATCCGACATCACTCCGAGCCCGGTCCCAGGGCGCGCCACGAGTTTCGACTCATCGATGAGGTCGTACTCGCGATAGCCCAGGAACGTGAACGACCCCTCGGCGATGAACTCGAGCAGCTCGGCAACCTCGTCGGCCCCGTGGCCGATCGATCTCTGATATCGAGCACGTCCATCGTCGGCCTCGGCCGCCCAGCCGTGGAGCTGCCTGGCGAGCGTTCGCGCCTTCTCGACCATCGCAGGCCAGTCTCGGACGGCCGAGGCAACATCGCCCATGACCGCCTCGACGGCCTGACGCAGCTCGGTGAGGCCGACGTCGCCAGACACCCTGTCGATCTGAAGATGCATGAAGGACTCGGCCACCCCATCACCGGTCGGATCCGGTGATCCCACCGACACGACTTCGCCACCGGATCGTACGACCGTCGTCACGGGATGGGCCACGAGGTCGACGACAATCCCGAGGGACTCCATCAACGCGAGAACCGAATCGACGATGAACGGGATGTCCTGCGACACGATGTCGACCACCGTGTGCCCTGACTCCCAACCGTCGTCTTCTCGGGTCGGGTTGTAGACGCGGACGACAACCTCGCCGGGTTGCCGCCTGGCGGCCACACGCCAAAGGCACCTGGCGGCCGCGAACAACTCGTCGGCCGTCAGGTCGGCGATGTCGTCGGCGGCTACGCCTTCGTACAACCCACGAACGAGAGAAGCGGCCTCTACCCCTGGAAGCGACCCGGCGGACTCGACCGCCAGCCGCGCCACCTCGTCCAACAAGGCGTCCTTGACCTGCGCTGTTGCCACAGACGCGGAGCGTACCCGTTGCTCAGACCTCGGAAGGGGATGCGCAAGGTCAGGCCGTATCGATGACCCTTACCCGACCGGCGACGGGATCGATCTCGACGGTAGAACCGTCGGGGATGGCTACGAGCGCGTCGGTGGCTCCAATGACGGCCGGAATGCCGAGCTCGCGCGACAACACCGCTGCGTGGCACACGGGTCCACCCTCCGCGGTGACCAGGCCGCCGACGAGGCTCAGGACCAGGTTGTAGGCGGGACTGGTTGTCAACGTCACCAAGATGTCGCCCGGATCGAGGCGCTCGAGCGCTTCTTCTGGGGTCACGGCCACACGCGCGATCGCCGTGAACGTCGAGTTTCCGATCCCGACACCGGAGAGGCGTTGCTCCTCGGCGTCGAATCCGTCGGCGACCAGCCCCATTTCCTCCATCGTGGCCCTCACGACGGACACCATCGACCTCATCGCCCGCGGCAACACGTCGGGTGGGGGTGGTGGAGGGTCATCACCGAGTTTGCGAGGAGCATCGAGGAGGCGCATCGCGGCCCGCTCCTCGCAGCGTGCCGCCAGTTCGTCAGCTGACAGAGCGGCCCGTCCAGCGACGGCCGCCGTCAGCTCGTCGATGGTCAGCTCGAACACATGGCCCGTCGCGTTCATCTCACCGGCTGCCACCAGGCGGCTGCCCGCTTCGAGCATTCCACGCCGAAGGAGCCCCGTGGGCCACTCGACCGTGATCGGCCCCTGGGCGTCCCTCATGCCCATCGCTCCCCTGGCGTCGGTGACGAGGGTATCGAAGTGGGAGCGGTCGCCAGCCGGAACTCTCTCCCTCAGTTCGGAGATCGCAGCGACGTGATCGACAACACGTTCGCGGTGGGTGCCGAACACGATCGTCCTGGCGAGAACGCCCGGTGTGTCGGCCATGGTGAACGATTCGACGTCGTAGCCGGTGTAGACAACCCATCCATGCCTGCCCATGTAGTCGTCGAGCATCTGGGCTACCAGAGGTGAGACCGAGGCGATGGCATCGAGGTCCGGTTCGAGCCCTTCCAGGTCAACTCCCGCGGCGGTGATCGCCGAGCGAATCTCGCCGACCGCCCTCGACGGTCCAGAGGTGTGGGGCGAAGCGCCGGCGAGGGTCTGGACAGCGTCCGCTGCATCTATGCCCCATCCTCGGCAGGCGAACACAAAACGCCCGACGGGACCCATGTCGTATCCGTGGAGCCGATGATGTTCTCGATAGGTGGCGAAGCAGTGGTCGAACAACACCTGGAGGTGGTCGGCCAGCTCTACATCGTCGAGGATGGTGAGGTCGACGTTCTGTAGCTCGCGATTTCGAGCCGTGAGGCGCGGTTCGATGTTGTCGGTCCACTCCTTCACGACGTCTGGCCAAGGCGGGTTGTCGAGGTTGGCCTTGGCACTCCTCTCCCGGCGTCTGAACTCGGGCAACACTCGGCTCGCCACCTTCATGACCCACTTCGGCGGAGGTTCGGACGTTGCACGATTGGCTCCGACCAGAGGTTCGAGTCGTGTGTAGACGAAGCCGTTCACCCATCTGAACCGGATGGTTCGGGCTGGAACGCCGAGTTCTGCGAACAGATCCTCGTAGGCCTTCTCGATACCACCCGCCATCAGTGCCTGGGCGATCGGTGTCGTGCCGCCGGGAAAATGCGACAGATCGAGGTCCCACCCTCCAGGGCCGGGGGGTTCAAAACGAGTCATACGCTCAGTCTCGCACCCGACCATCGGCACTGCCGAGTGGAGGGGTGGGCCGGGTCCTCGAACGATGCCAGCGAAGGACCCGCAGGGCGCGCAGGGTGTTCCACCGACTCGGTCCACCGGTGCGTTCCATGTCGAACCAGACCGATCCCGCGTACTTCTGTTGAACCGGCCAAGTGCCGTCCTTGCGGCGACGGGTGTGAAGAACATCGGCTGCATCACCGTAGCGATCGTCGGCAGGGGCGTTGGTCTCGGCGAAGTGATCGAGCCCACGAAGCAGGTCGTAGTGCCAGCGGGGAGGAAATGACAGCCGGGTGAAGGCCGGGTTGGCGACCGAACCATCGCGGTGAGACTTGAAGAGGTGGTGCCTGAGGAAGAACTCGCGTCCGGCGGCCAGCGCTTCGCCGATGTCGTCGCGATCCGGATGAACCCGCTTGGCCTCGTTCAGGGCTTCGAGTGCCGAGATCGATGTGTGAAACGAGCTGTGACGATCACCGAAACGAACCGTGCGACAGTTCCAGCCACCGTCCTCGAGCTGGTTCTCGAGGAGCCACTCGAGGGCCCCGGCGACGTTGGGGTGGGCCACTTCGAAGTAGTACGCCAGGGCCAGGTAGAGGGAAGTGACGCAGGCCTCGGGAGCATCGATGGAGGCGGCACAGGTCAAGCCGCCATCAAAATAGCGGGCACCGTCCCATATCAACTCAACTCCTCGTTGTGTCCGTGGGTCGCCGGGCGGAAGCCCGCAGTGCCGTAGGAGCAGCAAGCTGTAGGTGGTCGAGGTCCATTTGGGACCGTACAGACCATTGGCCCAGGTGCCCTGCGGATCCTGGTGTTCGAGCAGTCTTCGCCCCCAACCGGTCGTGGCCACGAGCGATCGTTCCGCTTCGACCTCGACGACGGGGGCGTCGAGCAGGTCGCGCTTGACCTGCCAGCGGATTGCGGCGTCGCCGGCGAGCAGCCAATCGAGCGTGGCGGGCTCGGGTGCACTCGACTCGATCACGGCCTGACCGTGCCGGCTCGAGATCCACAAGTGCCGAACCCGGCGGTTCGAGATTCACTTCCCATGGGTCCATTGTGCCCGACGTGATGTGCCGCAGGTGGCTGGTCCAACATCTCGGCGCCAGCTAACGTCCCGACCGTGAAGCGTCTGCCTGGAGCGTGGGTCAAACCGGCTGCATGGCTGACCACAAGTGTGTTCCTGCTGTTGCTGGCCATCGCAGCGTCGTCTGGTCCGGTCAGCCTCTGGAGCAACCCCCAGCCGACGTTCGAGCCCGGTGGCGGCTCAAAC
>JAAETH010000124.1 GCA_024228575.1 Actinomycetes bacterium
AGTTGGGCGAGGAAGCGGTAGAGCAGGCGGGACATGAGAGACCAGGATGGCGGGCAAACGTGCTGGTCAGACCACACGCGCGCCTTTTCGAGCGGGACACGGGAGCGATCCGCTTGTCGACGAGCCGCCGGTATTCGCGAAGCGTCGTCGGCGACAGCTGATCGGCTGCGAGTTCGAGCCATGCGTTCAGAAGCCCGTTCAGGGTCGTGCCCGTCCCGGTGATGTGACCATGCTCGACCGAAGCGATGAGCGAGCGCAGCGCCCGTTCGGCTTCGCGCTTGGTACCCCTGAACGTGCGGCTGCGCTGACGGCGCCTGCCAGTCAGCGGATCGCGACCAAGGTGGACGATCAGCTCCCACACGCCGCGAGAACGTTCCCTCATGTGACCTCTCATGCGAGGCATCTAAACACGAGGTTCTGACAGTTTGGTTGGATTTTGGTTGGATGCCGAGGCTCTGACGTTCTCGGGCCCAAAACCGAAAACCCCGCTTGACCTGGGGTTTTAGGTGGCTCCGGGGGTGGGGCTCGAACCCACGACAAACGGATTAACAGTCCGCTGCTCTGCCAACTGAGCTACCCCGGAAGGACGAAGAGTGAATATACCAGGCCGCCACGCCTATCAGTTCTCCAGATACTCCTTCAGACGAGCAGATCTCTGAGGGTGTCTCAGCTTGGCCAGTGTCTTGGCCTCGATCTGGCGAACTCGTTCTCGTGTGACCCCGAACTTCTTGCCCACCTCTTCTAGGGTCAGCGGCTTCTGGCCGTTGAGACCGAAGCGATCGGCGACGATTTCTGCCTCGCGATCGTTCAGCTGGCGAAGCACCTCGCGGACCTCGGACTGGAGCAAACGCCGGGTTGCGACCTCGGCCGGAAGGGCGTTGCTCTCGTCCTTGATGAAGTCGCCGAGACTCGTGTCCTCCTCGTCGCCGCGGGGGCTGTCGAGCGACAGTGGATCCTGCGCCATCTGGAGCAGGTCGCGGACCTTGTCTATCTCCATCTCGACCGCTTCGGCGACCTCGTCGACGGTTGGTTCACGCCCCAGGTGCTGCACGAGTTCGCGCTGGGTGCGTGTGACGCGGTTGAGCAGGTCGACCATGTGGGCGGGAATACGGATGGTTCGCGACTGGTCGGCGATGGCCCTGGTGATCGACTGACGAATCCACCAGGTGGCATAAGTGGAGAACTTGAAGCCCTTGTGACGGTCGAACTTCTCGACCGCTCGCATGAGACCCAGGTTGCCTTCCTGCACGAGGTCGAGCAGGGCCATGCCGCGGCCGCCGTATCGTTTGGCGATGGACACCACCAGGCGCAGGTTGGCCCGACACATCGTGTCGAACGCATCGTCACCCTCGGACTTCTCGCGGCGCAGCTGGGCGATGTAGTCGTCGTCGACGATGGGACAGGAATCGGGGGCGTCGATCTCGACGAGCTTGTGGGCAGCCTCGACGCCAACCTCGATGAGTTCGGACAGTTGGAACTCTTGTTCGCGGCTGAGCAAGGGCACCTGACCGATTTCGGCCAGGTACTGCTTGACAGGGTCGCGAGAGCCAGATCCGCCGAGCGCGGCGCGACGGGCTCTGCGTCGATCCATCAGGTCGCCCATCTCACCCCCCTTCGCGTTCGGTTGCGTACGACACCAGCCAAGCTAGCAATGCATCGATCGCTCGAACCCGCGTGTCTGCACCTTGTAGTTCCTCGGTACGTTCGACGATCCATTGAAGCAACGGTTGTTGTTCTCTCAATGTCTCCCTGTCGACCCTGGCTTCGGCCGCGATATCTCGACGAGCCCTTAGTGCAGCATCGCGCACAACCCAGCCCAGGTCCTCAATCGGGTCAGACTCTCCTTCGAACGTCTCGACCGTCAGCCGGCGTAGGAGGTCGCCGATGGCCGGCGCCTCGTCGGGCAACCTGCCCTCCCACCCCGGTTCAGAGAGCAGTTCGTAGGACCTGCGGGTGATCGGAGTGGTGAACAACACCGGTTGTGTGCGACCGGCCACGTCGGCGGGCCGGTGGATCATCAACCTCAGCAGCTCGCGTTCGCGAGGCTCGATCCGTTCGTGCTCGGATTGTGCTCCGTCGGTACCGCTCGAGCGCCGGCCCGGTCTCACCGAAGACATCCCGGCAAGTGCTGGATCGTCGTCGTAGTAGTCGGGCGCCTCGTCGTTCCAGGCCGGATCGTCGCCCCCGGTGGGACCCTCACGACGCGACGAACCCGGGTTGCGGGTCTGGTCATCTGGTCGCCTGCGGGGCATGGCCAGCCGCTTCGCCAGGATCGACCTGAGGCGCTCTGGTTCGACCCTGGTCCGCGACGCGACCTCCATCAGGTATTGGTCTCGCAACAGTTCGTTCGGGTGTTCGGCCACGACCTCCATCGCCCGCTCGGCACCGCGGGCTCGCCCCTCGGGTGTGTCGAGGCGTTCGGTGACCAGCACACGCTCGATGCGGTACGCCAGGAAAGGGACGGCCCCCTCGATCGCTTTGGCCAGCAGTTCGGGTCCGTCGGGCTCTTGAGCGAGTTCGCCGGGATCTGCACCATCGGGCAGGTCCGCGACGTGCACCTCGATCTCGTAGCGGCGCTCCCACTCGTAGAACTTGTCGGCCGCTGCCCTCCCGGCGCCGTCGGCGTCGAAGCTGAGCACCACCTTCGATGCGAACTTGCGCATCAACTTGACGTGGTCCTCGGTCAGGGCGGTGCCACATGTGGCCACGGCCCTGGGCAGGCCGGCGGCGAAGTAGCCGATGACGTCGGTGTACCCCTCGCACACGATCAGCTCGTTGCGCGCAACGGCATCCTTCTTTGCCCAGTTGAGGGCGTACAACACCTTGGACTTGTTGTAGAGCTCGGTCTCGGAGCTGTTCTTGTACTTGGGTGGCTGCCCTTCGGGCAGTTGACGACCGCCGAAGCCGACCGCTGCACCGTTCGTGTCGAAGATGGGGAACAACACACGGTCGCGAAAGAAATCCTGCAGACGCTGACGCCTGTTTGTGAACCCGAGGCCAGATGCCTCGAGGTCGCGCCCACCGACTTTCAGGTGTTTCGCCAACACATCCCAATCGTCGGGTGCGTATCCCAGCCGGAACCGCTCGACGACATCGCGGTCGTATCCCCTGCTTCGCAGGTACGCCCTCGCCCTGCCCGCGTCGGGGGCCACCAGGAGGCGGTCGTGATAGAAGTCGACGGCCAATTCGACAATGCCGGTGAGGTGTTTGCGACGACCTCGTTTGGCCGAGTCGACCGAGCTCTCCTCATAACGCAGCTGGACCCCCTGCTTGGTTGCCAACCATTCCATCGCTTCGGGAAAGTCGAGGCCTTCCATCTCGCGGACAAAAGTGATGACGTCGCCGCTCTGCTGGCATCCGAAGCAGTAGTAGAACCCACGGGTCGGATTGACGCTGAACGAGGGGGTCTTCTCGTTGTGGAATGGGCACAGACCCTTCCAGGTGTGGCCGGCCTTCTTCAGTGCGACGAACTGTGAGACAACGCCGACGATGTCGGCCGCCTCACGAACCTTCTCGATGTCCTCGGAGTTGATCGCCATCTTGGTGGCGACGCTATCAGCCGCTCCGAACTCCCGTTCGATGGGCGGGTCAGCTGTCCCAGGGCTGCCAGAACTCGATGGCATGGCCACCTTCGACGAGCAGCCAGCCGTCCGCAAGGCCGTCCGAGATGGCGTTCGTCAAGACGGTCATGGGCACGAACATCTGCGAGTCGGGATCGTTCCAATCGACGATGAAGTAGAAGGACGGACTCTCGCCGAGTTCGACGTAACGCAACTTGGTCGAGGTGTTCACATAGACCCGGTCGCCGCCGCCGTAGTCGTCGCGCGCGAAGGCCGCCTCGTCGGAGTACACACACATCAGGTCGACGGCGAGCGTATGGTCCTCGACGCTGGTCAGGCTCACATACCAGATGCCATCGGGGAGGTCGGCTGTTCCCGGCGAGCAACCGCTTCCGTCGGGCTCGACGCCACCGTGGTCGTGAAAGGGGCCGCTACCACCCCAGGTGGACGCGATGATCGACCTCTCCCTCGCCGATCCCTCATCGGACGGAACAGACGTCACCGTGCCGTCGGGGATGGTGCCCGCGTCGGTGGTGACCGTCGACTCGACGACCTCGATCGTTGTGGTGGCGCGCGCCTGGGAGGTGGTCGTGGATTCGGGCGGGCCAGTCGTCGGCGGTGTTTCCTCGGACGTCGGGGCGGCCGTGGTGATCGTCGCCGCGTCGTTTCCGGCGACCGCACCGGAGGATTCTGAGCAGGCGGCGAGAGCCAGCAAGCCCACCATGGCGAGGGGAACACTGCGATGTCGCATGAAGCGGCAGTCGGCCGCACCACCTACCCGCTTGAGCAGAGGCAGGGTGATCGTCGCAACCACGTCACGGCCCCGCACCCGTCGACGCCACCTCGTGGCTGGCCCGAGATAGCGCTAGCGACGATGAACGGACACCGCGTAGTCGTCACCATCAAATGGCTGCTTGTCCCAGGTCGCCCACCGATCGACGAGCGAGAGCCCGGCTTCCTCGCAGCACCGGTCGTAGCCGTCGACCGTCAGTCCTTCGGGTTCGAGCACGAACCCGGCCACGAGGAGACCACCCTCGGTCAGATGGGCGGCGAGGTTCGCCACCACAGCGGCCTCGGCGTCGTGTTCGACGAAGATCATGACGTTGCCCGGCAAGGCGATGATGTCGAACGATCGATCCTGGCCGATGTGGGTCAGGTCGTCGAGGATCCACTCGAGGTGTGGAGCCTTGGCCTTCGCCTGCTCGAGCATCTGAGGGTCGACGTCGACGCCGACCACGTCAACTCCCCTGCCGGCCAGCTCGATCGCGACACGTCCGGTTCCGCAGCCGGCGTCCATGACGATGGGAGACTCGACACCGATCGGCAGTAGGGACTGGATCAGGTCGGCCTCGCCGTGCACGTTTTCGCCGGCCTCGACCAGCTCGTCCCAGCGGGTGTCGTAGGTCGCTCCGCGCATGACATCGTCGCGTTTCATCCAGCGGCTCATGTGTAGCCCTCGTCTTCAGAACCCGAGCTTTGAGGCGATGTGGTCGACCAGACCTGCCACGGCGACCCTGTCCTGCTCCATCGTGTCCCGGTCGCGGACGGTGACGGCGTTGTCGTCGAGACTCTCGAAGTCGACCGTCACACACAACGGCGTGCCGATCTCGTCCTGGCGCCTGTAGCGACGGCCGATGGCCTGGGTCTCGTCGTACTCGGTCATGTAGTGAGGCTGGAGCATGCCGAGGATCTCGTGCGCCAGCGGCTGCAATGTGTCCTTCTTCGACAGGGGCAGCACCGCGACCTTGTAGGGAGCGAGGCGAGGGTCGAGGCGCAACACGGTGCGCGTATCGTCGTTGACGATCTCCTCGTCGTAGGCGGCCATCAGGAACGCCATCATCGATCGAGTGGCACCGGCCGCGGGCTCGATGACGTGTGGCGTGTAGCGCTCGTTGTTCGCCTGATCGAAGTACTCGAGCTTCTCGCCGGCATGCTCGCTGTGCTGGGTCAGGTCGTAGTCACCACGGTTGGCGATGCCTTCGAGCTCACCCCAACCCCAAGGGAACATGAACTCGACATCGGAAGTGCCAGACGAGTAGTGGCTCAACTCGTCGTCGTCGTGGGGGCGCAGCATCAGCTTGTCCTCGGGGATGCCGTGATCGAGATACCAGTCGAAGCGCTCCTTCAGCCAGTACTCGTACCACTGCTGCGATTCGTCGGGGTGCACGAAGAACTCGAGCTCCATCTGCTCGAACTCGCGAGTACGGAACACGAAGTTGCCCGGCGTGATCTCGTTGCGGAACGACTTGCCGATCTGGGCTATGCCGAACGGCGGGCGTTTGCGGGTCGTGTTGATGATGTTCTTGAAGTTGATGAACATGCCCTGAGCCGTCTCGGGCCGCAGGTAGACCTCGGCGCCCGCACCCTCGATGGGACCGGCGTGGGTCTTGAACATCAGGTTGAAAGCACGAGCCTCGGTGAATGTGCCGGACTTGCCACACGAGGGGCACTTGTTCGGATCGTCAAGATTGTCCTGGCGGTGGCGGGTCTTGCAGTTGGTGCAGTCGACCAGTGGATCGCTGAAGTTGGCCAGGTGGCCAGACGCTTCCCAGACCTGTGGCGGGCTGAGGATGGCGGCGTCGAGACCGACGACGTCGTGGCGCAGCTGCACCATCGAACGCCACCAGGCGTCCTTGACGTTGCGGAGCATGAGCGAGCCGAGGGGCCCGTAGTCGTACGTCGAGCGGAAGCCGCCGTAGATCTCGGCGCTCGGGTACACAAAACCCCTGCGCTTGCAGAGATTGACGACCTTGTCGAACAACTCGGGGTCGGGGCCCGAAGGCTGTGATGGTGCGGTGCTGGAGGGGTTCTCAACCATGGCGGTCGAGCGTATCGGCCACGGGGTCTGCCGAAGTCCCCAATACTCGGCTGGGTCCGTTCGATCATGTGGGTGCAGCGCCCACCAACGCTGCACCCGTCGACACCGCTCAGCCGGTGAACACCTGCGCCGTCAGCCCTCCGGCACCGGTTCCACGTCATCATCCGTGACACCGGCATCCGCGACATCGACGTCGCGGGTCAACAGGGTTGCCGGGTCGAGGATGAGACCTTCGCCAGAAGGGATGAGCGCAATCTCGATGTTGTCGGCTAGCTGCTGTATCGCCAGGTAGTCGAGCAACGAAGCTCCGCCGAGCGACGCTATGAGGATGCGGTTCGCTTCGGCCTGACCGTCGGCTACCAGCTTGGCGGCGTCGGCCTCGGCTTGGGCATCGATGCGCACCTTCGAAGCGTCGGCGTTTGCAGCGATGACCACCTTCTCGGCCTCGCCCTCGGCCTTGGCAACGGCCTGTCTAGCCTCTGCCTCGGACTTGGCCACGAGCTCTTGGGCCTGCAACGCCTCCTGTGTGGCGATCTGCTTGTCCTCGATGGCCCCGGTGAACTCGGGCGAGAACGAGATGTTGTTGACGAGCAGGTCGACAACATCGACCGAGTAGGGCTCGAGGGCGTCCGATAGGGCTGCCTTGATGTTCTGGCGAATCGCTTCACGGTTGGGGGCAATATCGACCGCCTCGTATTGCACGGTCTCCTCCTTGATGAAGTTCTGAGCACGCGAGTCGACCAGCCGGTTGAACCAGTCGGGGCCGACCTCGCGGAACAGGTCCTGGACCGCACGCGGCGACACCGAATAGTTCACGGTGATGGTTACGAACACATCCTGCGTCTCCTTCGAGAACGCTGTCACCTGGGCGAACGTGTGCGACTGAACCTGAATCGACTCGTCACGCATGGAACTCCACGGAGCGATGACGGCGATGCCCTCGTCGCGCTGGCCGGTGATCTCGCCGAAGGTGTAGACCACGCCGACGTGTCCCGCCTCGATCGTGTGGACCATCCGCAGGGTCGTCCACATCAAGATCCCCGGAACGACAAGAACGAACAGAGCCGCCCATTTCACCAGGATGTAGATCGGTCGGCCCAGAGACTTGGCCCCCGCCCAAGCCGGGTCGGACGGACTCTCGTACCGGCGATGCTTCTGCATGCCGAAGAAGATCACCACTGCCGCCACAGCGAACAACAGCGTGAAGAAAAGCCACGCAAACACTACGAATCACTCCCATCGATGAACGAAATGGGCACGATTGCCCATTCAATTCACAACGAAGGCCGCAACTCCTGGGTTCCCGCGACCCGTCCTATTCGGAGGTCGTCATCGGAACGCAATCGTCCTTACACCCGGTAGCGCTGGGTGGCGAGTCGGGGCGGGAACGGCGGTGGAGAATGGCCCAGGTCGGCGTGATGTGGACCTCGGCGGCGTCACCTTCTCCGACGATCTCGGCGGTGCCGTCGACGATGAGTGTGTGCCCACCCTCTTCGACCGGTGGCCACATCACCGATACCGGCCGGCCGGCTGCCACGTGACGACATGCCGTCTTGCCGGCCCCTGCGACGATTCGTCCCTCGACCCAATGGAGATTGGCCTGCCCCAGATGTGGAGGACCTTCCGAGTCGACGGTGATGAGGTACCCGATCGTGCGGGTTGCCATCTCCTCGGCCAGCTTGTCGAGTTCAACCTTGATGCTCACATGCCCGACGCTACCCGAGTGCGTCCCGCTGAACGCGCCGTCACGCCCGATCGAGAACGTGAGCCGACCGAAGGCGGCGCTCGACATGGTGTTCGTACATGCGTCCGACAAGCGCATCGACCTCGTGGGTGACCGGGCCCTCCGCCACGTCGAGGACGTCCTTCAACCCGCCGCCCATCACCGCCCTCATGACTGCAAACGCCTCCGTCGACACCGGCACACCCCGCCGGTGTTCGATACACACCGCACCATTGCGGTCGATGTCGAGCGCCACGAGATCGAGGTCGGCGTCGGCCTTGCCGCCGACGACACACACATCGAGGTCGGGACCGAACCCCTCGGCTGCCAGCAGCTTCAGCAGGAACGCCGGCACGAGCATCGCCGAGTCGCTGCGGTCGAGCTCTGCCAGGGCCCCGGCCAACATCCGGTACAGGTGTGGCGCCGGCGAACCCTCGTGAGCGAGATGGTCGACCGCTTCCAGCAGGACGATCGCCTTCGACAGACGATCGAGATCCTCACGGATGTGGCGGTAGGCCTGGATCGATTCGACCTGGGTGACGATGTCGAGTTCGCGGCCTTCGTAGAGTTGCAACGCAAGATGGCCCGTCGGCTCCAGACGCCCACCGAAGCGACTCTTGGTCTTGCGGACACCCTTGGCGACAGCCCTGACCTTGCCCCGCTCCTCGGTGATGATCGAAACGATTCGGTCGGCTTCACCCAGCTTGTATGTGCGGAGAACGATGCCGCGGTCGCGGTACAGCGCCACGGTCGCTCACCTCGTTCGCAGACCGAGTTTCGGCTCCGCCGAAACGTCGCTCAGACAAGCCGCCGCCCGAATCACAGTGGTCAGGCCTCGTCAACGCCACCGAAGCGGCGTTCACGTTGCTGGAACTCGATGATGGCGTCGCGCAGGTTCTCGCGCCGGAAATCTGGCCAGAGTGTGTCGACGAACACCAGCTCGCTGTAGGCGATCTCCCACAGGAGGAAGTTCGAGATGCGGAACTCGCCCGACGTGCGGATCATCAGGTCGACGTCGGGCATCTCGGGGTCGTAGAAGTACTGCCGCAGCCGTTTCTCTGTGATGTCGCCGGGTGCAACTCCGTCGGCGACCATCGCCTTCATCGCGTCGATGATCTCGGCCCGCCCGCCATAGTTGAACGCCATCGTCAGCGTGAGCTTGCGGTTGTCCTTGGTCAGCTCGATCGATTCGTCCTGGCGACGGATCAGACGCTTGGGTACACGCCAATTGCGGCGGCCGGCGAACCGGATTCGAACACCCTGCTCGTTCAGCTCCTGCGAGCGGTCGATCAGCAACTGTTGATTGAAGTTCATGAGGAAGCGGACTTCTTCGGTGCTGCGCTTCCAGTTCTCGGTGGAGAAGGCGTAGACGGTCAGCCACTCGACGCCCAGGTCGAGAGCGCCGTAGACCGTGTCCCAGAGGGCGTGCTCGCCGGCGGCGTGACCATCGGTTCGTTTGAGTCCCTGACGGGTGGCCCAACGGCCATTGCCGTCCATCACCGCCGCCACATGGCGGGGAACACTGCTCAGATCGACACCCGAAAGATCCATCAGAGTCGACGCTACCGGATGGACGGCGACAGAGAAGCGATTGCCGGATCCTCGGGTCAGGGATTCATCATTGAAGAGAGGAACGGCCGCTCCTCCCTCAGGGCCACGCCACAACCCGAACGCGCGAGTGATTGGCGAGCGTCTCGAAGTCGTCGGAGTCAGAAGTCAGAACTGCCTCGTTGGTTCGGCGCGCCAAGACGACCAGATGTGCATCGACGGGGTCGGATGTACCAGCACGTCCCATGAGTTCACCGACGTGGCGACCGTTCCCGAATGAGTCGTGGACCTCGATTGCTTTGAGAGCAGCAGCCAGGTTTGCCTGACTCGAGTCTCGCCACACCTGAGAGACGACCACCTCCGTAGTTCTGAGAGTCTCTTCTGCTTCGAGGGCCGCCACCATGAGGGCCGCCAAGGCTCGCCGATTGCGGTTAGCCGAGATGAGAGGGCCCGCGTCGAGTATCACCCGAACAGTTCCCGTGCCGTTTCGAGTTCGGTCTCCGTGAGGTCACCAGAGTCGGCCTCGGTCTCGGCGATGAAGTCTCGCATTGCAGCGAAACGCCGCTCGCGCTCGGCCAACGCGGCGAGTGCGGACTTCATCGCAGCTGTTTGAGTCCCGTAGATCTCCGCGAGGAACTGGAGGTCGGCCTCCGCCTGTGGATCGAGACGCAGAGCCGTTCGGGTACTCATGTGTCAAACAGTAAGGCATACGTATGCATGACGCAGTTGTATGTATCAGCTCAGGTCCGAGTTTGACGCCGCGACGAGCTCTCGATGAAGGTGCTGGTGGCGGTTGCGATCAGCACAACTGATCCACCTGTCGTGCCCGATATCCAGTGTTCGGAGACGATGACGGCACTTCGAGATGCCGCGACCCTGCGCAGCCATTCGGGCGACGCCGCAGCGATACCGCTACAGGCTGAGCTCGTTACGTTCGCCACATCTCGAACGGCAACCCCAACGGCCTCCAGCCGCGTCCGCACCTGACCGGTCGTTCGACGACCAACACCCGCGGACGGGTAGCGTGCGGGGTCGTGGATTCGGCCGGACACAGCATCAGCGACGACATCGCGGCCGATGCCGTGGACGCACTGACGAAGGTCGTCGATCAGCTTGCGGTTGGCGAGGTTCGAGACGGTCAGCGAGACATGACCGTTGCCGTGGCGCGGTCGATCACCACCGATCGCCACCTGATCGCCCAGGCAGGCACCGGCACCGGCAAGTCGCTCGCCTACCTCGTGCCGGCCATCCGAAGCGGCAAGAAGGTCATCGTCGCCACGGCCACGAAGGCGCTGCAGGACCAGCTCGCTGGCAAGGACCTTCCCTTCCTGGCAGATCACGTCGACGAGCCGTTCCACTGGTCGGTGTTGAAGGGCCGCTCCAACTACCTGTGTAGGCAGCGTATGTCGGAGATGGAGAACGACGGAGACCAACTCGAGCTCAACGACGGCAAG
>JAAETH010000125.1 GCA_024228575.1 Actinomycetes bacterium
CCGAGGCACGCCCCAAATTCTCGCCACGGAATGGGCATCGACCACCCAAAACGAAATCCGTCAGCGTCAATCGCCGCGCGGCACGCCGAAACCGTGGAAAGCCAGGTTCTCAGCCAACTTTCGTGCATAGTTCAGGCTAGAAGGAATCTCCGCCGTTCAGCTACCCTGCCCGCCCGAGGAGGAGAACATCCATGCGGGTTCCGTTGACCGTCCGCGATCATCTCGACCGTGCCCTGGCCGTGTATCCCGGGCGAATCGCGTTCGTAGACGAACCCGATCAACCCGCGCCTTCCCTGGGCGAGACCCGCTTCAGCCAGCTTGGCGAACTCTCCCGAAACATGGGCGCCGGCCTCGACCGGCTCGGACTGCCGTTCGGCGCCCGGGTGGCGATGGTCTCCCAGAATGCGTCTCGGCTCCTTACCTGCTTCTGGGGCGTGATCGCCAACAGTCACCTTTCCCGACTTGATCTCGAAGCCCGTCGTGGCCGCCTTCGACCAGGAGCACAGCAGCTCCGACGGCGGAGCCTTGTTGCTCAAGGCCATCGACGAGAAGCTGGGGCTGAGCGAGCAATTGGCGGAGTGCCTTCGGGATGATCGGCAGGCGGGCAAGGTTCGTCACGATCTCTCCGAACTCGTTCAGCAGCGAATGTTTGCGATCGCTCTGGGATATCCCGATGGGAACGACGCGAATGAACTCGCCGACGATCCGATCCACAAGATGCTCATCGGCCGGAATCCCGTGCACGGGGACCGACTGGCCTCCCAGTCGACGGTCTCGCGTTTCGAGAACGCACCGGGGACGGTGGAGCTCTACCGCCTCGTCGAGACGATCGCCGACGC